>VBCG01000067.1:0-7463 GCA_005881895.1 Betaproteobacteria bacterium
CGCCGTCAGCGCAACGCCGAAGCCGACCGAAAGGTGATTGAGCAGCTCCATGCGCGCGCCCGCGTCAGCTCACGAAAGCAGGCCAGATCGGCAACTGCAGCTTGAGGCCGATCACGAAAACGCCGACAGCAAGCGCCGCGAGCAGAACGCCGGCGATCAACGCCTCACGGGGGCGAAATTCGGGACTCGCTGCGCTTGCGCCGACGATCAGAATGACAGTCGACAGCGCAACGCCAACCGGTTGCACGATCGCGCCGAACAACACGACGCTGCCGAGCACAACGACGGTCGGCCGCCATTTCCAACGCGGTAGCGGCGGTCCGTCGAGTCGCAACGCACGCAGCGCGAGGATGCCGCCCAGCACGATCAGCAGGATTCCGAGGATGCGCGGAAAGTAGCCGGGACCCATGCGCGCAGCGGCTCCGAGCGTGTACTTCGAGCCGTAGACGATCGCGAACAGGCCGATCGCGACGAAAATCAAGCCGGACCAAAAGTCCTTCGGATGGCGAATGGTCGCCATGCGATTCCTCCTAGTAGACCATCGCGCGGCACGGCCGACGCAAAGCCCGCGTAGGATAGCATCGCCACAAAAAAGGCAGGCGTTTGGCGCCTGCCTTTTCCATCGAAGCCGCATTCGCGGCGCCGAGCCATCCGCAGCCGCGAATTACGCCCCCTCGGGGGCAGCGCAGCGGCGTAAGCCGCAAGCGTGGGGGCACACATCCTAGACGCCGTTCTTCGCGCGCAAATCCTTGAAGTATTTGTCGAGCCATTGCGCTTGCAAGCGTTGCTGAAGCTGCGGCTTCACTTCATCGAACGACGGCACCTTTGCGGCGCGCTCGTCTTCGACGAGGATCACGTGCCAGCCGAATTGCGTCTGTACCGGCTGCGGCGTGAACTTGCCCTTCGAGGTTTTGGTCATCGCATCGCCGAAAGGCTTGACGAAGCTTGCCGGCGCGTTCCAGTCGAGATCGCCGCCCTTGTCCTTGGATCCCGGATCCTTCGATCGCGCCTTGGCGAGGTCCTCGAACTTCGCGCCTTTTTGCAGCTCGGCGATCACGTCCTTCGCCTCATCTTCTTTTTCCAGAAGAATGTGGCGCACCTTGTACTCCTTGTCGCCGATCTGGGATTTTATTTTGTCGTATTCGCCCTTGAGCTCGGATTCCGGCACCGGATTCTTTTGAATCCAATCGGCGACATAAGCCCGCACGAGCACCGTCTGGCCGGCAAGATCCATTTGGGTCTTCATGTCGGCTGTCTTGTCGAGCCCTTGCTTGCGCGCTTCGCGGGCGAGGAGCTCGCGCGTGTTGAGCTCTTCCCGAATCGCGTTGCGTAGCTCGGGCGTGTCTTGTGCCTGACCCTGCGCAAGCCGTTCCTTCAGCAGCAAGTCGAACTGGCTCTGCGGATACAGCGTCTTGCCGGCAGGCGCCGTCGCGGCGGCTGCCTTAGGCGGCGTTGCATCCTTCCCCTTGGCCGGCTGCTGCGCAAGGACTGCCGTCGCGGGCAGCAGGAGAGCAAGCGCGGCTCCCGCCGCGATCATTCGTTTCATGTCGTCAATCCTTTCGTGAGGAGGGAAACTCATCGGGGGCATACGCGCGAATCGCGAGCGCATGCACCGGATGAGGGATCAAATCGCCGACGCGGTCGAGCACTGCACGATGGCGCGCTAGACGCGAGAGGCCAAGGAAGTGCTCGGACACGATCGTGACCGAAAAGTGCCGGCCGCCGGCTTCGCTGCCGGCGTGTCCAACGTGCTGGGCGCTATCGTCCTGGATGTCGAGCATCGACGGATGGAGCTCGGCGAGGCGCGCTTGTAGCGTCTCCCTGACGCTCACGGCGCCGGCTCCGATATGTGCCGCGCGAGCACGACGCCCTGCGCCAACGCGAACAGCAGGAAAAGCCCAATGCCGCCCCACACCTTGAAGTTCACCCAGGTGTCGGTTGAAAAATGGAATGCAACATACCAATTGGCTACGGCCATCGCGGCGAAGAAGCCGACCCACGACCAGGTGAGCCGCGTCCACACCGCAGAGGGCAACGCCAGATCCTTCAGCAACAATGCGAGGAGGTCGCGCTGGAAGACGATCTTGCCCGTTGCGAGCGTAAGACCGAACAGCACATAAAGGACGGTGGGTTTCCACTTGATGTAGTAGTCGTCCTGCAGCCACAGCGTTGCGCCGCCGAAAATGGCGATGATGGCGAACGACAACCAGTGGACGGCGGATATTTTGCGGCGCCAGCCGAAGTAGGCCAGCTGCATGACAGACGCCGCGATCGCGACAGCCGTCGCGACGTAGATGCCTTGCCACTTGAAGGCGACAAAAAATAGGAGGAGCGGAAAGTAGTCGGCGAGCAATTGCATAAACCCACCATTATACCCCGAAGCGAGTGGTAGCCCGGGGGTGTGGAACTGCCCGCCCGTTCGACTGGGTCGGGAGTGCTCTTCAGACGTTCGGAACGGGTGGATCCCCGGAGATATCGAGCGGCGGCTCCGCAATCGTTGCACCGGCCTCGCCCTCGAACGGCGTTTCCAATCCGCGCGCAGCGCGGCCGCGCTCGGTGAGCCAGCGCGCGAGCTCGTCGCGAAAACCGTGCGTCACCCGAACTTCATTCGCCCCGCTCGCGTCGATTGCGCGATTCAATTCATCCCAATCGGCGTGGTCCGAGAGCACAAAGCCGCGGCCGAAATTGCGCCGTCGCCGCGTGCCGCGAATCGCCATCCAGCCCGACGCGAAGGCGGTGCGGTAGGGCTCGAAGCGACCCATCCAAGGGCTTCCCTGCGCCAGCGGCGGCGCGATGATCAGCGCTTGCTCCCATTGCATATCGGCCGGCGCGTCGGCGACGGCGATCGTCGGCGGCAGCGCGACGCCCGCGTCGCGGTAAGCCGCATTCATTCGTTCGACGGCCCCATGGCAAAACACGGGGCCGGGTAAAGCACCGCCGAGCTCGATCAGACCCGCAAGAATCCGCTGCGCTTTGCCGAGCGCATACGCGAAGAGCACGCTTGCTTTCTTGTCGGCACGATTGCCCTCCCACCATGTGACGATCGCGCGCAGGGTCGTTGCGCTGTCGTCCCAGCGAAAGATCGGCAGGCCAAACGTCGACTCGGTAAAGAACGTGTCGCAGCGAACTGGCTCGAACGGCGTGCAGGTGGGATCGCGCGCAAGCTTGTAGTCGCCTGATACGACCGTCACGCTTTCCGCGTGTGCGACCCGGATTTGCGCGCTGCCCAGCACATGTCCCGCGGGATGGAACGACACGTCGACGCTGCCGATCCGCCGCACTTCGCCGTAGCGCATCGTGTCGATCGTTGCTTCAGCGCCAAGGCGCGCGCGAAGCAGCGGCAATCCTTCCGCGGCCGCGAGGTAAGCAAGGCTTTCAGGCCGCGCGTGATCGCCATGTGCATGCGTAATCAGCGCACGCGGCACCGGGAGCCACGGATCGATGTAGAAATCGCCGGCCGCGCAATAGAAGCCGGCATCGGTCAACGTCAATGTTTTGCTCATCGCCGCTTCGGCGCGATCAGTTGCGCGAGTCGCTGCCAATCGAACGCCGGTCCTGGATCGGTCTTGCGTCCCGGGGCGATATCGCTATGACCGACGACATAGCGAAACGCGTAGCGCCGATAGAGCGCCTTCAACAGGTGCGCCAAGATCCGATATTGCGCTGCTGCGTAGGGGACCGTATCGGTGCCTTCGAGCTCGATGCCCACCGAGAAGTCGTTGCAACGCTCGCGTCCCTGCCAGCTCGAAACGCCGGCGTGCCATGCGCGCTTTCCGCACGGCACGAACTGCAAAAGCTCGCCGTCCCGACGAATCACGAAGTGCGAGGAGACGCGAAGGTTTGCGATCGCAGCGTAGGACGGATGTACAGCCGCATCGAGGCGGTTCGTAAACAGATCGATGATGCCCGGACCGCCGAATTCGCCTGATGGAAGCGAAATGCCATGGACGACGGCGAGCGTGATTGACGTGCCGCCCGGTCGCTCGTCGTAGTTTGGCGATTCGATATAGCGTGCGTACGACGCAAAACCTTCCGCATCGATCGTCAGGCGCGCGGCGCGCCACGACGTCATTTGATGCCCAGGCGCTCCATCCGGTAGCGCATGGCGCGAAACGTGATGCCCAGCAGCTTCGCCGCCGCGGTACGGTTGTAACGCGTTTTCTCGAGCGCTTCGTTGATCGCCTGGCGCTCGACGCGATCGAGATAGTCTTGCAGCGGCCATTTATCGCCCGCCGGAACGTTGACGTCGGTTTCGTCGGCCACCGGCGTCAGATGCAAATCTTCCGCCGTGATGTGCTGTGAATCGGCCGCCAGTGAAAGGCCGCGCTCGAGAATATTCTCGAGCTCGCGCACATTGCCGGGGAACGGATAGCGTTCGAGGGCAACCGACGCCTCGGGTTCTAGCGCCGCCGCGCCGTTGCGCGAGAGCTTGGCGAGAATCGCGTGCGCGATGAGGGGGATGTCTTCACGCATTTCGCGCAGCGACGGCATCGCGAGCTCGATGACATGGAGACGGTAGTAGAGGTCCTGCCGAAATTCCCCATTCTCGACGAGCGTACCGAGTCGCTTGTGCGTCGCGCTGATGATGCGCGAATCGACCGGCTCCTCGGTGGTGGCTCCGACCTTGCGCACCTTCTTTTCCTGGATCGCGCGCAACAACTTCACTTGCATCGCGAGCGGCAGATCGGCCACTTCGTCGAGAAACAGCGTGCCGCCGTTGGCCGCCTGAAAAAAACCGTCGCGGTCGCCTTCGGCGCCGGTGAACGCGCCCTTCTTGTAGCCGAAGAACTCGCTCTCCATCAGATTCTCGGGAATCGCGCCGCAGTTGACGGCGATGAACGGCAGCTCGGCGCGCGGTCCCTTGAGATGGATCATCCGCGCCGCCAGCTCCTTGCCGCTCCCTGATTCGCCGTTGATGAACACCGGCGCCTGACTCTTCGCCAGCCGGTCGATCATGCTGCGTACTTGCTCCATTGCGGGTGATTCGCCGAGCAATTGATAGCCCGTCGAGGGCTGGGGCTTTTCGGGCACCTTGAGCGCTTGCTTGACGAGCGCGCGGAGCTGCTCGAGCGCAACCGGCTTCGACAGGTAGTCGAACGCGCCAGCCTTGAGCGCCGCTACCGCGTTTTCCGCGCTGCCGAATGCCGTGATCACTGCGACCGGTACATCGATCGCTTTTTGGGTGATGTACTCGACGACGCGCAGTCCTTCGCCGTCAGGCAGCCGCATGTCGGTCAGGCACAAATCGAAGGGTTCGCGGTCGAGCAGGCGCAACGCGTCGTTGACGGATTCCGCACGGGTCGTGTCGAGACCCATGCGCGACAGCGTGAGCTCGAGCAATTCGAGAAGGTCGGGCTCGTCGTCTACGACAAGCACTTTCGGTTGACCACGGATTCTTCGGGACATGAGGGACGGGTTGGCAAGCGACTCGCTATTCTAAGCCTTTGCCGTCTGCGTTACTGCCCGCTTCAACGTGAGACGAAAATGCGCCCCAGGTCCCTTGGGCAGCAATTCCAGTGCCGCGCCATTTGCGTCGGCCAATTCGCGAGCGATATACAGTCCAAGCCCCGTGCCGCCCGGCCGCGTCGTGAAGAATGGCTCGAACAGACTCGTTCGCGCCTCGGCGGGTATGCCGGGACCGTCGTCGTTCAATTCGCAGATCACCGCGTCGCCCATGTAGCCGGGGCGGGCGGTGATAACGATGCTCGCCGATTGTTTCTTGCAGTGCTGCCACGCGTTGCGCACCAGATTCCAGATGATCTGGCTCAAGTGCCCACGATCGAAGATCACCAGCACGTCATCGGGAACCCGAATCACGATGTCCTCTTTGCCGATATGCTCGGCCTGCGTAATCTCGTCGCACATCGACGTCATGAACTCGCCGAGCGCGATGACTTCCGGTTGCTGGCGGTCGCGGCGATTCAATTGCAGCACTTCGCCGACGATCCGATCGATGCGCTTGGCATTGTTGCGGATCATGCCGAGCAAGCGCTCGCCGGCGGGTGCCACGACGCGATCTTCTTCCAGCAACTGCGCCGCCTGATTGATCGCCGACAGTGGATTGCGGACTTCGTGCGCAATCGACGCCGTCAAGCGTCCGAGCGCCGCCAGCTTGATCTGTTGCGCTTCGGATTGTGCGCGGCCGAGGTCCTCGAGATAGATCAACGTGCCGCCGTTCAATCCGGAGCCAATGCGCACGAGCCGCACGCGCAAGAGCCGCTGCGTCGTCTCGACCTTGAACGGCGGCAGCGCCTCCGTACTATCCTCGTTCCAGCGGCGCCAGTAATCGTGCAGCGTCGCCGAAAATTCGACGAGCCGCATGCCGCCACGCATTCGACCGAAGTTGCCAAGGAGCCGCGTGACCTGCGCGTTGTGACCGCGCACGATACCGTTCAAGTCGACGACGAGCACGCCGTCCTGCATGTCCTGAATGATGAGGCGGTTCACCTGCTCCAGATTGGCAACGTCGATGCCGCGCTGGGCTGCCAAATCTTCGGACAGCTTGGTGTACCGGCCGAGCGCCACGGCGATGCCGACGGTTGCGAAATAGCCAAAGCAGATGAGCCCCGTCTGGAACAGCGGCGCACCGCCCACTGCGTGGTAGATCACGCGATACGCTTCCAGGCCCAGCAGCACGACGGTGGCGAATGCGGCGTGGAAAAACCCCGTGCGCGTTCGCTGCAGCCACCCGCTCGCCGCGAGCTGCGGAAACAGCAGGATCGGCAGCGGTGCGCCGCTGCTGCCGGCGGAAATCATCACGAGCGCAAGAAAGAACACATCCCCGATCAGCAGCGCAAACAGCGTTTGCGGAAGCGGCATCGGCAAACCCTCTTGCTGGATCCACCAGTACGCGGCGACGCCGAAAATGAAATACAAACCGGTGGCCGTCACGAACGCATGGGGCGTGGCGATACTTAGCACCCCCGGGTCGAGCAATAGCGCGACCGAAAGCAGCACCGCACCGCAACTTGCGCGGTAGACGTCGACGATCCACAGAATCCGCCGCGTCGATTCGGTGACCGCGGGCGGCAACAGCAGCGGCTCGTAGGGCGGTATCGCCGGGCGCGGGTCCTGCAATGGGCGGACCGTCACGGGCCGCTTGTCTTGCTCAGCGGGCGTTGCCATGACGCTGCGCGCACGCGGGATCGCCGCAACGAAAGCCCTGCGGCGAAGGCAGCGCGTCGATCTTGGGAAGGAAGACGCCGCATTCGGTACAGCGGACCATCGTTCCCGTCGCTTTCTTCTCCTCCCGCGCGCGTGCGCGACGATCGTCGGCGCGCCGCGCCTTTCCGGCATTGACGAGCCGCAGCACGAACAGGATGACGAAAACGACGACGATCCAGACGATGATCTTGCCCACTCTTCTCCTAGATGACCTTGCCCGGATTGAACAGTCCGCCGGGGTCGAACGCTGCCTTGATCCGATGCATCAATTCGATTTCGATCTCACTTTTGTAGCGCCG
>VBCG01000067.1:7641-14263 GCA_005881895.1 Betaproteobacteria bacterium
GGTAACGCCGCGCGCAGCGCGTTTTCGGCTTCGGCGAGAAATGCCGGAATCGCCGAAACCGGAAGTGAAATGTCGTGCTTGATATTGGGCCCCTCGCGGCGCTGTCCTTCGCTGATGTTCTCGCGCAGCGCCCACAGCTTGTCCGCTTGCTCGTTTGATTTCGCAACCGTCGCATCGAGCGCCAACGCAGACTCCACCGCCGCGGCGAGCGCGTCTTCGACGAGCGACACCAGTGATGACTCCGCAACCGTATCGTCGACCTGTAGTAGCGCGTACCACGGGTGGCCGGGCAGCGGATCAGGAAGTCCCAGGTGATGCTTGCGCGAAAGCGAGAGCGCAAGCGCGCTGATGAGCTCGAAGCCGGTGAGCCGATCTCCGAGGGCTTGCTTCGCGTGGCGGAGCAAGGCGACGGCATGCTCGACGTCGCTCACCGCCGCGAACGCAGTGACCCGAGCGCGCGGCGCGGCATAGAGCTTCAACACCATCGCGGTGACGATGCCGAGCGTTCCCTCTCCGCCGATGAAAAGCTGCTTGAGATCGTACCCTGTATTGTCCTTGCGGAGACTACGCAATCCGTTCCACACGCGACCATCAGCCAGAACGACTTCTATGCCCAATGCGAGATCCCGCGCATTGCCGAATCGCAAAACGGCGGTGCCGCCCGCGTTGGTCGACAAATTGCCGCCGATCGTGCAGCTTCCTTCAGCGGCAAGCGAGAGCGGAAAGAAGAGCCCGGCGTCGGCAGCGGCTTGTTGAACTGCAACGAGCGTGGCGCCGGCTTCGACGGTCATCGTTGCGTTGTCGGCGTCGAGCGCGCGAACGCGATTCATCCGCATCATCGAGACCACAATCTGATCGTCGCCTTCAAGGGGAGTCGCGGCGCCGCAAAGACCTGTGTTGCCGCCTTGTGGCACGATGGCAACGTGTTCATCGCCGCAAATACGCACGACCGCGGAAACCTCCATCGTCGACGCTGGGCGAACGACTGCGCGCGCCGCACCGCGATACCGGCCGCGCCAATCAACGAGATACGGTTCGGTATCGGCAGGCGCCGTCAACACATTCAATTCGCCAACGGCCGCAGCGAGGCGCGGAAGCAAGGTTGCGCCAGTGTCTCCCATGGCGCACGATATTAGCGCAAAGAGGGCCGACATCCCGACTTAGCGGCCCCACACCGGAGACACGATGAGCGCCGATACCACAAAACCGCCGCCGGGCGATACGCCGCCCTTCTCGCCGCAGGACGCGATGGCGTTCATGCAGAAAATGTGGAATCCCTTCGGGATTCCTATTCCAGGCTTCGGTACGCCGCCGGAACCGAACGCCGGCACGGCGGGAGGGATGCCCTTTCCCAGTCCCGCGGCGATGTTCGCGGCGCTCGATCCCGTCGAAGTGGAGCGCAAGATCAACGAGCTCCAGGTGATCGAGAGCTGGCTGGCGATGAGCCTCAGCATGACCCAGATGAGCATCAAGACGCTCGAATTGCAAAAAGCGTCGCTCGAAGCGATGCGCGCCGCGCATAAACCGAAATCCCAACAGACACCTCGTAAGGGATGACATGGCCATCACGCTCTACTACGGTTCCGGCTCGCCTTACGCTTGGCGCGCGCACCTCGCGCTCGAGCACAAAGCGCTGCCGTACGACCGCAAGATGCTTTCGTTTTCCGCAGGCGACACACGTAAGCCCGAATTCGTCGCGATCAATCCGCGCCATCGCGTGCCGACGATCACCGACGGCGACTTCACGCTCTACGAATCGAACGCGATCGTCGAATATCTGGACGAGGCGTATCCCGGACGCGGTCAGCCGCTCTTTCCAGGCGACGCGAAAAACCGCGCGCTGATCCGGCGGCTCATTTCGGAAGTCGACAACTATTTCGACGAAGCCGCGGACAAAGTCATCACGCAGGCCTTTTTCACGAAGCCCGAAGAGCGCGACGAAGCGAAGCTCGCCGCGGCGCGCAAGGAGGTCGTCGAGGAATACGCGCTGTTCACCAAAGCCATGCGCGGCGAATTTCTCGCGGGTCCCTTGTCAGCCGCCGACTATGCGCTCTATCCGCTGGTCGCGTTTATGAATCGCTGCGAGACCAAGCTACCGGACCTAAACGCGAACGGCATGCTGACCGCCGAGCTCGCGGCGTGGAAGGCGCGCATCGAGGCGCTGCCGTATCTCGCCAGCACGATTCCGCCGCATTGGAAGCAATGACCATCGCTGGCGGCGTTCGATGAAGCTGTGGACGACGGCGTTCGCCGACATGGCGACGATTCCCGGCGAATGCGCGTTTGGTGTCATCGATCCGGAGAAGCACGTGCGGCTTTCGACGAACCGCAATCCGGACTTCGCTTGGCAGGACGTGCCGACCGGAACGCAGTCGCTCGCGCTCCTGTGCCACGACCCCGACGTGCCGTCGCGCGGCGACGACGTCAACCAGGAGGGTCGCGTCGTTCCGGCTTCGTTACCGCGCGTCGATTTCTATCACTGGGTGTTGATCGATCTTGCGCCGACGCTGTCAGGCATCGCGCGCGGATCGCATTCGAACGGCGTCGTGGCGCGTGGCAAATCCGGACCCGAAGCGCCTGACGGCGGTCGACATGGCATCAACGACTTCACCGGTTGGTTCGCCGGCGACAAGGAGATGGCCGGCGATTACTACGGCTACGACGGGCCGTGTCCGCCGTGGAACGACGCGATCGTCCACCACTACACCTTCACGCTCTACGCGCTCGACGTAGTCCGGTTGTCGGTGGATGGAAAATTCACGGGCAACGTCGTGCGCAACGCGATGCGTAGCCACATGCTCGCCGCCGCAAAGGTAACCGGCCGCTACACGCTCAATCCGTCTGTGCGGATGTAGCACGCAATCCGAACGATTGGCGCCCCGGACACGAATCGAACGTGCGACCTGCCCCTTAGGAGGGGGCTGCTCTATCCACTGAGCTACCGGGGCGTTTGCTACACTTTTTGCCCTTCGTGTTTCTTGTTACGCGACTACCTTTGTGACGTTTCTCGGCGTTGCCGGGCGCAGCGCGCTAACCGTGACGTTCGCGATGACTGCCGATCATAACCTGATCTGGATTTCACAACCGCCGAGCTCACTCATACTGCAAGCCCCAACACTTTGGGCGTTCGGTTGCGAGTCAGGTGAAGGCATCATCACTCGCCGGGGCGAACGCTGTTTGTTCCACGAACGCCGGCAGTGTCAACAGCCGAAGTACTCGCGTAATGTCTCATTCCTTACTACAATACGGATCGTAAGGACAGGAGCCAAGGATGAACGGCGACGCGACGCTCACCACCAAGGGCCAAACCACAATACCCAAAGTGATTCGAGATACTCTCGCCATGAAGCCGGGTGACCGGCTGACGTTTACGCTGATGCCCGGCGGAACCGTGGTAATGCGTGTGAAGAACAAGCGCGTCATGGAACTCGCAGGCACGCTTCGCAAGAAAGGACGGAAGCCCGTTCCGATCGAGCAGTTGTCACGCTGATGTTGGGAATCGACACCAACGTGCTGGTGCGGTTCCTGGTGCGCGACCACGAGACGCAATTCGAAAGGGCTCGTCGCTTGATCCGGCGCGAGATCACGGCCGGCGAGGACGTGTTCGTGAGCCTGCTCGTACTGCTGGAAACCGAGTGGGTGCTGCGCAGTCGCTATGCTCTACAAAAACCTGAAATCATGGCAACCATTTCCGCATTGCTCGACGCCACGGAACTACGGTTCGAGGACGAAGCGGCGATAGAGGAGACCTTATTCACCTGGAAGGACACTTCGGCTGAGTTTGGCGATTGCCTTATCGGCGCGCATAACCGCCGGTTGGGCTGCCGGGCGACCGCGACCTTCGACGCAAAGGCCATCCAATTGCCGGATTTCGTGGCCGTCTAAGCGTCCCACCAGAATGGCGCGACGACCGCTTCCATAGCGACAACGCGACGAGCGAGCGCGTCGCAATCTTACCGGACCGCCCGAATACGCCTACACTTGGGATCAGGACTTGCCAAGGGGTTTTTGGGCAGCGGCGCGCGCGACAAAAGCGCTGCGAAATTGTCGAAGTAACGATTAGTACCCATCGAATCTCTATTCTTGGCATTGAATTCATGTTATCGAAAGCTGCTCAATTTTTACTTGCGTAACTACTCCGCACGGCCTAATGATCAACAAGGAGATCGATACATCATTGGCGCCTTTGGTGCCGTCCTGCGCTTGAAGCTTCGAGCATCATGATTACGTGGCTGCGTCTCGACAGTCCGTTTCCGCCACTGGAATCGGCGCTTGACGATCCCAATGGACTACTTGCCGCGGGCGGCGACTTATCGCCCGATCGCATATTGGCCGCGTATCGTCGCGGCATCTTTCCGTGGTTCGGTGCGGGCCAGCCGATTCTGTGGTGGAGTCCCGATCCGCGGATGGTGTTGTATTGCGCCGAGTTCCGCGTTTCACGTTCGCTGCACAAGCGGATCAAGCGACACGAATTCGACGTGCGAATCGACACTGCGTTTGGCGATGTCATTGAAAACTGCGCGACAACGCTGCGCACCGGTCAATCGGGTACGTGGATTACGCCGGCCGTCATCGACGCGTACAGCAAGCTGCATGATGCGGGCTTCGCCCATTCGGTAGAGGCATGGCGGGAGGGCGAGCTTGTGGGCGGTCTCTACGGTATCGTTCTTGACCGCGTCTTTTTTGGCGAGTCGATGTTCACACACGAAACCGACGCTTCGAAAGTTGCGACCGACGCTTCGAAAGTTGCGCTTGCTGGGTTGGTCACGACATTGACGCGCCTCGGCGTTCCGTTGATTGATTGCCAGCAGGAGACAACACACTTGGCGTCGTTCGGTGCGCGACCCATTTCGCGGCGCGTGTTTGCGGCGCATTTATCCGAGTTGATACACTCGACTACAGCGCCTGTCGGATGGGATCGCGGCCCGTTGATCGAATCATGAGCAAGCTGAACGACCTTCCTCTAGCATCGCTGCAGTTTTACGCCACGGCACCCTATCCCTGCAGCTATCTCCCGGAGAGGGCCGCGCGTTCTCAAGTAGCGACTCCCAGCCATCTCATCGACACGCGCGTCTACAGTGAGCTTGTCCGTTTAGGATTCCGGCGCAGCGGCGCGTTTACCTATCGGCCGTATTGCGAGTAATCCACGTACCCGATTGACCGGTGCGCGTCCCGGTCGCGCATTTCCAGCCAAGCCGAAGCCAAAAGCGCGCGGCGCGAGTTCACCGCGAATTGACGGCTGTTCGACGCGAGTTGACATACGATAGCCAACATTACGCGCTTTATCTGCGGTATCAGCGCTATCGCCACCCCGGTGGCGGCATGGATCAGGACAGCCGTGAGCAGTATCAGCATTTTCTGCTGCACAGCAACGTTGCTACGCAACTCTACGAGTTTCGTGAACAAGGTGTACTGCGCATGGTTAGCCTCGTCGATCGACTGGTCGACGGGCTGTCCTCCGTCTACACCTTCTTCGAGCCCGATGTGCCGGGCACCAGCTACGGGACGTACAACATTCTCTGGCAGATTGAGACGTGCCGGTCGCAGGGCTTGCCTTACCTTTACCTCGGCTACTGGATCGGCGAAAGCAAGAAGATGGCGTATAAGGCGACGTTTAGGCCTATAGAAGGCCTTTTAAACGGTGTTTGGGGCCGGCTTTAGTGCCTCACTGAGCCCGTTATGCAGTGATACAGACAAGCCTTTGAAAATAAACATATTTTATTTTTGTTTGCCACAATGTGTGCTGTTGTGTAACTTGTGCGAACGGTAAACCGTCCGAACCCCGGAGTTCGTAATGACCGCGACCGCTGAGATCCGCGCACTTCATCATTCCAATTACTCGCATATTCAAGTCAGATTCGATCCCGAATACGGCGTTTGCTGGGCGTACATGAATGCGAATCCCCGGCCTTGCTTCAACGTTCAATTGCTATCGGAACTTCGCTCGTATCTCGACGCAATCATTGCTTCCCACAACGGGCACAAACCAGAAAAAGGAAGAGTGCATTACGGGGTACTCGCTTCCAAGACAGCCGGTGTTTTCAATTTGGGTGGCGATCTCGCGCTGTTCCGCTCCCTGATCGAGCACCAAGATCGCGAAGGGCTAATTAGCTACGGCGAAAGTTGTGTCGACAATTTGTATCCTTGGCATCGCAACTGCGACGTTCCCATGACTTCAATATCCCTAGTGCAGGGGGACGCACTAGGCGGTGGGTTCGAGGCAGCACTCTCTGCCTCCGTGCTGGTAGCCGAGGAGTCGTCGCGAATGGGGTTCCCCGAAATTCTTTTTAACATGTTCCCGGGAATGGGGGCGTTTAGTTTCCTTTCACGAAAGGTGGGGCGTAGGATCGCCGAGGAACTAATTCTCAGTGGGACGGTTTATTCGACTCGGCAGTTATACGACATGGGGATCGTAGATGTCATTACTCCGGACGGTACGGGCGAACAAGCGGTTTACAGCTATATACGCCGCCACTCAAAAAGCGCTAATGGCCGTCAAGGATTTGAGCGGGCGCGTAATGAGGTAGACCCGATCCTGCGAGACGAACTAATGCGAGTCGTAAACATTTGGGTCGACACAGCGCTAAACCTCAGCGATCGCGATCTCCGAATGATGGAGCGC
>VBCG01000105.1 GCA_005881895.1 Betaproteobacteria bacterium
GCCGAAGTGCTGACGGGCCTGGTGAAAGCGTATGAGCATTTCGATCAGCGCTCGGAACAGGCCTGGCGCACGCCGTAGATCACGCGGCTGATCGGAGAGCGGCACGGCGAGAGAGACGAAGATCAGCTCTTGCGCCCAACAACAAACCCGTTGCAGGAAGGAGACCTACCGCCATGAAGATTGCGCAAATCATGCGCGGTTTCGCTGTCGCCCTGTTGTTTTGCCTGACATCGCCGGTTTTCGCGGCGATTCAATTGACGCCGGTCGTCACAGGACTTTCCAGCCCGACATTCGTCACCAACGCGGGTGACGGCTCGAATCGTCTTTTCATTGTCGAGCAGGGTGGAACGATTCGCGTGCTTCAGCACGGGTCGACGACGCCGACGCTCTTTCTCGATATTCATGCGAAAGTCGTTGCCGGCGGCGAACAGGGTCTTCTCGGCCTCGCTTTTCATCCGCAGTATTCGACCAACGGGCGTTTTTTCGTCTATTACACGCGGACCGGCGACGGCACGATCGTCATTGCCGAATACCAGGTGTCGACTGATCCGAACGTTGCGAATCCAACCGGGAAAGTGCTTCTAACCATCCCGCATCCGACGAATACGAACCACAACGGCGGAATGTTGGCGTTTGGTAGTCGGGACAATTATCTCTACATCGGCGTGGGCGACGGCGGCTCGGCCAACGATCCGCCGAACAACGCGCAGAACATCAATGTGCTGCTCGGGAAGATCCTGCGGATCGACGTCAGCGCACCGGGCACGTATTCGTCGCCGCCGACCAATCCCTTCTTTGGCGTAACGCCGGGTGCCGACGAGATCTTTGCGTACGGCTTCCGCAATCCGTGGCGCTTCAGCTTCGACCCAGTCACGGGCGTCCAATGGGTCGGCGACGTCGGCCAAGGCGCGCGCGAGGAAGTCGATATGCCGATCGTCAATGGCGGCAACTATGGCTGGCGCGTGTTCGAGGGAACCGCGTGTACGAACATCGACGCCGCGCTCTGCGGCAGTCCGCAGAATTACATTTCCCCGATTTTCGACTATCCGCATTCCGGCGGACGCTGCTCGATCACCGGCGGTTATGTCTACCGTGGGTCGGCGAACACGCTTCCCGGCGGTACGTATGTCTATGGCGACTACTGCTCGGGCGAAATCTTGGGATGGGATGGAACGACGCAGACTCTGCTTCTCGACACGACGGCGAACATCTCGTCGTTCGGTGAAGACGAGCAAGGCGAGCTTTATGTCGTCAATCTCGGCGGCAGCGTGAGCAGGATTGCCTCGACCGTGCCCTGCACGTATGCCATTTCGCCCGCGAGCGCAACGTATCCGAGCGGCGTCGGCGCTGGAAGCGTTGCGGTGACCGCGGCGCAGGGCTGTGGCTGGACAGCGACGAGCAATGTTTCGTGGATCACAGTCAGCGGCGGGTCAAGCGGAAACGGCAACGGGACCGTCACGTACACCGTGGCGCCCTACGCGGGCCACCCCAAAAACCGCAATGGAACGGCAACGATTGCAGGACAGACGTTCTCGGTCAAGCAATCGAAGTGACTGGGCTCTCTATGTGTGCACGTAGCATTGGATTTTTTCGAGCAGCCATCCGCCCTGGCCGTTTCCGAGCTCGCTCCAGTTCGTCGTGTAATAGTGGTCGCGGCCTTGCGAGTTCCAGTAGCGATATAACGGCACGGCGCCGGCAACGGGCTGGTCGTGCACATAGCAGCCAACGCCTTCCAGCACCCAGCCATACTTGCCGGCGCCGATCTCCGAGTAATCCGTCGTGAAGAAATGATCGCCGAGCAGCGAATTCCAGTAACGGTAAAGGGGAACCGTCCCCGGAATCGCTGCAAGATGAACGCGGCAGGCAATCCCTTGGTATGACCATGCCGCATTGCCGGCGCCGAGCTCATTCCAGTTCGTCGTGTAGAAGTAGTCGGGAATCTGTGCATCCCGATAGCGATAAAGCGGTTGCGGAACGTCGGTCTCCGTCCCCAACGCCCCGAGCAGCTGGCGCAAATCGGGACGGTTGCCGATACGTTGCGTCGCAGGAAACTGCGGCAGATTGTCCTGTTGCGGCGACCCCGTCGCGCGCAGCAATGCTCTGGCTTGCGATGGCGTGCGCGCTGCGCCGCTGGCCTTTGCAACGCCCTGCACGCACCCCAACACGCCAGCGAGCATCGCCGATGCGCTCGAGGTCCCCGCGAAGTTATCCGTGTACCACGTGTTCGCGTTCGCACCGCCTTGCAGATCGCCATAACCGGTCGTCGTCACTTCGCGGCCCCATCCTTGCACGTCGACCGCGGATCCATAGTTGGAGAAGTCCTGTCGTGAGCGATCGGGGCCCCATGTGTTGCCGTGCGTCAGGAGCGGTGGAGCGCCCGCGCCGACGAGTATGGCGCCCGAATCGCGCGCAGCGCGGCGCAGCGGATTGCTCCAGGTCACCGGAAAGCCCGCCAACGGAGCGTCGTAGAAAGCGTCGTCGAGATTTTCGTAACCGTTGCCTGCCGCTTCGACGACGATCACGCCCTTGCCCGTTGCATACAAGATCGCGTCGAAGTCGTCGGGCCACCATTCAAGCGGCAGATTGCCGCGTCCTGCGGGAGGTGTTCCGAACCGCGGACCTGCGCGCTGCAATTCGATCAGAATGATGTCGCCGGCGGCCAAACGATCAGCGGCGCTGTGAATGGCCGCCGCCGTGGACAAGCTTCCCGTCGGCGCGATACCGGTCACATCGGCGGCACGGCAAATTCCCGTGATTCCTGTGCCGTCGCCACTGAACACGCCGACCGCAGCGGTACCGTGATTGATGGAATCGGCGTCAGTGCCCGGAACGCCAGCGACGACACCGCCCTGATTGACGAGCAAGTCCTCGTGCGCGAAATTCCACGCGACCTCGATGTCGATGATCCGCACACCGGCGCCGCTGCCGCCGGGAACCGTCCACGCGAAGCGCGCGTCAACGCCGCCCGGCGCTGGGTCGAGGTAGAGCTGGCGGGCGCTGAAATCCGGCGTCGTCGCCGGCGCGGGCGCTGACTTCGGCGTCATGTCATTCAGTCCGGCGAGCGTTGCGGCCGGCTTTACGTACGCTGCCATCACGAGCGGCGAGGCGGCCAGCGCGTGCGCAAGCGCATCGAGCTTGCCGTCATCGGCGTGCACGCGGTAGTAATGCGACAACGCCGGGACCTGGATGCCGGCCGCCGCGAGCGTCGCGTGCGCTTTCTCGAGACGATCCTCGGTGGTGTCGAACAGCGGGCGCAGCAGCGCGCCGGCAGCGTCGATAGTCTGTGACAAGTGCGACACATCGACGCCGGCGAGCGATGCGATTCCCGCCGCCTTGGCGCGCAATCCGACGTCGGGCTTCATCATGACAACAAGTTCGCGTGCAAGCGTGCGCTGATTCGGCATGCGGGTCTCCGAGTACGAGTGATCTGCGGCTTAGAGCAACGGTCGTTGCATCACTGGAATATCTACCGCGCGCAGACCAATAGAATATCGATAACACCGGAAATCGCCAATGGATAGTTGCCCGCATTTCGATCAGATTCGTCCCGTGACGCCGCGCACCGACGGCTGCGAAGAGTGCCTGCGCACCGGCGACAGCTGGGTGCATTTGCGGCTGTGCCTTAGCTGCGGGCACGTCGGCTGTTGCGACGACTCGAAGAACAAGCACGCGAGCGCGCATTTTCGGGCGACGCATCATCCGATCCTCCGGTCGTTCGAGCCGGGAGAGAGCTGGGGCTGGTGCTTCATCGACGAGGCGTTCTTCGACGAGATGCCGAACGGCTCGTCAGGATTCTTGTGAGGACCCTTTCGTGCGAACAGCGGTGCGCGTGCTGATTGCAAGATCATGATCACGGCTGAACAGCTGAAGACTGTCCCGCTGTTGGCCGGTGTGCCAGAGCGCGAGCTCGCGGTCATCGCGTCGCGCGCGGCCGACGTCTATCTGCGCCCGAACGATTGGCTGATCCAGGAGGGCGAGGTCCCGGCATTCTTCATCTTGTTGTCCGGAAAGCTGACGGTCTCGAAGTACGTCGGCGGCATCGAGCGCGTCATCAACACCTATCGTCCGGGTGACCACGCGGGTGAGGTTCCGCTGTTGTTGGGCTCCCCTGCGATTGCGAGCTTGCGGGCCGCCGAAGCGACGCGCGTTTGCCGCTTGGAGCCGGAGGATTTTCGCGAGTTGATTGCGGCGTGCGCGCAACTCAACGCAGAGCTGATGCGGACGATGGCGACGCGCATCGGCCACTTGCAGCAGGTGACCGCCGAGACGCCGATCGCGACGGTGAAGCTCATCGGGCATCGCTTCGATCTTGCCTGCCACGCGTTGCGCGATTTTCTCGCGCGCAATCGCGTGTCGTTCCGCTGGCACGATATTCACGATCCCGAAGCCCGCATCGGGCTCGCTCCAACGCCGCAGCCGACCGAAGCGTATCCGGTGGTCGTGCTGCCCGATGGCGAGCGGCTTACGACACCGACGTTTCGAACGGTTGCCGAGCGGCTGGGTCTGCAAACGGATCCATCGAATGGTCGCTACGACGTTGCCATCGTCGGCGCGGGTCCCGCCGGCTTGGCGGCGGCCGTTTACGGCGCGTCCGAGGGCCTCCGCACCCTTCTGATTGAGCGGCACGCGCCGGGCGGGCAGGCGGGCACGTCGTCGCGCATCGAAAACTACCTGGGCTTTCCGACGGGCGTCGCCGGTGACGACCTCGGCAATCGCGCGTTGCAACAGGCGAAGCGGTTCGGCGCCGAGATCATCGTCGCGCGCGAAGTCGTCGGCATCGCGGCGGATCCAACGCTGTCGAAACGCGCGATTCAGCTCGACGGCGACAACCGCATCGAAACGCAGACAATCATCGTCGCCAACGGCGTGAGCTGGCGCAAGCTCGAAGTCGTCGGCGCCGAAGCGCTCGTCGGTCGCGGTATTTACTACGGCGCCGCGCGAACGGAAGCGGCCGGGACGCGCGGGCTCGATATTTTTCTGATCGGCGGCGGCAATTCGGCGGGCCAGGCGGCGATGTTCTTCACGGACTATGCACGGACGGTCACGATCCTCATTCGCGGAGCGTCGCTCGCGGCCAGCATGTCGCATTACCTGATCGAGCAGCTCGCGAGGAAGTCGAACGTCAAGGTCGAAGCTATGAGCCAGGTCGTCGCGCTCGAAGGAACCGAGCATCTCGAAGCGATCGTCATCGAGGACCGTCAGAGCGGCACGCGTCGACGCGCGGCAACGCAGGCGCTGTTCGTGTTCATCGGCGCCGACGCGGAGACAGCGTGGCTTCCGCCCACGGTGATTTGCGACCAGCGTGGCTACGTTTGTACCGGGCGAGACGTCCTCGATCTCGTCGCGCAACGGTATGGGTCGTGGCCGCTCAAGCGCGATCCGTTCCTTCTGGAGACGAGCGTTCCGGGAATCTTCGCCGCCGGCGACGTGCGCCACGGCTCGATCAAGCGCGTAGCGTCCGGTGTCGGCGAAGGCAGCATGGCGATCGCGTTCATCCACCAATATCTTGCCGAGGCGGCTTACGCGCGTTGACCGTCAAGCGCACAGCAGCGCGAGCCGCGCGAATTGCTCCAGCCCGTAATCGACGAAGGCACGGGCTTTATCGCGGTCATCACCGAAAGCGGGACCGTTCATCGCGATCGCCAGCGCTTCGCGATCACGCGTTCCATCCAGCAGCGTCAGCAATCGCCGCGCAGGGGCGTCGGGCAACCGCATGCGCCGATGCAACAGCGTCGTCACTTCATCGTTGTTACGCGCTTGCAGCCGGGCGAGCGGGCTCGCCGATGGACGCTGTGTCGCGGTCGTCGCGAGCGAAGCGGGATGGACGTGCAACGTCACGACCCCCGACACGAACGCATCGGTAAGAATCGCTTCGAGCGGACGCGGCAGCGCACCGACGCTCTCGCGCAGCTTCTCCACAAAGATGGCGCCGGGTGAATGCTGCACGAGCGTATCGAGCAGGATGCGCACGGGTCCGTTTTCGCCATTCGCCGGATCGAGCCCTCGCGCCAAATCGCCGACTTTGCCCGCCTCCGCCGCGCGCAGCAGCGAAGGATCCGCCGATACCTGCATTGCGCCGACGCGCTTCGGGTGCAGCATCATCTCGCCCGGTGCGTCGCCACGCTGCAACAGCGATTGGCGAAAGCGGCGCAGCCGAATGAAGTCGAGATATTGTTCGCGCGACAACGGATCGAGGCCGGAAAGGAACGCGCGGGCGTCTGCCGAGACGCCGGCAGCGCTCATCGAGTGCAAGTCGGCTTCCGCGAGATACTTGAGCCCGAAACGCGCGGCATGCGCGACGAAATCGCGAAAATAGAACGGATCGTTCGGCACGGCGAGATCATCGTGGCATAACGCGCTGTCGCTTCGCTGCGCAACGGCGCGAAATTCCGCGCGCACTGCTTCGTCGGCGTCGTGCCCGACCTTGCCGCCGTCGGCCAGAATGCGCGCGAGCCTGCGCGCCTCAGTCAGACGCACACGCGGATCCTCGATGTGATCGACATGCGCATGCAGGACTTCCCACGTGGCCTGTCTCACGCGGCAGCCCGGCAGTGCGTTGAAGCTCACGAACATGACGCCATTCGGAGAAAGCCGCGTGCAGGCCAGTGCAAACAACGCGTCGCGAACGGGCGCCGGCACCCACGAATAGACGCCGTGCGCGACGATGTAATCGAACGTGCCGTGCGACAGCGAAAGCGCCGACAGATCTTCCAGGACGAGAGCGATGTTCGACAACCCCAGCTCGCCGATCATCCGACGTCCGGCATCGAGGGCCCGCGCCGACAGATCGCAGCCGACGAATTGCGCCGACGGCAAGCTCATCGCCATCGGAATTAGATTGGCGCCGTCGTTGCAACCCACTTCGAGCACGCGACATTGCACGACGTCCGGCGGATCCATGCCGAGGAACGTGGCGACCGTGGCCAGGCGATCCGGGTGTGTCAGCGGATGCGGAAGCGCGGCATACGGGATTTCGTCGTAGCGCGCGGTCAGCGCCGCGTTGCTCGTATCGAGGGCACTGTGGGCCGCGGTCACGGCTG
>VBCG01000258.1 GCA_005881895.1 Betaproteobacteria bacterium
GTCATCGGCGAAGATCTCCAGTTGTGGTTTGGTATCGACCTCGGCGCCTTCGGACAACAACAGATTGCGATTCGACTGATGCGCGTCGGTCTGTTGGGCGTCGGGGCGGACGATGACTTTGCCGTTGAACACCGCGCGCGCCGCGCCATCCAGCACGCCTTTATAGAGCTCGCGGCTCACGCCCCGCGGTTTGGCGTGGTCAATGCACGTATGGTGATCCACGTGCTGCCGGCCATCAGCCATGTACAGGCCGTTGAGCGTAGCGTCGCAGCCCTCCGCGTCAAAGCGTGTTGTGATGTCGTTGCGCGACAGCGCCGCACCGAGCGCGAACGAGCAGGACGTGAAACGGCTACCCTGCCCTTGTTGCGCATGAATAACGCCAACATGAAACGCGCGCCGCGATTCCTGTTGCAGCTTGCAGTGCTCGATCTGCGCGCCCTGCTCGACTTCGATCCGCGTCGAGGCATTCGTCAAAGCAACGATATCGCCCAACCCGACGTAGTGCTCGACGACCGTCACTCGCGATCCGGCGCCGCAGCGAATCATCGTTCGCACATGAATCGCCGCATCGGCTTGCGTGCTGATGAACAGCAGGTGAATCGGTTCGTCGATCGCCGTACCGGTCGCGACGTCGATATACGCGCCATCGCCCCAGAACGCAGCATTGAGCGCATCGAATCCCGTGGCCAGCGCTCCGATATCCTCAGCGAGCAACGGTTCAAGCCGGTCCGCATCGTTCACCAGCGCCTTCGCCAAGTTCCGCAACGTCACGCCGGCGGGCAGTAAACGAACGCGCGACAGCGCCGCGTCGTAACGGCTATTGACGAAGACCAGCCGATGCGCGCCGGCCAGTGCGAGCGCGTTCACTTGCGCCGCATCTACGCCGTTCGAAGCTGCAGGGCTCATGAAAGCGCGCTTCTCGATGCTCGCGACATTCGTGTATTTCCAATCCTCGTGACGCGTCGTCGGAAAACCCAGCTCAGCGAAACGATCGAACGCTTCGCGGCGGGCGTTCCGCAGCCACGGCAGGTTTGCGCCGGCGAGCTGCGGCTCAAGCCGCGCGAATTGGTCGCGATAATGGGAATGCACCGCTACGTTCATTTGGGAGATCATGTCGATTCCGCGACGGACGCCGATGCGACCGTCTCGGCCTCCACCCAGCCATAGCCTCGCCGCTCGAGGTCTTGCGCCAGCTCGGGACCACCGGACTTGGCGATACGGCCCTGCGTCAGCACATGCACGACGTCCGGCACAACGTAATTGAGCACTCTCTGATAGTGCGTCACCAGGATGATCGCGCGGTCGGGGCCGCGCATCGCGTTCACGCCGTCGGCGACAATCTTCAACGCGTCGATGTCGAGGCCCGAATCGGTCTCATCGAGAATCGCGAGCTTCGGCTCGAGCACGGCCATCTGCAGAAGGCCATCTGCAGAATTTCGTTGCGCTTCTTCTCGCCGCCAGAGAAGCCTTCATTGACGGCGCGGTTGAGTAGCGCCCGATCCATGTCCATCTGCTTCAGCTTGTCCTTGATTCGCGCCAAAAACTCGATCGCGTCGAGCTCCGGCTCGCCGCGATGCTTGCGGATCGCGTTGAGCGCCGCCTTGAGTAGATAGATGTTGCTTACGCCCGGAATCTCAACCGGATATTGGAAAGCGAGAAATACGCCTTCGCGTGCTCGCTCCTCCGGTGCCATGTCGAGCAGGTTGTGGCCTTCGTAGGTGACCCCACCGGCCGTCACACGAAAATGCTCCCGTCCGGCCAGCACGTGCGCGAGCGTGCTCTTGCCGGAACCGTTCGGTCCCATGATTGCGTGCACTTCACCGGCGTCGACACGCAAATCGATGCCGCGCAAGATGGGCTTGTCATCGACGCTGACGTGGAGGTTCTTGATTTCGAGCATGGCCATCTCAGCCGATACTCCCTTCCAGACTTACGCCGAGCAGCTTCTGCGCCTCGACCGCGAATTCCATCGGCAGCTCCTTGAAGACCTCCTTGCAGAATCCGTTGACGATCATCGAGACGGCATCTTCGGAAGAGAGTCCGCGCTGCATGCAGTAGAACAATTGATCCTCGCCGATGCGCGATGTCGAGGCTTCGTGCTCGACCTTCGCCGTGGCGTTCTTCACCTCGATGTAGGGGAACGTGTGCGCCGCGCACTTGTCGCCGAGCAGCAGCGAATCGCACTGCGTGTAATTGCGCGCGCCCACCGCGCTCTTCGCTACCTTTACCAGCCCCCGATAGGCATTCTGGCCGTGTCCCGCAGCGATGCCCTTGGAAAGAATCGTGCTGCGCGTGTTCTTGCCGAGGTGCGTCATCTTC
>VBCG01000015.1 GCA_005881895.1 Betaproteobacteria bacterium
GAGCGCGATCGGGTAATGCAGGCCGCGGCCGAGGAACAGCGCGTGTTGCTTCTGCGCAAATGCCTGCGCCCACGCCATGACGTGCGGCTCGAGCGCGAGCGCGCCGCGAATCGCCGCGGGCAAGTGACGGAGCGCCTTCAGGCATTTCCCTTCCTCATCAGCAGACAAAAGACCGCGCAGCTTGGCGAGCGTCAGTGCAAGCAGAAAGTGTACGGTGAGCTGCGTGGTGAACGCCTTCGTCGACGCGACGCCGATCTCGACACCCGCGCGCGTCAAAAATACCAGCTCGGTCTGCCGCACCATCGAGCTCGTCGCGACATTGCAGATGGCCAGCGTCTTGTTCTGGCCGAGCGACTTTGCATGCTTCAACGCCGCCAGCGTGTCGGCGGTCTCGCCCGATTGCGAGACGACGACGACGAGTGCGGTGCTGCGCGGCACGCTGTCGCGATAACGGTATTCGCTTGCGATCTCGACCGTGCACGGAATCTTCGCCAGCGTTTCGATCCACTGCTTCGCGACCAGGCTCGAGTAATAGCTCGTTCCACACGCGATGATCAGCACCGAATCGACGTCGCGCAGGACTTCTGCCGCTTGGGGTCCGAAGAGCGCCGGCTCGATCGCGTTGACGGCATCGAGCGTATCGGCGACCGCACGCGGCTGCTCGAAGATTTCCTTTTGCATGAAATGCCGGTACGGCCCGAGCTCGACCACGTCGCCGCTGCCCTTGACGTCGACCACCGGACGCATCACACGCTGCCCGATTGCATCGTAGATCGCATAGCTATCGCGCCGCACGTCCGCTACATCGCCCTCCTCCAGATACGCGACGCGCCGCGTGACCTGCAGCAGCGCAGCGGCGTCCGACGCCAGAAAGTGATCGTCCTCGCCGATGCCGACGACCAGCGGGCTCCCCTGGCGCGCACCGATCACGCGGCCGGGCTCACGCGTTGAAATCACCGCAATGGCGAATGCGCCATGGAATTCGGCCACTGCCATCCGGACGGCAGCAAGCAGATCGCCGTTCGCCGCGCTATGCCACTGCGCGTGGATCAGATGCGCGATCACTTCGGTGTCGGTCTGCGTGCGAAAGACATAGCCCTGCGTCTTCAATCGCTCACGCAGCGCTTCGTAGTTTTCGATGATGCCGTTGTGGACGACGGCGATTTCGTCCCGCGACAGATGCGGATGCGCGTTGTCGGCCGTCGGCGCGCCGTGCGTCGCCCACCGCGTATGCGATATTCCGGTCGTCGCATGGAGCTTGCAAGCGTCGGCCTGCAAAGCCAAATCGGCGACACGCGCCGTCGAGACCAGCCGCTCGAGAACCGGCGATGCGCCGCCATTGACCACGGCAAGGCCGGTGGAATCGTAGCCGCGATATTCGAGCCGCCGGATTCCTTCGATCAGGATTGGAACCACGTTGCGAGCCGATGTCGCGCCAACGATGCCGCACATGACAAACTCCCGTTCGCTATTTCGTTGACTTGGGCTTCTTCGCCGGTCGCTGCCAACCGGCAATCGAGACTTGCCGAGCGCGCGCCAGCGTCAATTCGTCGGCGGGCGCACCTTCGACGATCGTGCTGCCGCCGCCGATCGTTGCGCCGCGACCGATCTCTAATGGCGCAACCAGCAAACAATTGGACCCGATGTGCACGTCATCCCCGATGATCGTTCGGTGCTTGTTCGCGCCGTCGTAATTCGCCGTGATCGATCCTGCGCCGTAGTTGACGTTGCGCCCCACCGTCGCGTCACCGATATAGGCGAGATGATTCGCCTTGGCGCCACGACCCAGCGTGCTCGCCTTGATCTCGACGAAATTGCCGACGTGGACCTCGTCGTCGAGAGCGGCGCCGGGGCGCAAGCGCGCATAAGGCCCGATCCTGCAGCGCGCACCGACCGTCGCGTCGTGCAGATGCGAGAACGGCAGGATCGCGCTGCCGGCGGCGATCGTCACATCGCGCAATACGCAGTACGGGCCGATGTCGACGTCGTCTCCCAGCGTAACCGCACCTTCAAACACACATCCGACATCGATGCGCACGTCGCGCCCGCAGGACAGCGCGCCGCGAATGTCGATGCGCGCGGGATCCGCGATCCACGTGCCGGCTTCGAGCAGCGCTTTCGCTCGCCGGTCTTGGATTATGCGCTCCGCAAACACCAACTGTGCCCGATCGTTGACGCCGCGCACTTCGCGTTCATCGTCAGCGACTTGCGCGGCGACGGGAACGCCCTCGGCGACGGCCATCGCGACGATATCGGTCAAGTAATACTCGCGCTGTGCGTTGTGCGGCACGAGCTGCGCGACCCAGCGTGCGAGCAGTGCGGTCGGCGCAGCGATGAATCCGGTATTGATCTCGTTGATCGCGCTTTCAGCGGAAGACGCATCGCGATGCTCGACGATCGCTTTCACACCGCCAGCGGCGTCACGCACGATGCGGCCCAAGCCGTTCGGGTCCGGAACGCGCGCCGTCAGGAGGCCTACATCGCCGCGCCGTGCATGATCGACGATCGCGGCAAGCGCTGCGGCCGGCGCGAGCGGCACGTCGGCCAGGCCGACCAGCGTCACACCGTCCCCGGGCATGGCAGCTAACGCAATTCGCGCCGCGTCGCCCGTGCCGACGGGCGGGTCCTGCCGGACAAAAATGAGATCGGACGTCGAAAGCGCCGCAGTGACACTATCGCCACCCGCGCCGACGACGATGACGATCGCGCGAGGCGCGAGCGTACGCACGGTATCGATGACGTACGCGGCCAACGGTCGGCCGGCAAGCGGATGCAACACCTTCGGCAACGCCGAATGCATGCGCTTGCCTTGTCCGGCGGCAAGAATCGCGACGTTGAGTGGTGTGGTCACGACAGGCGCGCGAAAGCTGTGGATTTTACGCTAAGCAAGTTTCACGCCGTTCTGCCTAAAGGTGCGGCTGCCTCACGCCGGTGTTAGAGTCTTGGCCGCGCCGGCGTCCGCCCGCGATGCCATACAAAGATTGCGCCGACAGCGCGTTCCTCGCACTGCGAAGGGAGAATTCCATGCCCGTTTACCGTCTTATTTTCGCGCTGGTTGCATTGGCGGCCGCGCTCGCGAGCGCGCCGGTATCGGTGGCGGCTGATGCCTGTGCGAATCGCGGCGAGCTGGACGCGATGTACTGCGACGCAAACAAGGATCTGGTCGCCGACGTTCCGACCGATTCGAAAAAGTGGAAAAACCCGTCGACGATCGTCTTCACGTACACGGCGGTCGAAGATCCTGCCGTCTACGAAAACATCTTCAAGCCATTTACGACTTATCTTTCCAAGTGTCTCGACAAGAAAGTCGTGTTCTATCAGGTGCAGTCGAACGCGGCCGAGATCGAAGCGATGCGCTCGGGGCGTTTGCACGTCGCCGGATTTTCGACCGGGCCGACCGCATTTGCGGTCAATCTCGCCGGGGCGATCCCCTTCGCTGTCAAGGGAACGGCGAAGGAATTTCAGGGCTACAACCTGATTGTCATCGTCAAGGCGAATTCGCCTTATCAAAAGCTCGCCGATCTCAAAGGAAAAAAAGTCGCACACACGTCGCCGTCATCGAATTCGGGCCATCTCGCGCCGCTGGCGTTGTTTCCGAAGGAAGGCTTAACGCCGGACAAGGACTACAAGATCATCTTCTCGGGCAAGCACGACCAATCGGTGATGGGCGTCAATTCCGGCGACTACGACGCGGGCGCGGTCGCATCCGACGTGTTTCACCGGATGGCCGAACGCGGACAGGTGAAGGAATCCGATTTCCGCGTCATCTATCGCAGCCAGAAATTCCCGACGTCGTCGTTCGCGTATGCGCACGACCTCGCGCCGCAACTTGCCGACAAGCTGCTTTCCTGTTTTTACGAATACCGCTTCCCGCCGGAAATGCAGAAGGCTTTCGACGGCGCCGACCGCTTCTTCCCGATCAACTACAAGACGACGTGGGAAGTCGTGCGGCAAGTCGCATCGGGCTCGGGACAGGGGTTCGACAAGGCGTCGTACGACAAGGAAACGGCCCGCGAAAAAGCGGAAGCGGCCGCGAAGGCGAAGAAGTAACACGTCTCCGCGACAGCAGTAGTACACAGCTCGCGCGACGCCGACTGTTGCGCAACACGCTGCGATGTTCTCGCGGCGCGCCGACAAGCGGTCGGCCTCGGCGTCCATGCCAACGTCATAATAGGCGGATGGCGCAGTGGCTCGAACGAACGATTCACCGATGCGTGAGCGTGGCGATAATCGCAACGCTCTCAGGCTGCGCGGCGGTCGCACTCACAGCGGGCGGCGTGGGCCTGTCCACTGGTGTGTCGCATACGCTCGGCGGCATCGTCTACAAGACCTTCGCAGCACCGCAGGCGAAGGTTCGCCGTTCAACGGTTGCTGCGCTCGGACGGATGCAGATCAAGATCGTCGAAGCGAAACGCGACGGTAACAAGGAAGTGATCACGGCGCGCGCATCTGATCGCGAGATCGAGATCGAAATCGAAGCGCTCACGCCGAATACAACCCGTCTCGCCGTTACGGCGATCAAAGATGGTGGGCTGCTTCGCGACAGCGCCACCGCGACCGAAATTATTCTGCAAACCGAAAAGCTGGTCGGAACCGGGTGAACATCCTCGCGAACAAACGGAGCAAAACCATGAGCAAGCATGTGATGAGGCACTGCGCAGTGATGGTTGCGCTGGCACTGTGCGCAAATGCGGCGGCAACGACAACCGATTCCAGCACAACATCCTCCGCAACGACGCCGGCGACGTTTGTCGCTGGAAAGGTTGCGCATCCCTTCGTCACGCTCGCGGGATCGCAAGAAAATGCCGTCGCATTGGCGAACGCGTTGCGTACAGGAACGCCAGCCACGTTGACGTACACCTCGACGGACGCGAACGGCCAACCGGCGACGACAACGACTACGATCACGCCGCCAACCAAGCCAATGGGTTGGGGCAACGTCTCGCACTCGCTCGCGCTCGCGCAATTCGCGCTGAACAAGGCGGGGATCACCGATCCGACCAGCGCGGAGCTTCAGACAGCACTACAAGGCGGCAGCATCATGACGGCGGACGGAAAGACCGTCACTTTCGCAGGCGTTCTGCAACAGCGAGCGGACGGCATGGGATGGGGCCGCATTGCCCAAAGCTATGGCACGACGATGGGCTCGGTTAATCGCAGCATCAAGGCACCCGCAGCAGCGATCGCAGCGACGTCGAACACCGCTTCGAAGGCCACAACAACGGTTAGCGCGTCAAAAGTAACAACGTCGACAGGCATTACTACCGCGGACGGCGCGCGCGTCAGCGCACCGGGCCGTGGTCTCACGACGGCGGTCGGTACTTCTAGCGGCCACGGTGCCAAAGGTTTGACGACTGCTTCGGGCGCAACGAGCGGTTCGTCAGCCGGCGTCACGACCGGCAAGGGCAGCGCCACCGCAGGCATTGTCACTGCCGATCCCGGACACAGTGCAGGCAGCGGCAACGGTCACGGAAAAGGCAAAGGCGGCGGCTGACGCGTTCACGTTCCTAGAGGATCTGCGCTCGCGATTGTTGTACGTCGCGAGCGCGCGTCATTTTTCGTGCCGATGTAATGCACGGCTCGGCTAAACTGCGCGCTGACCGAAGATCCGCGGCGGGCGATGCCGCGGGCGTCCATGCCCAATTCCCTCGTCATCCGCGGGCTCACCAAGGAATACGTGCCGGGCAAGCCGGTCCTCTCCGACATCGACCTCGCGTTCGGCGAGACCTGCATCAATGCCATCATCGGGCCATCGGGCACCGGCAAGAGCACACTGATCCGCTGCATCAATCGGTTGGTTGAGCCGACCTCCGGCGAAATTCTGTTCGACGGCGCCGATCTCGCGCGCCTCGTCGGCACGCCTTTGCGCCAAGCGCGCCGCCACATCGGCATGGTGTTCCAGGAGTACAACCTGGTCGAGCGGCTGACGGTGATGGAGAACCTGCTCTGCGGACGATTGGGTTACGTCAGCGCGTGGAAGGCGTGGCGCCGCAAGTTTCCGACCGAGGACATCGAACGCGCATTTCAATTGCTCGACGTCGTCGGCCTCGCGGGCTTCGCGCAACGTCGCGCGGACGCGCTGTCGGGCGGCCAGCGGCAACGCGTCGGCATCGCGCGCGCCGTGATGCAGGAGCCGAAGCTGTTGCTGGCTGACGAGCCGACATCCTCGCTCGACCCCAAGACGTCGGTCGAGATCATGCAACTCTTGGCCGACGTTGCACGCTCGCGTGACATTCCAGTGCTGATCAACATGCATGACGTCGATCTCGCGACACGCTTCGCCGACCGCATCGTCGGAATGTCGGGAGGCCGCGTCGTGTTCGATGGCGCGCCAGCGGGTCTGTCGGACGCGATGCTGAAGCAGATCTACGGCGGCGAGGACTGGCTGCAGTGAAGACGGGCTCGCCGGTCCTCATCTCGCGTGCGGACCCGTTTCCGAAAAGCCTCTGGCCACGCGTCGCCACGGTGGCACTTGTCGTCTACGTGATCTATGCGTGCGCGCAGATGGAGATTTCGTGGGAGCGAGTACAAACCGGTCTCGCGAATGCCGCGCACTTCTTCGCGCGCTTGTTTCCGCCGAACTTCGCGCGGCACGAATTGTTGGTCAGGGGTCTGCTCGAAAGCCTGCAGATCGCCGTGCTCGCGTCGACGCTCGGCATCCTGCTCGCCTTGCCGATCGGGCTTGCCGGCGCCCGCAATCTGATGCCGCCGTGGGCAAGCTGGCCCGCGCGCGCGCTGATCGTGCTGGCGCGCTCGCTTCATCCGGTCATCGTCGCGATCCTGTTCGTCAAGGCAGTTGGTTTTGGCGCACTGGCGGGGGTGCTTGCGCTGACCGTTGCGTCGGTCGGCTTCATCGGCAAGTTGTTCACCGAGGCCATCGAGGAGATTTCGTCAAAGCAAGTCGAGGCCGTACGCGCAACCGGCGCGCCGTTCCCATCGGTGCTCGCGTTCGGTGTGATGCCGCAAGTGTTCTCCCGCTTCATCGGCTTCGCGACGTATCAGCTCGATTCGAATCTGCGGAACTCGACGATGGTCGGCATTGTCGGCGCCGGCGGCATCGGCGGCACGTTGTTCGCTGCGTTCCAGCGCTTCGACTACGACTTCGTCTGTGCAATTCTGATCGCGATCATTTCACTCATCATGCTGGGCGAAGTGCTGGCGGCCGGCGTTCGCGCGATCTTCATCGATAACGCGACGCTGCCGGAGCTCTTTCGCCGCCGCGGCCTGCCGCGCCGCGATCGCTTGGTCGAGGACGAATGATGGTCAGCATTACTGCGGCCGAAACCACGTCTCGGCGTGTGTGGCGGCGCTTTACTGGCGCTCAGCGGACCGCCCGCTTCATGGTTTATCTGATCATCGTCGCGGCCATCGTTGCCGCCGCACAAACGATCGAGATCATTCCGGAATTCTTAGCCGATGCACCCGAGCAGATCGGCGATCTGCTCGCGCGGATGTGGCCGATCGATTGGCGCGCGTATCCGACCGACGTGCACAGCGCGCTGAGCGAAACGATTCACATCGCCTCATTGGGAACGCTCCTTGCGCTGATGCTCGCGCTTCCCGTCGGACTTCTCGCCGCACACAATCTTGTTCCGTTCACACCGCTCAATTTGCTCGCCAGACTGATTCTCGTGTCGTCGCGCTCGGTCAATTCGCTTGTTTGGGCGCTACTCTTCGTCGGCATCTTCGGCCCCGGCGCGCTGGCCGGCACGTTGGCGATCGCCTTTCGCTCGATCGGCTTCGTCGGCAAGCTATTCGGCGAAGCGCTTGAGGAAGCGCAACCCGGGCCGATCGAGGCGCTCGCCGCCACGGGCGCGCCGTGGCGATCGGTGCTCACATTCGGCTACTGGCCGCAGGTGAAGCCCGCGTTCTGGTCGATTGCGCTGTTTCGATTCGATATCAACGTGCGCGAATCGGCAGTGCTGGGGCTGGTCGGCGCCGGCGGCATCGGCATGGCGCTCGATGCTGCGCTCAATCTATTTCAGTGGGAACGCGTGGCGTTGATCCTCGTGGCGATTCTCGTCGTCGTGATCATCACCGAAATTGTCGTCACGCAAATCCGCAAGCGGATGCTCTAGCGGAACGTTGATCAGCGTTGACCGACCTTCGCGTGCGCGATGACATTCGGCAGATCGCGTGGTGCGGACCGCCAATACTGTTTGGGCGCGTGAATCTGCGCGCCGAGCGTCGCCGCCGCGTGCCACGGCCAGCGCGGATCCCACAGCATGGCGCGCGCCATCGCGACCAAATCGGCATCGTGCGACTTGATGATCGCTTCGGCTTGCTTCGCCTCCGTGATGAGTCCAACGGCGATTACCGGAATTGAGGTCGCGCCGCGAATCGCCCGCGCAAGCGGGACTTGGTAGCCGGGACCCAGAGGAATTTTTTGCGCAGGCGAAATTCCACCGCTCGACACGTCAACCCAGTCGCAACCTGCCGCTTGCAGCCGCTGTGCGAACGCGATCGAGTCGTCGATCGTCCAGCCGCCGTCGATCCAATCGGTCGCCGAAATGCGAACGCCTAGCGGCTTGTCCTGCGGCCACAACTCGCGCACCGCAGTGAATACCTCGAGTGGAAAACGGATCCGCTTCTCGAACGACCCGCCATACGCATCATTGCGACGGTTCGATAACGGCGAAAGAAATTCATGAAGAAGATAGCCGTGCGCCATGTGCAATTCGAGCGCGCAGACTCCGATGCGCAGCGCACGACCCGCGGCATCGACAAACTCGCGCTTGATGTGTGCAAGTGTCGCCGCGTCGACCGCCTTCGGCGGTGGCTCGTGTTCGAGTTGCGCGATCGCCGAGGGCGCCAGCGGAATCCAGCCGCCTTGATCGACCTGAATCAATTGGCCGCCTTCCCATGGCACCTTCGACGATCCTTTGCGTCCGGAGTGCGCGAGCTGGATCGCGACCGGCATCGAAGGCGCGTTCGCGCGCGCGATGGCGAGACGTTCACCCAGTGCTTGCTCGCACGCGTCGTCGTAAAGACCGAGGCAGCCGAAGGTGATGCGACCGATCGCCGAGACGGCAGTGGCTTCAATGGTGAACATGCCTGCGGCCGACTGCAGCAGCTGTCCCCAATGAACGGTGTGCCAGTCAGTAGCCCGGCCATCGACCGCCGAGTATTGGCACATCGGCGACACGACAATCCGATTGGCGAGCGTCAGTTTGCGCATCGAGAAGGGTGAGAACAGGGACGTTGACATGGCCTGATGGGGGCGTTAGGGAAAAATTGCCGCGAGCTCGCGCCTTTCACTGTGCCAGAAATCATCGGCGTGTCCCACGACGAAGCGCGCGGACGATGCGAAGCGCAACGATTCCGCCGGCTATCGATCTAACCGGTTTTTCGGCAACTTCCCGGAGGACATCATGGCGACCTCTACGGTGGCGCTCGCCTCATTGTCGGCCGACGAGCAGCAGCGGCAGCTGCGCCGTGCGGTCATTGCCAGTACCGTCGGCACCACCATCGAGTGGTACGACTTCTTTCTCTACAGCACGGTCACGGGACTGGTGTTCGCCAAGTTGTACTTCCCGAACTCGGACCCGTTGGTCGGCACGCTGCAAGCATTTGCCATCTATGCGGTCGGCTTTCTCGCCCGGCCCATCGGCGCCGCCATTTTCGGCCACTACGGTGACCGGATCGGCCGCAAATCAACGCTGATCGCGACGCTCGTCGTGATGGGGCTCGCTACCTTCGCAGTCGCCTTCGTGCCGACCTACGCGACGATCGGCATTTGGGGCGCCATCTTGCTGACGTTGCTCCGCTTCATCCAAGGCATCGGCGTCGGCGGCGAATGGGGCGGCTCGGTGCTGATGTCGATGGAGTGGACGAAGACCAATGCGCATCGTGGCTTTGTCGCATCGTGGCCGCAGTTTGGCGTTCCCGCCGGGCTCTTTCTGGCAAATCTTGCCGTCCTTGCGTTCAGCCAAATGTCAGGCGACCAGTTCCTAAGCTGGGGATGGCGCATTCCCTTCGGGCTCAGCATCATCCTCGTCGCGATCGGGCTCTATATTCGACTGAACATTCTGGAGACGCCGGTATTCGCGCGCTTGATCGAGGAGCGGCGGATCGAGCGGAGGCCCATGCTGGAGGTAATCAAGCGGCAGCCCAAGGAGATCCTTCTTTCCGCTCTGCTGCGAATGGGTGAGCAAGCGCCTTTCTACATCTTTACCGCGTTCGTCTTTTCATACGGCACGACCGCGTTGAAGGCTCCGCAGAACTTCCTGCTGACGGCCGTGCTGGCAGCCTCGGTGCTGTCGTTTTTCACCATCCCCTTCTGTGGGCACGTGTCCGATCGCATCGGCCGCAAACGCATGTACCTGCTCGGCGCGGCGACCATGGGGATTTTCGGGTTCGTCTACTTCGGATTGCTTGATGCAGCGAACCCGACGTGGATGTTCGTTCTCATCGTGCTCTCGCTTGTTCCGCACGACATGATGTACGGTCCGCAGGCCGCGCTGATCGCCGAATCGTTCACGGGGCGACTGCGCTACAGCGGTGCGTCACTCGGATACCAGCTGGCTTCCATCATTGCCGGCGGACCGGCACCGCTCATCGCAGCGGCGTTGTTCGCCCATTACCATTCGGGCTACGCGATCGCTTGGTATGTTCTGTTCTGCGCGCTCGTGAGCCTGATCTCGACGGCGTTACTGGGTGACTATACGAACAAGGACATTTCTCGAGAACACCACCTATCGCATGCAACCTGAGGCGGACTGCGGGACTGTTTGTTACCGGGCTACCTGGACAGCGTGAACTCGAACAGGGCGATCGAAGCCCTTGAGTAAAACTTCGCCCAGGTCCTGGAACGTCAGGCCCTTTCCAAGGCACAGCTCGGCCACCGCGTTCGATACGAGACCCTGCTCGGGCTCCGCGTGCGCACAGAGCCGCGCGGCGAGCTGAACCGTCGATCTGAAGAGATCCAGGTGATTCTCGACGGGCTCTCCCGCCGCGGCGCCGATTCGCACCTTGACGGGGACCTCTTTGTTCGCTTGCTCGCGCTCTGCCAACGCGCGCTGAATCCGAATGGCGCAGCGAACCGCCGCGACCGTCGACACGAAGGACGCCATGATGCCGTCGCCGGTGTGCTTGACCTCGCGGCCGCCCGTTGCACCGAGGGCATCGCGGACGATCGTGTCGTGGACTTGAAGAAAAGCAATCGCTGCGTCGTCGCCAAGGCGTTGCGTCACCTCGGTCGAGCCAACGATATCGGTGAACAGAACGGTCCGAATCCCCGGGTCGCGCTCGTGCGACCACGCCGTGTGCTTCACGATGCACCGACGCTGCCGCCTCCGAATTCGGCGCAGTGCAGAGACAGAAAATCTTGCCGCAGCTCTCGTTGAGCCAGTATTTGCGGTATTCGACGCCGTACTTGCCCTGCGTTTTCAATCGGCGATGTGCGGCTTCGCAACATCGGCCGCGGTGGCTCCGTTAACCTCATGGATGTCCATATACATCGGCATCGTGATCTCCGAAAAACGTAGGTCTAAGGAAACCGGCGCGCAGGCTCCGGGTTGAGTGTGCATTCAGGCCGTGGATACATGATGGGACACAGTCATCTCAGGGGGCAGGCGCAGTGTTTGAAACACGACGCAATAACGCTCGGTCAAGCGCAAAAGCGTGCTCAACTGATCCTCAGAGGCGTCGGTCTCCAGGTCGAAGTGAAGACGGATACGCTGAAATCCGACTGGCGCATCCTTGGCGACACCCAGCGTGCCGCGAAAATCGAGATCGCCTTCGGCGCGAACCGCGCCGCTTCGAATAACGACGCCGATCGCCGTCGCGACGGCGTTGAGCGTCACGCCGGCGCAGGCAACAAGCGCCTCGAGCAACATATCGCCTGAGCACGCGCTAAGTCCGTCGCCGCCCGTTGCCGGATGCAACCCAGCGGCGACGAGCGCCTTTCCGGTTTGAACATTGCACGTGACGCCCTCGCCCAGAAGGCCTTGAGCCCTGAGCGTAATCAGCGCGGCATCGGGGTGCGCTTTGTAGCGCTCCTTCAAGGGCGCCTGGATCGTGCGAAGTTCTTCCGCTTTCATTGACCGACTTTCTGCCCGGCTTGCGCGTCGAAGTCCGATTTTAAGGAAACCCGAACATCCTGGATACAACGCGCCATTTGCGTAAGGCGAGGCTGGCGAGAGGTGCGCTCCCTGTAGAATCGCGGCCGATGACGATCATTGCAGTATTCAATCAGAAGGGCGGCGTCGGCAAGACCACCACGGCCCTCAATCTACTTGCGGCAATAGCGCAGCGCGGCAACCGTCCCACCGGCATCGATCTCGATCCACAGGGCCACCTGTCGCACATCTTCGGCGCACCGGCCAAGCACGTCGATGACAGCGTTTACAGCTTTTTCGTCCAACAGCGTCCGCTCGCGGATATCGCCTGCATCACGAAAAGCGGCGTCGTGCTGGTGCCGTCGCACATGGAGCTTTCGAAGCTCGACGCGATCCTCGGGAAGGGGATCAACATCGTGACACGGCTTCGTCACGCCTTGCGCACGCCCGACGCGCTTCCGGGTCCGATCGTTATCGACTGCAATCCGCTGTTGAACGTGCTGTCGTTGAACGCGGTGTTCGCTGCCGACTTGGTCGTGATTCCGGTGTCGGCGGACTATCTGTCGTTGAAGAGCGCGGGGCAGGTCGAGCGCGCCCTCAATGCATTGGAACCCGTTTTCAAGCAGCGCGTGCCGCGCCGCTATCTGCTGACGCGCTATGACAAGCGGCGGCGAATGAGCGGCGCGATCGCGGAACGGATGAAGGAGTTGATCAGGCCGGAGGAAATCTGCGTAACGCGAATTCGCGAGGCCGTGCGATTGGCCGAGAGTCCCGCGGTCGGCTTGGACATTTTCCGCCACGCGCCCGAGAGCCGGGGTGCTGAAGATTACGCGGCGTTTTGCGACGAGTTAGTAGGCGCCGGGTTCCTGAATTGACGGAGGACCGGCGGCGATCATGCCGATCACGCCTTCGATGTCGAGCGTGTCGAGGCGACGCGGCACCGACTGCATCCGGCATTCGACGATTTCGCATTGGACGTACATTTGCATCAGCCGTCGTTCGGCATCGGCCTGCGACGGCGCCATGATCATGATGTTGTCGACGCGCTGTCCGGTGCGTGTGCGGACATTGAACCCATAGCGAATCATGTCGAAGGCCCTCCTTGTGTTGGCCCAGCCGGCTCGGCACCGGTCCCCTTGCAAGTCCCGACGATTCGCGTCGCAGGGCGGGGACTCGGTCTTATGCAAATAGCATACCGACGCGGCGAGCGGTGACGCATGGCCAAGCCCCGCTCTGTCGAGCAGCGTTCCGAGAGCGGGTCATTGGATTGGCTCGCAATGTCATTGCACCGAATGAAGATAGTGGGCGCTCACACCACATCTGGAATCGTGCCCCTCACGGGCGGTGTCTCGTCTGACATTTATTGCGTTGAACTGCCTGAAACGAGCATCTGCGTAAAGCGCGCGCTGCCGAAATTGAAGGTCGCGGCCGACTGGCGTGTGCCGCCCGAGCGCAATCGGAACGAAGTCGAATGGATCAAAGCCGCGGGTGCGATCGTGCCCGGCGCGGTCCCGGAGATCCTCGGGGAAGACGCGGAAGGCGGGGCGTTCGCCATGGCGTATCTGCCGCCGGAGATCTATCCCAATTGGAAAGAGCGATTGCGCGATGGCGACATCGACATCGCCGTAGCAGCCGCGGTCGGTGATGCGCTGGGACGGATCCATGCGGCCACCGCGAGCGATCCGTCGATGGCCGCGCGATTCGCCAACGACGCCATTTTCGATGCGATTCGGCTGGAACCGTATCTCGCCGCCACTGGCCGCGCGCACCGCGATCTGTCCGACCGGTTCGCGGCGCTCGTCGATACGACGCGCGCGCACAAGCTTGCGATGATTCACGGCGATTTCAGCCCGAAGAACATTCTGTCGGGGCCGAAAGGGCCGGTCATCCTGGATGCCGAATGCGCGACATTCGGCGATCCCGCCTTCGACCTCGCATTCGTCCAAAACCATTTGCTGCTCAAAGGCGCGTGGCAGCCGCAATGGCGCAAACGCTACGTCGACGCTTACTTCGCGCTGGAGCACGCCTATGAGACGCACGTGAGTTGGGAGCCGCCCGCGGCACTCGCCGCGCGAACGGCCGCCTTGTTGCCCGGTTTGATGCTGGCGCGCATCGATGGAAAGTCGCCGGTCGAGTATCTGACCAGTGATGCGGCAAAAGATGAAGTGCGCGAGTTTGCCCGCGCGCTTCTGGTCGCGCCGGTCGAAGAACCATCGGCGATCGCGGAGCGTTGGATGACATGAGCGCAACGTCGATTGCGCGCGTACACGGTCGCCGCGTGTTCGATTCACGCGGACGGCCTACCGTCGAAGCGCAAATCGAATTGCAAAACGGCGCGATCGGCCGCGCGATCGCGCCTTCGGGCGCTTCTCGCGGATCACAGGAGGCCGTCGATTTACGCGATGGCGGCGTGCGTTTCGGCGGCCATGACGTGACGCGGGCGATCGGCAGCGTCAACGGTCCGATCGCTGCGCTCTTGCGAGGCTCCGACGCCCTCGACCAGAAAGGCATCGATCAGCAAATGATCGACGGGGACGCCACGCCGGCCAAATCGCGCTTCGGCGGCAATGCCATCGTCGCAGTGTCGCTCGCCGTCGCACATGCGGCGGCCGCGGCGCAGAACATGCCGTTATGGCGATACGTCGCCGGCGATCAAGCCGTGGCGCTGCCACTGCCCGAAATCCAGATTTTCGGCGGTGGCGCCCATGCAGGACGGCGAATCGACATCCAGGACCTGATGGTGATGCCGATCGGCGCAGAAACGTTGGGCGCGGCGCTCGCAATGGTCGCGGACATCTACCGCGCCGCCGGAACGCTGATGCAGGAGGCCGGCAAGCTCACGGGCGTCGCCGACGAAGGCGGCTATTGGCCGGTATTCGAATCCAACGAAGATGCGCTGACGATGTTGGTTCGCGCCATCGAGCACGCCGGATTGCGACCGGGCGTCGACGCGGCGCTGTCGCTCGATATCGCGGCGACGGAATTCAGCTCCAATGGCCGGTATCGCCTTGCGCTCGACGGTCGCGACCTCGATCGCGACGGCATGGCCGAGCTCGTGTTGCACTGGATCGAGCGCTTTCCGATTGCATCGATCGAAGATCCCTTCGCGGAGGATGATGTGACCGGATGGAGGCGATTCACCGCAGCCGCCGGTTCGCGCGTGCAGATCGTCGGCGATGATCTGCTGACGACGAATGCGGCCCGCGTTGCCGAAGCGGCAACCGGGCAGCTCTGCAATGCGGTGCTGATCAAGCCCAATCAGGCGGGCACCTTGACCGAAGCCCATGCGGCGCTCGAGGCAGCTCAGCGAGCATCGTTGTCGGCGATTGTGTCGGCGCGTTCCGGCGAAAGTGAAGACGTGTCGATCGCACATCTCGCGGTCGGATGGAATGCCGGGCAGATCAAGGTCGGATCGTTTGCGCGCAGTGAGCGCATGGCGAAGTGGAACGAGCTCCTCCGAATCGAAGAAGCGTTGGGAAACGATGCGCGTTACGCCGGCGGTGGCGCGCTCCGCGTTCGTTGAAACGCCCATCGCTTTCGGCGCAGAATGTCCCGGCAAAAACAATTGTTTCCACCGAAGGAGCGCTCGACATGAACTGCCCGAAATGCGGTACGACGATTGCCGACGACGCAACATTTTGCGGCAACTGCGGTGCGAACCTTGCGGCGGATCCCGCTTCATCCGCCCAGTCGGCCAAGCCCGGCGCTTCGACGTCGCAAGCTCCCAGTGCGACACCGACACCGCTCTCGTCAGAGGCGGTGTCGCGTCTAATCGAACGGGTCAAGGCAATCCTGTTGACGCCCGCGACCGAATGGCCGGTGATCGAGCGCGAGGCGACGACGGCCGCCGACATCTACAAGGGCTACGTCGCACCGCTTGCCGCGATCGGCGCGGTCGCTTCGTTCATCGGCTTGTCATTGATCGGGATCGGCGGATTCTTTCGCGTCGGCGTCGGCGCGGCACTCGTGCACGCGATCGTCGCTTATTTGTTGACGTTTGTCGTCGTGTTTGTCGTCGCGTGGCTGGTCGACACGCTCGCACCGACGTTCGGCGGTCAACGCGATTCGTTACGGGCGCTCAAGGTCACCGTGTACAGCTACACGCCGGCATGGGTGGCCGCCGTGTTGAATCTCGTTCCGGCGCTCGCGATCCTCGGACTGATCGCCGCGCTCTACGGCCTTTATTTGCTGTATCTCGGACTGCCGGTGCTGATGCATAACCCGTCGGAGAAATCGCTGCCGTATACCGTCGTCGTCGTGCTGTGCGCCATCGTTATTGGCGCCGTGTTTGCAGCGCTCTCGACGTGCTTCCTCGGAGCGCCGGCGATGATGGGCGCCGCGCACGTGTAGTTACAACGCGATCGGACACCTCAATCAGCGGCCACCGACACCGGTCCGCCGCCCTTCACCGGACGCGCGAGCCACACGACGGCGATCAGCAAGACGAACAACACCGCGGAAACGTAAAAGATGTCGTTCGCCGACAGCATGAAGGCCTGCTGATCAACGATCCGGTTGAGCGCCTCGCGGCTCTGCTCGGGCGTCAACCCGTTCGCTTGCATGCTCGCGAGCGCTTGCGCCGTCGATGGATCGTAGGGTGTAAGCCGCTCGACAAGTTGCGCGTGGTGCAGGCTTGCGCGGCGGTCCCACCATGTCGTCGCGATCGACGTGCCGAACGAGCCCGCAGTGATCCGCGCGAAGTTGAAGAGCCCGGATGCCCCCGGTATTCGCTCCGCCTCGAGTCCCGACATGCTCAACGTGACGAGCGGGACGAAGAACACCGCCACGGCCGCGCCTTGGATGATCGTCGGGATCAGCAGCGTCTTCAGGTCCGCGTTCGTGTTGAACTGCGCCCGCATGAATAGAACCAGCGCGAAGATCGCGAACGAGCCGGTTGCGAAGACGCGCGGATCGACCTTCTGCAGATTCTTGCCTACGAGCGGCGTCAGCAGAATCGCCAGGACGCCGACCGGCGCCAGCACCCATCCGGCCTTCGTCGCCGTGTATCCCATGAATTGCTGCAACCACAGCGGCAACAGCACGACGTTGCCGAAAAAGGCGCCGTAGGCGAGCGCCATCGCCAGCGTGCTCGTCCAGAAATTACGGCGCGCGAACAGCTTGAGGTCGACCACGGGATGTTCTTCGGTCAGCTCCCAAATGAGGAAGATCGTGAACGCGATCACGGCGACGATCACGAGCGCGATAATGCGGCCGGATTGGAACCAATCGAGGTCCTTCCCCTTGTCGAGCGTGATCTGCAGGGCGCCGACCCACAGGATCAGCAAGCCGAGCCCGACGCCGTCGATCGGCAGCTTGACGGTCGGCGTTTCGCGCTTCTGGTAAATCAGCCACGTGACCGCAGCGGCGCCCAGACCCACCGGCACGTTGATGTAGAAAATCCAGGGCCACGAAATATTGTCGGTGATCCAGCCGCCGAGCAACGGCCCGACGACCGGCGCGACGAGCGTCGTCATCGCCCATAGCGCGAGCGCCGTGCCCGCCTTCTCTTTCGGATAGCTCGATAACAGCAGCGATTGCGATAGCGGAATCATCGGGCCGGCGACCGCGCCCTGAATGACCCGAAACAGGATCAGCAGCTCGATCGACGGCGCGAGTCCGCACAGAAACGAGACGATGACGAACAGCAGCACCGAGGCCATGAACAGCCGGACTTGTCCGTAGCGCCGCGTAAGCCAGCCGGTCAACGGCAGCGAGATCGCGTTCGCAACGCCGAACGACGTAATGACCCACGTCCCTTGGTCGGGCGATACGCCGAGATCGCCCGAGATCGCCGGAATCGACACGTTGGCGATCGACAGGTCGAGCACGTTCATGAACGTCGCCAGCGACAGCGCGACGGAGCCGAATATGAGCGCGCCACCGTGGAGCGGCCCGGGCGCGCCGCCGTTGGCCGGCTGCGATGCCGCTTGATCCGCGGGTCTGGACGATGCCATCGTGCGCTGCTGCGGCGTGGACTAGAGCGGGTGCTCGCGAGGAGCAACGCCCGGCTTCTGCAGCTCCGATCGTGCGAGCCGCGCGGGAAGCGCGTCGGGGGAGTTGTCGCGGTCAGCGACATTCGTGCGGCCCGCTTCGTTCGCGGCGATGATGGCCTTCACGCGCTCCTCGGAGACCTTTTGTTCCGAACCGAAGACATCGGTCGAGTACGCGGGCGCAGTGTGCGCCAGCTGCGGCAATCGTTCGCCACCGCGGTCGTGCGTGTCGACTGCAACGTCCATCGAAAGGCCGATTTGCAATGGGTGCGCGGCCAGCTCTTGGGGATCGAGCGCGATCCTCACCGGGACGCGCTGAACGATCTTGATCCAGTTGCCGGTAGCGTTTTGCGCGGGCAGCAGCGCAAATGCGGATCCCGTGCCCGCGCCGAATCCCGCCACTTTCCCGTGGTACTCGATCTTGCCGCCATAGAGATCCGCCGTCAGCGTGACCGGCTGACCGACGCGCATCGCCGCGAGTTGCGGCTCCTTGAAATTTGCGTCGACCCACACCTGGTCGAGCGGAACGATCGCCATCAGCGGCGTGCCCGGGCTCACCCGCTGTCCAAGTTGTACGGCGCGCTTGGCGACGAATCCCGGCACCGGCGCCGGCAACACCGTCCGCGCGTAGGTCAGGTACGCGTTGCGCACGTTCGCCGCTGCGTTACGCACGTCCGGATGATTTTCAATCGTCGTCCGGTCGATGCGCGCGCGATTGGCGGCGAGCTCCTGCTGCGCAGCGACCAACGCGGATTTGGCGCTGTTGAACGCATCGCGCGCGTGCTGCAGCTCCTCGTTGGAAATAGCATGGGAGCTTGCGAGCCGCTCCCGACGCGTCAGGTCGTCAGCGGCCCTCGTGACATCGGTCTCTCGCATCGCGACGGCGGCCTGCAGCTGCGCGGTGGTCGCAAACAGATTGCGAACCTCCCGTACGGTCCTCGCCAGCTGTGCCTCGGCTTGCTCGAGCGCAACGCTCGCATCGGACTGATCGAGCTTCACGAGCGTCTGGCCCGCCTTGACGAATTGCGTATCGTCGGCGCCGATCGAGACGACGGTACCGGAAATCTGCGGCGTGATCTGGACGACATTGCCGCTGACGTAAGCATCATCGGTCGACTGCTCATAGCGCAGCGCCATCGCCCAATACGCGCCGTACGCGATACCGATGATGGCGAACGCGCCGATGGCGATCGCCAACCAGCGCTTGCGGCGATTGCGTTGCGGCGCGGGGGCCGTCTCATTATTCGCGGCGGGTGTCTCATTACTCATGACGCATTCCTTCCTCTATTCGAATGCCGAATCGTTCAGTTGGCGGCAACCGGGGTTTCGAGCGCGTGGGCAACGCCGCTGGTGACTGCACACTCCAACGTCGCGCGCGGTGCATCTTCGAGCAGCCAGCTTTCGCCGTAGGCGATCGTGCCGAGCGCTAGCACGGTGACGACAGCGGCGGCGAACCGCTTTCGCAGCCTGCGATTGCGGGCAGCCCGATAGAGATTGAGATGTGCCGGATGTGAGAGAGTTGCCATTCTTTGTTCCTTTCCTTCATTGCGGATCCGCTTCGATCGCTGCGCGGATCTCTCTGTCTCAACCAGTCCAAACTCCCTGCCGCGGCCGAGAATGCCTAGGCAACAATTTGGACAAAAAAATCAAGCGTTAACGAGCATCCGTGAAAGCAGTGTCTCCAGTTGGTGTGCTTCGGTTTTGGTAAATCCGTGCATGAATCGATTCAAAACGTTGACGTAGCTCGCGATGAGCTTCGGGTAAACCGCCTTGCCTTCCGGCGTCAATTCGAGAATCACTTTGCGCCGGTCATTCCCGCATCGCGCGCGCCGCAGGAGTCCTTTGCGCTCCAGACGGTCGAGCATCCGTGTCATCGCGCCCGGATCGTAGGAGACGCCCTTGCAGAGCTTCGATGCCGAATCCACCTCGCCGCTCGCCAGGTTCAGAATAATGACGAATTGCGCGGCGGTGATGTCGAACGGCGCCAGCTCGCGCTCGAGCGCCTCGTGCATCGCCATCTTGACTCGGCCCAAAAGCCGCCCTATCCCATTGTCGGGATCGAAAGTCTTCGCATCGTAGATCGCGGCCATTGCGTTCTCTTGAGCCTCTGCTGCGACGGTAAGCGTATTATGCTTGCCTAAGCAGTAATTGTCAAGGCTTTTGTTGCCCGCGCGCTCCGGGTCATGTCACCCCTCGAGCAGGAAATACGCGAGCTCCGCGAAGCCGTTGCCCGCGTCCGCGTGCGTGATGTACGCGGGCGGTGTCGGTATCCGGCCGAGGAACGCGCGCACGTTCGCTACACCGACCGCATGCGGAAAAAACGCGAACATCGGTGCGTCGTTGGGCGAGTCGCCGACGAAGACGCATCGCTCTCGCTCGCCGTCGAGCTCGCAGCCGAAAGCTTCGCGGAGGAAAACGCGTGTCATCGCGAGCTTGTCGTAGTCGCCGAACCAGCCGTTCACGTGAATCGAGCTTTGCTTCGCGGTCAATCCATGCGCGCGCATGAGCGCTACGATATGGTCGACCGCCGCCGGCGGAAGCGGCGCGACGTCTTCGCAGTAATCGATCGCCAGATCGGTCTCGCGATAGGGCTGGTCCGACGCAAGCGCGCATCCCGGAACCGTGCGCACGATTTCGTCGGCGATCGTGGCGAGCCTCACCCGTCGCGATGCGCGCTTGTCTGCGGAAATCGCAAAACGCCTGACGAGCGCGTGCGCCTTGGCGTCGTAGCGCATATAGAACGCGCCGTTTTCGCCGACGACGCCGTCGACCGGCCACATCCGCGCGATGTGATCGCACCATCCTGCCGGCCGTCCGGTAACCGGTACGACGACTTTCCCCGCGCGGCGCAGACGCTCGAGCGCGCTGTAGGCGAGGGCGGTGATGCGGCCGCCGGTCGACAACGTGTCATCGATGTCGGTGAAGACAAACCGGATCCCGCGCCGCACCGCATCGGGCATTGTCGCCAGGGGCACCGTCATTGATGGACCCCCGCGCCAACGCGCACTGCCACGTATTCGGCGACACGCGCGCGCTCGTCCGCGCTCATCGACAGGCCGCACTTCGTGCGCCGCCATAGCACGTCGTCGGCCGTACGCGCCCATTCGTTGACGACGAAATGATCGACCTCGCGCGCCGTCAACTGAGCGCCGAAGTTGGGGCCGAGATCCGCCGGCGTTTTCGCATCGCCCAATAGACGGGTTGCCACGTTGCCGTGCCGGCGCGCGAGCGCACGCAAGAGATCAGCAGGCATTCCGGGGTATTGCGCGCAGAGCCGCGCGAAAAAAGCGTTGCGGTCGCGCGGCATCTCGCCACCCGGCAGCGGCGCTCCCCGCGTCCATGCCGGCTTCATTCCCGGGAAGAAAGGTGCGAGATCGGCAAGCGCCTGTTCCGCGAGCTTGCGATACGTCGTGATCTTGCCGCCGAATATCGACAGCACCGGCGCGCGGCCCGGCGGTCCGTACTCCGCATCGATCTTGAGCACGTAATCGCGCGTGACCGCGGAAGGGTCCTGTGACCCGTCGTCGAACAGTGGCCGGACGCCGCTGTACGTCCAGACGATATCGGCGCGCCCGAGACGACGCTCGAGATAGCCATTGACGAGATCGAGCAGATAATCGATTTCGTCGTCGGCGATGCCGGGATGCTGGTACTCATCGACCGGGACGTCGGTTGTGCCGATCAACGAATAGCGTTCCTCGTACGGAATGACGAACACAATCCGATTGTCGGCATTTTGCAAAATATACGCGTGCGCTTCGGCATGCACTTGCGGCACGACGATGTGGCTGCCCTTGACGTGACGCACGTTGGCCTGCATCGGCTCCGTCGTGACACTGTTCAGCACGTCCTTGACCCAGGGCCCACCCGCGTTCACGAGAGCGCGCGCAACGACCTCTTCGGATTTGCCATCATCGGTTTGCAACGTTGCGCGCCAGACGCCTTCGACACGACGCGCACGGACGAGTCGCGTGCGCACGCGAACACGCGCGCCCAGCGCTTGCGCGTCGACGGCATTGATGATGACGAGCCGCGCATCGTCGACGCGCGCATCGGCGTAGACGAAACCGCGGCGGAACCCCTGCTTAAGACCTGCACCCCAACGGCTGCCGGCGAGGCGCACGCCGAATGATTTCGGCAACGTCATCTTGCCGCCCAAGCGATCGTAGAGAAACAGCCCCGCACGAATCATCCACGCCGGCCGCAGATGCGGCTCGTGCGGCAACACGAACGCCAGCGGTTCGACAAGATGCGGCGCCGCCTGCAGCAGAACTTCGCGCTCGGCGAGTGACTCGGCGACGAGTCGGAATTCGTAGTATTCGAGATAGCGCAGGCCGCCGTGGATCAGTTTGGTGCTCTGCGACGACGTGTGCGCGGCGAGATCGTCGCGCTCGACCAGCAGCACGGACAAGCCGCGACCCGCGGCGTCGCGCGCAATGCCGGCGCCGTTGATGCCGCCGCCGATCACCAGCAGGTCGTAGGGCCGGTCGTCCATGCGATCTCGCGCGCCGGGATTCTACCGGATGGGTTACGATCTACGCCCACCCGAGGTCCCGCAATGCCATGAACATCGTCCCCGAAATCGCTGCGCTCGACATCGACATGCGCGCATGGCGCCATCACCTGCACGCAAATCCCGAAACCGCATTCGAGGAAATCGCGACCAGCGCATTCGTCGCGGACAAGCTCCACTCGTTCGGCCTCGAGGTTCATACGGGGCTTGCGAAGACCGGCGTCGTCGGCGTCCTGCGTGCGGGCAACGGCACGGACGCGATCGCGTTGCGCGCCGATCTCGACGCTTTGCACATCCACGAGCAATCCGGCGTCGCCTACATTTCGCGCAATCCAGGCCGGATGCACGCCTGCGGCCACGATGGCCACACGGCGATGTTGCTCGCCGCGGCGTTCGACGGCACCGCGTATTTCATTTTTCAGCCTGCGGAGGAGAACGAGGGTGGCGGCCGCGTGATGGTGGAGGAGGGACTGTTCGAACGCTTTCCGGCTCGCGCGGTATTCGGCATGCACAATTGGCCGCGGCTTCCGGCCGGCTCGTTCGCGATGCGCGCGGGACCGCTGATGGGCGCATATGACATTTTTGAAATCATCGCGACCGGCAAGGGTGCGCACGCCGCGATGGCCTATCAGGGCAAGGATCCGATGCTCTTCGCCGCGCATGCGATCCATGCGCTGCAGACGATCGTGTCGCGCAATCTCCATCCGCAGGACGCCGGCGTCGTCAGCGTCACGCAAGTTCATGCGGGCGACACGTGGAATGTGATCCCC
>VBCG01000106.1 GCA_005881895.1 Betaproteobacteria bacterium
GTTTCTTGATCATCCGAACGTTCTCCTCTGGTTTTTTGATCGTTTGGCGAGCCGCCGACCCTCGGAATCGTGCCGTTTCACTATACACCGCGAATTCGCGATTCCTGTTGAAGGCGCGGCTCGCGTTGCGCGTTTACGCCGACTCTGTGGCCGCGATGACACGCAATCAGCGCCCTCCTTTGATGCAGTGCGTCAAGGCGGCGGCAATTCGCGCGGCTTACGGTCCGGACCGACCGCGACGTACGTGAGGCTTGCCTCGGTGACCTTCACCGTAATTTCCCTGCCGGGATTGCGCTGCGCATACACCTCGACGGCGACGGTGATCGACGTGCGGCCAACCTTCGTGATCTCGGCAAAGAACGACACGACGTCGCCGACAAAGACGGGCTGCTTGAAAATGAACGAGTTGACCGCGACGGTTGCGACACGCCCGCAGGCTCGCTGGGAGGCCGGAATGGCGCCGGCAACGTCGACGTGCGACATGATCCAACCGCCGAAAATATCGCCGTGGAAATTGGCGTCGGCCGGCATCGGGACAACGCGCAGCACCGGCGCGTTCGACGGCATCGCGACGCTCTCGTCCATTGCGTCGCTCGCCTACGCGGCTTGCGCCGCCGCCTTGCGCGCTTCTTCGCGCAATTCGCGGCGCAGTATCTTGCCGACATTCGATTTCGGCAAATCGTTGCGGAACTCGACGTCGCGCGGACATTTGTACGCGGTCAAATGCTCGCGGCAATGCTGGAGCACGGCGTCGGCCGTGAGCGCGGGATCCTTCTTGACGACGTAGAGCTTTACCGCTTCGCCCGATTTCTTGTCGGGTACGCCGATTGCCGCGCATTCGAGCACGCCGGGATGCATGGCGAGGACACCTTCGATCTCGTTCGGATAAACGTTGAAGCCGGACACAAGGATCATGTCCTTTTTGCGGTCGACGATTCGAATGTAGCCTTGCTCGTCGATCACGCCGACGTCGCCGGTGGCGAGCCATCCATCCTTGTCGATCACCTTCGCGGTCTCGTCAGGGCGCTGCCAGTAGCCCGCCATCACCTGCGGACCGCGGAGGCAGAGCTCGCCGGGCTGTCCCAAAGCGACAGCCTTCCCGGCGTCGTCACGCAGCTCGACGTCGGTCGACGAAATGGGCAGTCCGATCGAGCCGTTGTAGGCCGCGAGGTTCAATGGATTGATCGTGGCCGCGGGCGACGTTTCCGTCAGTCCATACGCCTCGATCAGCGGCGAACCGGTCACTTCCTTCCAGCGCAGTGCAACGGCCTCCTGCACGGCCATTCCGCCGCCGAGCGTCAGCCGCAGCGACGAAAAGTTGAGCTTTGCGAAGTCGGCATTGTTGAGGAGCGCATTGAACAGCGTATTGACGCCCGTGAACGACGTGAAGCGGAACTTGCTCATCGCCTTGACGAAGCCCGGAATGTCGCGCGGATTCGGGATCAGCACATTTTCGCCGCCGAGCGTCATGAACGTGAGGCAGTTCGCCGTCAACGAGAAGATGTGATAGAGCGGCAGCGGCGTGATAACGATCTCGCGCCGTTCCGCGTCCATGAACGGCAACAGCCATGCACGCGCCTGCAATAGGTTCGCAACGATGTTCCGATGAAGGAGCATCGCCCCTTTGGCAACGCCGGTCGTGCCGCCGGTGTACTGCAGGAACGCGATGTCCTCGTGACCGAGCGGCACGCGCTCCAGCGCGCGCTTGCGCCCTTCCGCCAGCGCATCGGACAACCGAATTGCGCCGGGAATCGTATACGCCGGGATCATTTTCTTCACGTGGCGCAATACGAAGTCGACGATGAAACCCTTGAATCCAAGAAGCTCGCCGATCGACGTCACGATCACATTGCGCACGCGCGTTCGCGCCACGACCTCCTGCAGCGTATGCGCGAAGTTTTCGACGACGACGATGACTTCGGCGCCCGAGTCCGTCAGCTGGTACTCGAGCTCGCGTGCCGTGTAGAGTGGATTGACGTTGACGACGGTGCAACCCGCACGCAGCACGCCGAACAGGCAGACGGGATATTGCAGGATGTTCGGCATCATCAACGCGACGCGCGTGCCCTTCTTGCAGCCGGCGCCCTGCAAATAAGCGCCAAACGCCGCGGACAATGTGTCGAGCTCGGCGAAGGTGAGCGTTTTGCCCATGCACGTGAACGCGGGGCGCGTCGCGAACTTGCCGCAACTTTCCTCGAACACTTCGCGCACCGACGCGTATTCATTCACGTCGATCTCCGCGGGGACCCCCTTCGGATAGCTGCGAAGCCAGATTTTTTCCACGCTCTCCCCTTTTTTCGCGTCGGGCGTCATCCTCGCCGATCGAGCGCGGAATCGTACACCAGCGGGTGGTGCGTGGGCTTAGGCCGTCGTGCCGTTTCCCCTATTTGTCATCCCGGGCACGCGCGAGGGATCCGCTGTTGGGAAAACCAGATTCCTCGGACAATAGAACGTTGTCATCGGAATGACGACTCGCCGCCGACTGGACGTAGTGCAGCGGACCCCCGCGAAACGGCGCAAATCCGGTACCGAAAATCGCGCCGGCGTCGACGAGATCGGCGTCCACGACGATGCGATCGGCCAGCGCTGCCTTCGCTTCGGCGACGTAGGGCCCGACGAGACGCTCAGCGAGGCCGCCAGGAACCGCTCCGGCCGGCTGCTTTTGTGCTTTCCCGTTTGTCCACGTGTAGAACCCCTGGCCGGATTTCTTGCCGAGCTTGCCCGCATCGGTCAAAAGCTTGAGCTTCGCCGGCGGCGCCACCGCCGGATCGAGCATCCGGCCGACCGCCATGCAAATGTCGAGGCCGACCGTATCGGCCAGTTCGATCGGCCCCATCGGCATACCGAACGCGACGGCGGCTTCGTCGACGGTTTCCGGTGCGATACCCTCGTCGACGCAGCGCATCGCGGTCATCAGATACGGCGCCAGGACGCGATTGACGAGAAAGCCGGGGGCGCTCTTCACCGGCAGCGGCAGCTTGTCGATTTGGCGCACGAACGCCGCGCCGCGCGCAACGAGCTCGGCTCGCGTCTCCCGACCCGCGACGACTTCAACCAGCATCATCCGCGGTACGGGGTTGAAGAAATGCAGCCCGACGAGCCGCGTCGGATCGACGAGAGCCGCCGCGATGTCCTCGAGCGGAATGCTCGACGTGTTCGTCGCCAGGATCGCATCGGGCTTCGCCTTCTTCTCCAGCGCAGCGAAAAGATTCCGCTTGGCATCGACGTTCTCGAAGATCGCCTCGATGATCACGTCGGCGCGGGCGACGCCATCGCCGTCGACGTCGGGTATCAGCCGATCGGTCGCATCACGAACGCGCCGCGGTTCCTTCAATCGCTCGGCGAAAAGCGTTGCGGCGCGCTGCATCGCCGGCGAAAGGCGTTCGGCATTCTGGTCTTGCAGCGTCACGGTCAGGCCACGGAGCGCGCACCACGCGGCGATATCGCCTCCCATCGTGCCGGCGCCGACGACGTGGACGTGCGACGCTTTGAACGCATCCTCTTTGCCGAGCGATTTGAGCCGCTCCTGCAGCGCAAATACGCGAATCAAGTTCGCGGCGGTCTGCGTTTGCGTCAGCGCCTTGATCGACGCCGGATCGCCGTCGGGAACAATCAGCGGATTGCCGTCATAGCGCACGAACAGTTCGAGAATTGCATACGGCGCGGGATAGTGCTCACGCCGCGCTCGCTTGGCGACCTGTTTCTCGGCTTGCGCGGCAATGAATTTGCGCACCCACGGGTTGAGCGTGAGCGACAGCGGAAACGGAAGCGTTCGCGGTGGGGGCAATGCCTTCAGCACGCCGCGCGCCGTGTTTTCCATGATGCGCACCGGCACGCACTCATCGGCGAGCCCCAGCTTCTTCGCCCGTCGCGCATCGACCGTCTTGCCGGTCAGCAGCATGTCGAGCGCCGCGGGCGCGCCGATCACACGCGGAAGGCGATGAATGCCGCCCCACCCGGGGACGATGCCCAGCAAAACCTCGGGAAGCCCGAGCCGCGTACCCGGCTCATCGATGACGACGCGATAACGGCACGCCAGCGACAGCTCGAGGCCGCCGCCGAGGCAAAATCCTTTGATCAACGCGAGCGTCGGATACGACACGTTGGCAACGCGCATGAACGTGTCCCAGCCGCGTTTGACGAGCGCCATCGCCGCATCGGGATTCGACAGCTTGCCGAATTCCGTGATATCGGCGCCGGCGATGAAGCCGCTCGCCTTTCCCGAGCGCACGATGACGCCCTTGGGCGGATCGCGATCGAAAATATCGAGCGCCTCATTCAACTCCGCGAGCACTTGCTGGGACAGCGTATTCGCCGTCGCGCCGGCGCGATCGAACAAAAGGGTCGCGATGCCGTCATCCGCGCGCGTGATGACCCAGTTCTGCATGGCGAGCTACAAACGCTCGATCAACATCGCGCCGCCTTGCCCGCCGCCGATGCAGATCGCGGCGATCCCACGCTTGCCGGCGGTGCGATCGAGGACATTCAAAAGATGCAAGACAATCCGCGCGCCCGACGCGCCGACCGGATGTCCGATTGCGATTGCGCCGCCGTCGACATTGAGCTTCGCTTCGTCGAGCACGCCAAGCGCCGCCGGAAGTCCAAGCTCATTGCGGCAGAACTCATCGCTCGCCCATGCACGAATGCAGGCGATCACTTGCGCGGCGAATGCTTCGTTGATCTCCCACGCGTCGAGATCGTTGAGGCCCAGGCCGTGACGCTGCAGAAGCGGCGTCGCGGCGTAGACGGGACCGAGTCCCATTTGCGCGGGATCGAGCGCCGCCCACTGCGAATCGACAATGCGACCCTTCGGCGTCAGCTTGAATTTCTCGACGGCCCGCTCCGACGCGATGACCAACCACACCCCGCCGTCCGTGATTTGCGAGCTGTTGCCCGCGGTCACGTTGCCGTATTTCGGATCGAAAAAAGGACGGAGCTTTGCGAGATTTTCCGGCGTCGAATCCTCGCGCACGCCGTCGTCCAAGGCGTAAAGCGTCCCTTTCTTGTCGTAGAGCGGAACGATTTCGTGGGCGAAATAACCCGCCTTCTGGGCGGCCAGCACGCGCTGGTGACTGCGTGCCGCGTAGACGTCCATCTCCCGCCGATCAATGCCGAATCGAAAGGCCAGGTTCTCGGCGGTTTGTCCCATGAGCAGACCGACGACCGGATCGGTCAATCCCTTCATCAAGCCGATCACCGGCGCCAAGAATCCGGGCTTGAAGCGCGCGAGCAGCGCCGCACGACGGCCGAGCGTCTTCGCGGCGTACCAACTCGACAACCACAGCACCATCGCGTCGGAGAACAAAAGCGGCGCGCGCGACAACGCATCAACGCCGCCGGCCAGCACGAGATCGGAACGTCCGGCGCGAATATCGTTGATCGCCGAATCGAGCGCCTGCATACCCGACGCGCAATTGCGCATCACGGTCCAGCCGGGGACTTTGTGCCCGCAGCCCATCCGTAGCGCAGCGACGCGGCCGATGTTTACTTCGTCGGGCGACGGCGCGGCGCAGCCGAGGATCACTTCGTCCAAGCTTCGTGGCGCAAACGGTTGGCGCAGCAGCAATGCGCGGCCCGCATCGGTCGCAAGATCGGAAGCGGCAAAAGGTCCCGGACGGTTGCGCGATTTCAGAAACGGCGTGCGTGCGCCGTCGATGATGTAGATCGGCTCGGTCATGGAATCATCCTGCAGACGGTGCTATGCGATCGCGCGGCGGCGCGGCGTCTCGCTCGCAGGAGCCGCGGCGCGAACGGTCACTCGATTGTCGGGCTGCAACAGCGATGCACCAAGATCAGGCGGGAAATCGTCGACGCGGATGACGCGGTCGGTGAGCTCGCGCGCCTTCCGCAATGCATCGGCTTCGACCGCAGTGATGACGCCGGCGGACTTGGCGCTATCGATGCGCCACTCAGTGTCCGCACCCGGAGGAGTTGCGGCCGAAAGTCTTCCCTCGCGCGTTGCCGTGCGAATTTTCGCTTCTACGGGCGCGACGGCGATCGTTGCAGCGAGCGCGCGCTCGATCAGGTTCCGCGGGTCGTCGGGATCGCTGGAGACGTACGTCCTCGCGGTCAAGCGCTCGCGCGTGGCCGACGGCTCGATCAGCAAGCGTGCAACCTCGTGTCCCAGCTTATCGGACGGGATGACATACGGCCGTCCGAGCGGAAAGACGATCCGCCGCATCAGTGAGGCGATCGTGCGGTTCGGAAAATTGGAGATCACGCCTTCGAGCGCGTTTTGCGCGTTGAACATCGCGTCCCAGATCGCCCAGTGCATCAACGGCGCATCGTCGCTCGGGCGGCCGTCGATTTCGTAACGCTTGAGCGTTGCCGAGCACAGATACAGCAGCGATAACACGTCGCCCAAGCGCGCCGACAGCTTTTCCTTGCGTTTCAGCGCGCCGCCGAGCGATCCCATCGACACGTCGGACAAGAAGGCCAGCGCCGCCGAAAAACGCGTCAGCTGTTGGTAATAGCGTCGCGTTTCCGGCGCGACGTCCGCAGGAATGCGCACGAAATGCGAACCGGTGAATCCCATCACCAGTGCGCGTGCCAGGTTGGCCAGCGTGAAACGCAGGTGGCCGAACAGCGCCGCGTCGAACGCGGCGGACGCTTTTGCGTGGTCGGCTTCGCGCGTGGCTTCGATTTCCTTCAGCACGAAAGGATGGCAGCGGATGGCGCCCTGGCCGAACACGATCAGGCTTCGCGTCAGGATGTTCGCGCCTTCGACGGTGATCAGAACCGGCAATTGCATATACGCGGCGCCGATGAAATTCGACGGACCCATGCAGATACCTTTGCCGCCGGCGATGTCCATTGCATCGGTGACGACCTTGCGGCCCCGCTCGGTGAGATGCAGCTTCGTGATACCCGAAAGGACGGCGGGCTTCTCGCCCAAATCGACCGCGCGTGCGGTCAACACGCGCGTCG
>VBCG01000259.1 GCA_005881895.1 Betaproteobacteria bacterium
TTCGCGATGCCGATCCCGTCAATAGGGCGCCGGTTCCAGTCGATCTCGTGACGGCGTCAGGAAGCGGGCTCGATCCCGACATCAGCGTTGCGGCGGCGGAATACCAGGCACACCGCGTCGCCAAGGCACGGGGCATCGCTGAAGACAAGGTCCATGCGCTGATCGCGGACAACACGACCGGACGCACCTTCAGCGTTCTCGGTGAGCCGCGAGTCAACGTGCTGAAGCTCAACCTCGCGCTCGACCGCGTGCCGAAGTAGCACATTGCTACACTAGATCGGTCCAACGTCTGAAGCCGTCGATGGAAAGACAGCGGCCCAACCCCGATCAGCTTCTCGCGGAATTCCAGGCGCAGGAGGAGCGCGCGGCACGCGGGCGGTTGAAGATCTTCTTCGGCGCTTCCGCGGGCGTCGGCAAAACGTACGCGATGCTGATTGCCGCACAAACGATGCGGCACGCGGGCGCCGATGTTGTCGTGGGCGTCCTCGAAACGCATGGCCGCGCGGAGACCGCCGCACTGCTCGAAGGAGTGGAGCAGTTGCCGCCGCTGCTGCTCGACGTCCGCGGCACGGCCATCAAGGAATTCAATCTCGACGCGGCGCTTGCGCGACGACCTGCGCTGATGGCACCCGAAGCGCTGGCACGACATCGAGGAGTTGCTGGCGGCCGGGATCGATGTCTTCACGACGCTGAACGTCCAGCACCTCGAGAGCCTGAATGATGTCGTCGGCGGCATCACCGGCATCCGTGTCTGGGAGACGGTTCCAGACACGTTCTTCGACGCCGCGGACGATGTGATCCTGGTCGACGTTCCAGCCGATGAATTGCTCGCGCGCCTCAAGGCCGGGAAAGTCTACGTTCCCGAGCAGATCGAACGCGCCGCGGGCAACTTCTTTCGCAAGGGCAATCTGATGGCGTTGCGCGAGCTCGCGCTCCGCCGCACCGCCGATCGCGTCGAAGAAGACGTTCAGACCTACCGAACCGCGCAAGCGATCGAGCGCATCTGGAAGACCGAAGCGTCGGTGTTGTGCTGCGTCGGTCCCGATCCGGGGGGCGAGCACGTGGTGAGGAGCGCAGCGCGGCTCGCCAATCAAATCGGTGTCGAATGGACCGCGGTTTACGTCGAGACGCCGAAGCTTCAACGACTGCCTTCGGCCGAGCGCGAACGCATTCTGAAGACGGTGAAGCTCGCGCACGAGCTCGGTGCGAAGACCGCGATCCTTTCCGGCGGCGATGCGGCGACCGCCATCGTCGAATACGCGCACACGCACGACTGCTCGAAAGTGGTCGTCGGGCGCAAGCAGGTGCGATGGACATTGCCGTGGGTGCAGCGCGTTGCGCGACGGATCGGCGAGAGTGCGCCTGACGTCGACGTGATCGAAATCGGGCGCGGCGAGACTGCCGCCGCGACAGGGCCGGTTTCGGAAGCCGTAATGGAAGCGGCTCCGGATCCGCGACGCGCGACCAAGCGACTGAACTACGTGTGGACGCTACTGGCGTGTGTCGCGACAACGCTCATCGCGACGCCGCTACGCGCGTACTTCGATCTCGCCAACATCGTGATGCTGTTCCTACTCATTGTCGTGATTATCGCGGTTAGGTTCGGCCGCGGTCCCGCGATCATGGCGGCGTTTTTGAGCGTTGCGAGCTTCGATTTCTTTTTTGTCGAACCACGCTTCTCGTTCGCCGTCCATGACGTTCAGTATCTATTCACGTTTGTCGTGATGCTGTCCGTGGCGCTCATCATCGGACAGATGACAGCGGGACTGCGGTATCAGGCCCGCGTTGCGTCCTATCGCGAAGAAAGAGCGCGCGTGCTCTATGAATTCGCGCGGGACATGTCCAGTTTGCTGCAGACCGAGCAAGTGCTCGAAGCGGCAACCAAGTTCATCGGGAGCACGTTCGGCGCAAAAGTCGCCATTCTGATTCCCGGCGAGAACGAGCTGCTCACGACGCATGACGAAGAGCTCTCGAGCGCCATCGATCTTCGTGGCGCCGCACAGTGGGCCTACGACAAATCGCAACCGGCCGGCACAGGGACGGATACGCTTCCGGCCAGCGAATTCCTCTATCTGCCACTCCGCGCACCCATGCGAACGCGCGGCGTGCTCGCGATCAAGGCGGCGAGTCAGCGCATGCTGCTCGTTCCCGAGCAACGCCGCCACCTCGACACGTTTGCGGCGCTAACTGCGATCGCGCTTGAGTGCGTTCATTACGTCGAAGTGGCGCAGCAGGCGCTCATTCGGATGGAGTCGGAGCGGCTGCGCAATTCACTGCTCGCTGCGCTGTCGCACGATCTTCGAACGCCGCTCGCCGGATTGGTCGGACTTGCGGAGTCGCTCGACTTGACCAAACCCGAGCTTTCGGGCGTGCAGCGCGACACGGCGCATGCAATTGTCGAGCAGGCGCGCCGGATGAATGCGCTCGTCAACAATCTGCTTGATATGGCAAGGATCCAAAGCGGCGAGGTCAAGCGCAATCAAGGCAGCGCAGCCGGCTCTCGCGCGACATCCGGTCGAAGTGTCGCTTCCCCGGCACCTGCCGTTGGTCGAGTTCGACGCTACGTTGATCGAGCGCGTGCTATTTAACTTGCTCGAAAATGCCGGCAAGTACACACCTGACGAAACGGCCGTGCGGATCGGCGCCGAAGTTTCCGACAAGGAGCTCGTCGTCAGCGTCAGCGATTACGGCCCTGGAGTACCTGCTGCGCAAC
>VBCG01000090.1 GCA_005881895.1 Betaproteobacteria bacterium
GGAGCCACGGCGAGGGCCGCTCAGGAGACGGCTAAGATCCTGCGCGGATCCCCCGGCTTCACGATAGCGAAGCTCAGGGCCAAGGGCTATTCAATAAATCCAGAGTACATGCGACTCGCCGAAGCGCACTGGTACACCGGACTTCGCAAAGCCGGCATCCCCGACCAATAGCCGACTGTTAGATGCGCGTCCACGGATGAATACCGACACGGTTTCCCGACGACTCGCCGCGATTGTCATCGCAGACGTGGTTGGCTATAGCCGCCACATGGAACGCGACGATACCGGCACCTTCGCGCGCCTGCGCTCGATCCGCGATGAGGTGGTCGATCCTGCCATCATCTCGCACGGCGGGCGCATCGTGAAGACCGCGGGCGATGGACTCCTCGCCGAATTCACGAACGCGCTGGCGGCGTTGCGCGCGTCGATCCAGATCCAAAAGGAAATGGCAGCGCGTAACCAGCAGCATTCCGGCGCCGATCGCCTCGAGTACCGGATCGGCGTCAATCTCGGCGACATCATGGTTGACGCGAACGATATCGCGGGCGACGGGGTCAACATCGCGTCGCGACTCGAGTCATTGGCGAAACCGGGTGGGATCTGCGTGTCGAGCGCCGTGCGCGAGCAACTGCACGGCCAGATGGATATGGCATTCATCGACATCGGCGAACAACAGGTCAAGAACATCGCGCGGCCGATTCGAGCCTACGCGGTGGATTTGAAAGCCGTTGCTTCGACGCGACGAGACGCCCCCGCGCCTTTTCGTTTTGGAAAGACACGTTTGCGCGTTTTTGCCGTGGGAGCGACGGCGCTCGTTGCGATTGCGCTTGCGGGCATCGGCGGCTGGTGGGCGTGGCAACGCGATTCGGGTCCGCCCCACCTTCCGCTGGCCATTGCGATGATGCCGCTATCGACACCGGACGGGAACGCAGAAAGCACGTTGCTTGGCGACAGAATCACCAAGGATCTTCGGGTCGCGATAGGTCGAAGCATTCGCGACGCCCCGCTAGTGGCGGCGAGCCGGGCCAATGCGTACACCGGAAAGCCCGCAGATCCGCGCGCCACGGCCCGCGATCTCAACGCCCGCTATCTCGTCGAAGGCGACGCGCGGCGCGATGCGGGGCAAGTGACCATGACGCTGCAATTGGTCGATGGCGAGACCGGGTCGCAGGCATGGAGCACTCAGGTCTCCTTACCCGAGACACAAACGGTCGGCGATGCGAGCCCGATGATTAATCGGCTGACGTGGCGATTGCGCAAGGCGTTCGACGCTGCCGAAATCGCGCGCGCGCTCACAGGGAGAGCGTCCAGCAGCAGTCCACCCGACCTAGTGGCCCGCGCGAACGCCCAATGGACGTTCGATGTTGCGACCGCATTCGAGGCGCGCAAGCTATTCGACGCGGCGCTGCGCATTGATCCCCGTTATGTTCCCGCACTTGTCGGTCGTGCCTGGACGCTGAATCACGAGTACGAAGACGATCCGAAGTCCGATCGCGAGCGAATCGTGCGCGAGATGGACGACCTCGCGCAACGCGCCATCGACGTCGATCCAGGCAATTCCAGAGCCTGGCGTACGCGGGCAACTGCGTTAGGCTGGCAGGGACGCTACGATTCTGCGTTGGAGGCGAGCGCCCAGGCCATCCGGCTCGATCCGTCCAACAAGGATTCGTTGATCCTGCGCGGCTGGATCATGGACGTTTCGGGCCAGGCGCACAACACGCCAGCGCTGCTTGAACTGTCCCGCGCGGTTGATCCGGACGTCTACGCCTACGAGATGGACGTCGCCTGCGAAGCGTACGTGCTGCTCGGTCGGTTCAAGGACGCAGCCGAAGCCTGTTCGAAGGCGGCCGCGCTCGAGAACTGGGCGCAGAATCAGGTCTGGCTGATTGCCGCATTGGCCGAACTGGACGATCGCTTGACGCTTGACGCGGCGAAAAAAGAGCTGCTGCGCAAGCAGCCGAACTTCACGATCGGCGGCTTCAGGTCACAGCACCGCTCCCGGCATCCCGTCTGGGTCAAGCAGGCTGATGAGAATCTCTATGCAGGGCTGCGCAAAGCGGGCCTGCCGGAGTGATCAATGATTAGCTGTTCGCGGAAGGCGTAACATCCAAACGATCGCGGTCGCAATTGCCGCATCGACATCTGAAATCGATGGCCGAGTCAACGCAATGGTCGTTTCCGCGCGAATTGCAACCTCGAACGGCGGATGTCGCGTTCGATTTGCGAACGGCGCTGGACGCGGTCGTCATGCTCCGTGCGAATGTTCCCGAGGACGCATTCACGGCCTCGATCCTCGGCACCGAGCGCGCCGGTAACGGTGTCGTCATCCGCGACGATGGTCTCACATTGACGATCGGTTACCTGATCACCGAAGCCGAATCGGTCTGGCTTACGACCAACAGCGGTGCCACGGTCGCCGGCCATCCGCTCGCCTACGATTTCGCAAGCGGTTTTGGTTTGGTCGTCCCGTTGGGCAAGCTCGACGCGCCCTCACTCGCACGCGGCAGCGCGACGACCGCCGGCGTCGATGACGACGTCTTCGTGGTCGGTCACGGTGGACTTGCTCACGCGCTCAAGGCACGCGTGATCGCGAAACGCGAGTTCGCCGGCTATTGGGAATACCTGCTCGACGAGGCGTTGTTCACTGCGCCGCCTCATCCGGAGTGGAGCGGCGCGGCATTGCTCGATGACTCCGGACGCTTGCTTGGCGTCGGATCGCTGCTAGTGCAGGAAGCCGTCGGCGAGGACACCGTCCAAGGCAACATGTTCGTGCCGGTGGATTTGCTCACGCCACTTCTGGACGACCTGCTGAAATCCGGCCGGTCGACACGTCCGCCGCATCCTTGGCTTGGCATGTATACGACCGAAATCGCCAATCATCTCGTCGTGAATGGCCTTGCCAGGCACGGTCCCGCCGATACCGCCGGCGTGCGGCTCGGCGATATCGTCGTCGACGTCGCGGGCGAACGCGTTTCGGGGTTGGCGGACTTCTATCGCAAAGTCTGGCGGCTCGGCCCACCCGGAACGCGCGTGCCGCTCACGCTCGCGCGGGACGGCGCAGTCACGCGTACCGATGTCAAGTCAGCCGATCGCGGCGACTTCCTGAAGAAGCCGCAACTGCAATAAAGATTCGCGCCGCCGGGCCGCCCCAAGGCGCGAATTGCTCCCCCTCTGGGGGCAGAGGGCAAAGCGTAGCGGCGGAGCCGCAAGCGTGGGGGTCTATAAGCTATCTTTTGATGCCGCTTCCTGCGCCGACCAGACTCGTCGGCGGCTGCACCGCAGTCTGATAGTCCCAGCCGCCACCCAGCGCTTTCGCGACGTCGATGACCGCGAGGCGCACATTGCGCGCCGCCACGATCTGCAGCGTCTGCGCTTGCAGCAACTGCCGCTGCGCGTCGAGAACTTCCAGATACGGCGAATAGCCGGAGCGATAACGCAGGTCCGACAGTTCGAGCACTTGTGCCAACCGGTCCTTGCGTTCGGTCTGTGACGCGAGCGCGGCCCGCGTCGTTTCGTTCGCCGACAGCGCATCGTGCGCATCGTGGAACGCGCCCTGCACCGTCTTCGTATAGCCGACGACGATTTCATCGCGCGCCGCGGTTTTCGCCTCGACGTTCGCCTCGATCGCCTTGAACCCGATGATCGGCTGCGCAATCGCCGCGCCAATGCTCCAAATAAACGCTCCTCCGCTGAAGATGTTCTTGAGCGCGCCGGCTTCACCGCCAAGCAAGCCCGTGAGGCTGATCGACGGAAAGTAATCGGCGCGCGCGACGTCGATCCGCATGTTGGCCGCAGCGAGTTGCGACTCGGCCTGCCGAATGTCCGGCCGCCGCGCGAGGATGTCGGAAGGCAGCCCGGAGGGAATGGTCGGCACGCCCGTCCCCCACGACATCGCGACGTTGCGCGACAACTCCGGTGTGAACACTTGTCGCGGGGAGCGCCCGAGCAACACGGCAAGCGCCGATTCGAATTCCGCCACGGCGCGTTGCGCCACCGCGACGTCGGCGGCAACGCTGGCACGCTCGGCCTGCGCCGTCCCGAGGTCGTAATCGCCGATGATGCCAGCCTGATAACGATCCGTTTGCAGCGTCACCGACTCGTCGCGTGTCTTCAGCGTGTCTTGAAGCAATGCTAGCTGCGCGTCGGCAGCGAGGAGATTGAAGTAGAAACGCGCGGTGTCGGCGGCGACGACGGTGCGCACCGTTTCGCGGGCGTATTCCGACGCGACGAGATCGTTTTGCGCCGCACGCGTCGCCGTGCGGAACTTGCCCCACAGATCGACTTCGTACGTCGCCTGCAGCCCGAGACGAAAATCGTTCGAATAGGGCGAAAAGCCCGGCGGCAACGGATTCGTTCCCCGCGTGGTGCTCCGGGTGCGATTGGCATCGAAGGCGAGGTCCGCCGTCGGGAACAGGTCCGCCTGCGACAGCTTCACTTGCGCGCGGGCGGACTCGACGCGCGCCATCGCTGCGGCCAAGTCGAGGTTGCTGGCGAGCGCCTCGTCAACGAGCTTGTCGAGCGTTGGATCGCTGAACGTCGTCCACCAACGCGTGAGCGGGGGTGCATTGTCGACCGTCGCCGGCAGATCGAGCTTCGGCGGCGCGATCGGCGTCGTCGCGCAACCACCGAGCGCCACGGCGAGCGCGGCCACAGCAAGGAATTGGATCTTAGTCATCGCTTACACCTCTCGGCACGACGTGCGGCGGATGGCCCGGCGTGTGCTCCACGGCAGACACGTGCGCGTGCTGTTGCGCGTGATGGACCTCCGCGAACAATTCGTCGCGCGAACGCTTTTCAGTCAGCTTGCGATCTTCCAGGATGCGGAAGAACAGCGGGACGAAGAAAATCGCCAGAAAAGTCGCCGCCAGCATGCCGCCAAACACCCCGGTGCCGACAGAACGGCGCGCGCCGGCGCCGGCGCCCGACGAGAACGCCAACGGCATCACGCCGAGGATGAACGCCATCGACGTCATCAGGATCGGGCGGAACCGCAGGCGCGCCGCCTCGAGCGCGGCCGCCGATGCGGACATGCCCTGGTGATACATCTCGGAGGCGAACTGCACGATCAGGATCGCGTTCTTCGATGCGAGACCGAGCAGCGTAACGAGCCCGATCTGGAAATAGACGTCGTTGGTGAGGCGGGCGATCTGGATTGCCATCAGCGCGCCGAACGTGCCGAACGGCAATGCCAGCAACACCGACAGCGGCAACGACCACTTCTCGTACTGCGCGGCCAGAATCAGAAACACCATGATGACGGCGAGGCCGAGCGCGAACGTCGATGCGCCGCCCGAACGCTTTTCCTGATACGACGTCCCGCCCCAGTCGTAGCTGAAGTCGGCGGGCAGCACTTCTTTCGCGATCTCCTCGACGCGCGTGATCGCCTGGCCGGAGCTCACGCCCGGCGCCGCCTGTCCGATGATCTTCACCGCCGGCAGATCGTTGAAGCGGTCGAGCGAGTCGGGGCCGGACGTGTAGCGCACGGTCGCGAGCGACGACAGCGGAATCATTGCGCCGGTCTGCGAGCGCACGTAGACCGCGCCGATGTCGTCGGGCCGATTACGATAGGGCGCATCTGCGGACATCAACACTTGCCACGTCCGGCCATACTTATTGAAGTCGTTGACGTAGTAGCTGCCGAGCGTCGCGGCGAGCGAGGTGAACACATCGTCGATCGGCACGCCGAGCTTCTTTGCTTTCTCGCGGTCGACGTCGACGGTGAGCTGCGGCACCGTCGCGCGCCACAATGTCTGCGCACCGCCCAGCATCGGATCGCGGTTGGCGCGTGCGAGGAACGCGTTCTTCACTTCGTCCAATCGCTTTGCGCCGCCGGTGCCGCGATTCTGAATATAGAACTCGAAGCCGCCGGCGGTTCCCAGGCCGAAGATCGCCGGCGGATTGAATGCCAGCACCAGCGCTTCCTTGATGCCGGCGGTCTTGCCGAACAGCTCGCCGACCAGCTGCGACGCTTTGACCTCGCGCTCGTCCCAATGCTTTTGCGTGACAAAGATCGTCGCGGCGTTGTTGCGAAAGCCGCCGCCGATGAAATCGAAGCCGGTGAAGGCGATGATGTCCGCGTTTGCGGAATTGGAACGGATCGCCTGCTCGACCTGGTTGACGACCTTGAACGTGCGCTCGAGCGTCGAGCCGTCGGGCAGGATTACCGCGCTGATGTAGTAGCCCTGATCCTCGTCGGGCACGAGGCTTCCGGGCGTCGCGCGCCACAGGTAGATCGCGATGGCGACCATGCCGAGAAAAAGCAAGGCGCCGATCAGGCCACGGCGCAGCATCCATGCCACGCCGCCGGTGTAGCCGCCGCGCACGTGCTCGAACAGCGTGTTGAAGGCGCGGAAAAAACGTCCCGGCTGGTGGTGTTCGCGCTTCAGGATCAACACGCACAACGCCGGCGTCAGCGTCAATGCGATCAGTCCGGAGATCACAACGGCAATCGAGATCGTTACCGCGAACTGGCGATAGAGCTCGCCGGTGAGCCCGCCCAGGAACGCGATCGGGACGAACACCGACGTCAAGACGAGCACGATCGCGATGACCGGCCCCGTGACCTCACGCATCGCCCTGATGGCAGCGCTCCGCGCATCGAGATGCTCTTCACGCATGTGCCGCTCGACGTTCTCCAGCACGACGATCGCGTCGTCGACGACGATCCCGATCGACAGCACTATGCCGAATAACGTCAGCGTATTGATCGAATAGTCGAGCAGATAGAGCCCCGCGAACGTGCCGATCAGCGAAATCGGCACGGCAACGGTCGGGATGATCGTCGCGCGCCAGTTTTGCAGGAACAGGAAGACGACGAGGATGACGAGAACGATCGCGATGCCCAACGTTTTCAGCACCTCGCGAATCGACACTTCCACAAAGCGCGTGGTGTCGTAAGGGATCGAATACGCGAGGCCT
>VBCG01000091.1 GCA_005881895.1 Betaproteobacteria bacterium
TCGAGCCCGGTTGCGGCACTGAAGATGACCCCGTCCGCAGCAGCGAACACCCGTCGATGACGATGCAGTGGAAGTGCCAATGGGGATTGGCCGACGGCGGGACCGGCGGCAGCGCTTCGGTGCGGATCGGCTTCCTCGCCGGGGACGTCAACCAGAACCGTGTCGTCACGATATCCGACCTGCTGCGGTCAATGCCGTGCTGTCGCAATTCGTGAGCGCTCTCAATTATCTGCGCGATGTGAATGCAAGCGGGACGCTGAGCGTGACCGACTCGTTGTCGGTGAACGCCAATCTGACGCAATGGCTGCCGGCCCCGTAATGCAATCGAGCACGCGTCAGGCGCGTGCCAGTGTATCGCCGCGCCCGCACCGAACTCATGCGGCTGCTGTCGATGACGGCTTTTTCGCGGCCGTAGTATTGTTTGCGCTTGCGTTCTGCGATGAGGTCAGGAATGGATCGGCGGACATTTATCGGCGGCGTTGCCGACGGCGTCTTCGCGTGCAATCGGATCGCGCACGCGCAGCAGTCGGGCAAGCTCTGGCGTGTCGAATTTCTTCAGGGCAGCGCTCGTCCACCGATGGCGCTCCCCCGGCCGCGCTACGCAACCAGCTTCAGGCGCTCGGCTTCGAGCAAGGCAAGGACATCGTGTACGAGGGGCGTTGGGCAGAGGCGAGAAATGCCCGGCTGCCGGCACTCGCGGCCAAGTTGCTGGCACTTAAAGTCGAGTGATCGTCACGAGTGGCGGCCCTTCGGCTGCCGCCGCAAAGCAGGCAACGTCAGCGATTCCCATCATCGTGGCGAATGCGGGCGATGTGGTCGAGACCGGACTCGTCTCGAGCCTCGCGCGGCCGGGCGGCAACATCAGCGGCGTCAATGATCCCGCGGCAGTGCTGAGTGCAAAACAATTTGAAAGTCTGAAGGAGGTGCTGCCGTCCGCGAAGCGCGTCGCCGTCCTCTGGAACGCGAGCGATAATGCGATGACGCTGCGCTATCGGCAGATCGAAAAGGCCGCGGATGTGCTGCGCATGAGCATTTGAGCCGTTGGGTGTGCGCGAGCCGGATGATTTCAACGCCGCATTCAGCGCAATGAGCCGGTCGCGGCCCGACTGTCTTATGATGGTGACCGATGCGTTGACCATGCTCAATCGACAGCGCGTTCTCGACTATGCTGCGGAACAGAAAATTTCCCCGATGTATGAATTCTCCGCCGTCGCTCGCGCCGGAGGATTGATGTCATACGGCATCGACCAGGCCGACGCCTTCAAGCTCGCAGCCGATTACGTGGCGAGGGTTCTCAAGGGAGCGAAGCCGGGCGACTTGCCGGTGGAGCAACCGAATCGCTACTTTCTGGTGGTCAATCTCAAGACGGCCAAGAGTCTCGGATTGACCATTCCGCAATCGCTGCTGCTGCGCGCGGACGAGGTGATCCAGTGATGCGATCACGCGCGGCTATTCAGGCCAGCACGCTCAACGTCCTGTCAATTATCCAATAAGCGGCCAGTGAGCCGATAACGTAGGCGGGAATCCGTGCGGCCGCCGCCGGCCACTGCACTGGCGTGGCGCGCAGCAACATGCGCGTCGCGAGTACCACCGCCACGAACATGAGTTGTCCCGCTTCGATCCCAACGTTGAACGCGAACAATGCGGCGGGAATCTCGTGCGGCGGCAAGCCGACTTCAGCGAGCGCACCGGCAAAGCCGAAGCCGTGCAGCAATCCGAACGCGAACGCAACGGCCCACGGTGCACGAAGCATCCAGCTCCCGCGCTCTTTCGCATCGCGCACCAATTCCACGGCAACCGCGAAAATGGTGAGCGCGATGAGTGCTTCCATGACACGCGAGGAAAAGCTCACGATGTCGAGTGTGGCAAGCGCGAGCGTCACGCTGTGGCCGAGCGTGAATGCGGTGATCGTCCAGACGAGTCGGCGCCATCCGCTGACCAGCAGCACGAGACCGAGCACGAACAGCAGATGATCGAAGCCAGTGAGGATGTGGAGAACACCGAGGCGCAGATAGTCCGCGAACACTTGCATACGTGTGATGCCGGGAGGCACGGTGAAGTCCGGCTGATCGCCGCGAAGCACGGTTTGAACCACGCGGCCATTGAGAAGCGCAACGCGCACGAGGGCATCGGTGCCGCGCTCGCGCAAACCTTCGATAACGATTCGCTCGCCGACCAGACTGGCGCCGCCGCAGTCGACGCGCCAGCGCGTGGTCACACGCTGCTCCTCGGCCACGCTTTCGGGTGCCGATTGTGTGATGCAACGCTGCGGTAGCACGGGCCGCAGCGCCACCTGCGTGGTCGCGGGAACGTGCCACGCCACTTCAATCACCCCCCCGGCGGACTCCACCAGTTCCAGAAGAGCCGGATCGAGCGGATGCGCATTGACGACGCCGGGAGCCGACCCCATCCACAGCACGATCGCCATCAGCACCGACTGAAGAACTCTGCTCATTGTGTCCCCGCGAATGTTGTGTTGTTGGCAATGCCCGCACTGTCGCGCGGCAGATCGATGCGAATATCGTATTCGGCGCGGAGCCGCTGCATCGCGACAGCGAGCCGCGCAGCAGAGCGCTCCTGAAGCAATTCGCGTACGACGCGCGGTCGCAAACTTTCGATCGGAGGCAGCTCCGCCGGCAATTTTTCCTGCACGCGGACGAGGTGCAAGCCGTACGTCGATGCGATCGGGCCGACCCATTTGCCAGGCGCCGCCGCCAGCACGCGCCGCGCGAATTGCTCACCGAATTGTCCGATGAGCGCATCTTCCGGCCGGGCAGTGAATGCAAGTCCGAGCGGAAATGCGTCGGAAAGGCCGTCGCTTGCGGGCGGCGTCATGTTCTTTGCGCGCAACTCGCGCAACGCACTCTCGGCTTCGGTCCGCGCACGCTTCGCATCGCCGCGCGTGCTGAAGAAAACATGCGCGAACGTTACCGCCCCGGAGCGCTCGTATCGTTCACGGTGGCGCTCGACGCATTCGCGCACATCGGCGTCCGTCACCACAGCATCCGCAGGATCGCGCGACAGTGTGATGCGCAGCTTCTCGCGCAAGAGCCGCCTGATCATGATGTCGTCGTCGAGCCCAAGACGCAAGGCTTCGCGATAATGTGCGTCTTCGTCTTTCACGGGGTCGAAGCCCACGACTTTCATCTTCTGCAGGATACGCAGGCGCACACTCGGATCGCCGGCGCCAAGATCCAGGCGGCGCGCCTCGCGTTCCAGCAACTCGTTGTCCGCCGCTTCATTGACGAAGCCCGCGAGCTCGGCGCGATTCGGAGCGCGCCCGTAACGGTTCGTGAAGTCATCCGCGAGCTGCGCCACGCGATCGGCGGTAAAGACAATCGCGGGACGCTCGACCTTGGGCGCTGGCAGCGAAGCGGACGCCGGAGCACCCGCGATTGCCGCCGGAGCACGGCTGACCGCACGCGGCGCCAGCCACTGTGCTCCTGCGAACAACAATCCGCCGATCAGCACGAAATGCAGGACAGGGCTTCGCAACCAGCTCAAAGCTGAACCTGCAAAGCGTGCCGACACCACGGTTTACAACGGCTCGTAGAAGATGGGAGACGTCCACGCGCGCTGCTGCACAGTCTTGGGCACGAGGGCCGAGCAGCATTGCTGATACTCGTATTGCGTGTAGCTTGGCGGTGTGATGCATTGCCCGCCGTCTTTTTCTGCGCTGCAGTCGTTATCGGAATTGCAGCCCTTGCCGCTCGCGCAGGCGCCGAGCGGCTGCTTGCAGTCGACGGCGATGGCATTGCACGCGAACTGGTTCCAGCGGCAGGACTGGTTTTCGAGAACGCGCGCGTAATAGAAGGCGCGCTGATCGGGTGAAAATTCGTTGTCGGTCCACACGCCGCAAAGGTCGATCGATCCGTCACCACTCGGCTGACACGTGTCGAGATTCACCTTGCCGGAATTTTTCGAATCGCCCGCGACGGTGAGCACCTTCTCGTACGTCTTGCCCGTCGAATCGACCCAGCCCTTGACGATCTGCGCCTGCTGCAGCTTCGTGCCGGGATTGCCGGTCCAACCCGGATCGGCAACTGCCGACACCGCGAATGTGGGCTGCTTCGACGATTGCGCAGGTATGGCCGGCATCGTGCCACCCATCGGCACGCCTCCGGCGTATCCCTTCGCGGGGAAATTGCCTTTGCGGCACATGTCGTCGGGCACGTCGAAACCGCCGAAGAAGCGCACGACAGGGCGTGTGCCGCTGGTCGCGAATGTCTCGCGTCGCTTCATTGCAGCGAAGATCGAATCGCGCGTGTTCTCCTCGGCCCACACGCCCGTCATGCCGCCGCCATTCGTTTCCAGTCCCAGGAAGTTGAGCTCGTTTAGAGCAACAGCAAGCACGGAGAAGGACGGGATGCCGTGCGCTCCGTTGCGCGCGTACTGCGCGTTGTCGGTGGCTCCCGGCGTGCCGTTGTGGTTATCGAGCGCGCCGACAAAGCCGAGCTGGAACGGGTTCAGCACATTGTTGTTCTTGTCCTTTTCGTCCTTCTGGTACTTCATGCCGTTTTTCAGCGCATTGCGGACGAAGGAACCGGGCAGGATGTCGCTCGGCCCCGGATTGGCGAAGTAGGTGCCAGCGAGGCGGCCGTAGCTCATATTTTCGAAGTTGCAGTTCTCGTCGGTTGTTCCCCACGCGCCGGTCACCGAGAAGCGGCACTCCGACGAGCCCTTGATCTGCATGATCTCCACCAGGCGCTCGTATTGATTGCGCAAGCGCGCCTCCTCGCCGGTTTTTGGCAGCAGGAACATCGCTCCGCCGCTGATGTTCGGGTTGTGCGGAATGGAAATGAAGTCGCAGCCGGACCCGCCGTTGGTGCAGGTCTGCTCGAGTGTGGCGAGCAGCGCTTGCGGCGATGCGAGAGGTTGCTTGTGGCCGGGGTTGCAGCTCGTTCCCACCCCGCAACCCGTCGGCTGTTCCAAGTTGGTCACGGGCAACGGTGGCACCGAGGTGCCTTTGAAGATGATATTGCGATGGAGATTGGCTGCTCCAGACCCGGGGAGGCTGCAGGTCTCCGGCAACGTGCATTCCACGTTGTCCCAGCACGCCGCATGCGAGCCGCCGCCACCCGGCAGGCCGCACATCTTGAAGGATGGCATCGCCGTGTACTCGTAGGCGATGAAGGACGTGAACTTGCACGGATCGTTGGCGGTGTTCGCGTCGTTCTGGATCTGCGTCCACAATGCGCCCGAATTCAGCCTGCAGTTCGTATTGCCTGATGGATTGCTCGGGTCGGCACAGAACGGCAGCCGCTCGGGGTTCTCGGCGACGACATATGTGCTGAAAACGTCCGTGCCGAGGCCACTTTGTATGCGGGTAATTTCCTCGCGGACCAGAATGCACGCGGGATCGGCCCAATCCTTCGGCGCGCACACGGTGCCGAGGGCGCAGGTTTGTCCGGCCGCCGTGTTGCAATCGCTGTCGACCGTGCACGAGCGTGTCGGCTCATACAGACAGATGTTCGCTTCGCCGAAATATTCCGCGTGATCGGTGATCGCCGCGAAGTCGAGCTCGCGGCCCTTCGGCAACTGGATCGTGCGAGTCGCCATGTAGTTGCACTTCTCGCCCGGCATGCAATAGGCGTGGGCGGAAACCGCAGGTGACGGTGCGCCAGGGGATGGCGGTGGAGACATGCCATTCGACGTGTTGACGAATGGTGGCAGTCCAACCTTGCCGCCTTTCGCGAACTTGTACGCGTCGGCCGGCGTGTTGCGAGTCTGGAGCGTCGCGGCGTCAACCGAATACTCGGTGTGGAGATGCAGTTCGCCGAAGAGCGCCTGCCGGTATTGCTCGTAGTTCTGACACGTGGGTGCGGCAGTGGCGAGCGAACACGCCGTTGCCGCAATCACGAGTACGGTGCCCCATGCATTCCAACGGTTCATGGATTTCTCCCTGGTTGTGTGACAACAACTTCGTGGCTCCGGGTTTCGTATTGCTTCTTATCGGTCGGGGTCAAGGCAGCGCCGCGCCGTCTTCGACCTGGTCTTCACGTCTGCTGCTCTCCCGTCAATGAGCTGCGAACCACGTCTTGAAACATGACAGCGCACTCCAATAAAATCAAACGGCTTCAAAGCAGTACGTGAAATATTGCTTTGCTCGTTGAGTCATGACGGATAGTCAATTCAATCGATCGCGATCGCGCGAGCCTGATTGTGGTTGGGTCGGTGGTGCGGGTCAAGCGTGGATTTTCGGCGGCAATGGGCTGCTCCGCGCGCTTGTCGTCGTACTTCTGCGCGGGCGCCGACGCCAAGGTAGCCGCGCGCGGGCAGGCTGGCGGCCGCGGGCACGAGCCCGCCAGGCGTCGCACCGAGATGAGCGGAGGCGGTTCTGGCTACCGGTTCTGGCTACCAGCTGCGGCGCTGGTCGAACTCGTAGGCCGGGGCGGACTGAAGCAGCGGATCAGCGCGGGATCGTGCTCAGCGGCGGTGGCCTCCCACAGCGGCGGGCCACGGGCGGGCGCGATCCGTGCCCTCTGTTATCGGCACCCAATCTGAGAAGTTTGAGGCACCTCGTTGTCGCAACTTGAACGGCGCTTTCAATCGTTTTTTATGACCGGTTCGGAGGACCGTGGCCGTCGGCTTCGGGTCGTTCTGCGACATCCGATAAGCGCATCGCTGTTCCTTCCTTGCGCTCGCAAGGCTCAACGGTTTCCTTGACTTTTCTCGACCATACTTTTAACCAAAAACGACACGCCCCGTCTCCACGTCTCATCAGTGTTACCACGTAGGTCGACAGACTTGTTTAGCAATACGGCTCCCGTTGCAGCATCTTCGATCTGAATGTTGATGTTGAGAATCAGGTTGCTTACCTTCTGGACCCAGCCAATCAAGACTCGGTCGGCATGCACC
>VBCG01000092.1:0-394 GCA_005881895.1 Betaproteobacteria bacterium
CCGCTGCGCATCGCGCCGTCCGCAGTACGCCGCGCGAAGCAGAGAAAGGCGCCGAAGCGACCCGCCCGTGGCGCTGGTGGATGCCGCTTGCCGCGGCCGCGACGATCGGCGCAATCGCAATCGGCGTGTTGCAGCTCTCGCCGAAGGAACCAGACACGACGTCGACGGTTGTCAGCGATACGCCGCCGGCAGTGGCCGCGCCTGCGCAACCCGCTGCGCCGCCTCCGGCTCCAACGGCAAAGGATAAAGCCGAGACGCCGCGCCCCGCGACCGAAGCGCCGCGCGCAAAGGTTCGCAGCGATAGCGCCGCGCAAGCGCCCCCTTCGAGAGTTGAAGCCGAACGCGCGCCTGCACCGGAACCGTTCCCCGCGGCGAACGATAAGCCCGTGCGCGA
>VBCG01000092.1:415-852 GCA_005881895.1 Betaproteobacteria bacterium
GGCGAAGTCCGCGCTGGCGGACGCGCACGTGCGAAGCGCCGCCGAATGGATTGAGCGCATTCGGACGTCATTCACGAAGGGCAAGCTGGCGGAGGCCGCGCAGGAATTGACGGCATTTCGTGCGGCGTATGTCGATGCGGATGCACGCTTGCCCACCGATCTGCAAGCGTGGGCGGCGACGGTGAAACGTTAAAGCGAGCGCAGCAGCTTCCGAATCGGGGCGGGCAGCGCAGCCTGTAGCGCATCGTCACGCGAGAGCCAAACGTATTGCGGCGTCTCGACGCGCGGCGGCCACCGCGCGATGTTGACGCGCTGCGGATAAAGCGTCAACGCGAAGTGGGTAAAGCCGTGCTCGATCGGCGTGAGGTCGACGCCCACGGCGGCATCCGCATCAAAGCGCCCACGCGCGAAGGCACGTACATCGTCGTCGAGCGCAA
>VBCG01000092.1:958-8133 GCA_005881895.1 Betaproteobacteria bacterium
CGCGGACCGCGCGACGCGGCAATGGTTTCCTCGGACGCGGCGACGGCAATTCGCGGATGCGATTGTCGTGCCGTGCAACGCAGTCGCGCTTGACCGGGCAGACGTTGCAGCGAGGATTCGCGCGCGTGCAGACGGTCGCGCCCAAGTCCATCAAGCCTTGCGTATACGCTGCGATCTCAGATCGCGCGGGCAGTAGCGCATCCGCGAGCGCCCAAAGCTTCGCCGCGACGTTCGGTGCGCCGGGAAACCCCTCGATTGCTCGGTGACGCGCCAGCACGCGCTTTACGTTCCCATCAAGAATTGCCGTGCGTTCGTCCCGCGAGAATGCCGCAATCGCCGCTGCCGTTGTCCGACCGATCCCGGGCAGCGTCGCCAACGTCGCGGCATCGCGCGGAAATTCGCCGCCATGGTCAGCGACGACCCGTTGCGCCGCCGCGTGGAGATGATGCGCACGCCGGTAGTAGCCCAAGCCGCTCCATGACGCGAGCACATCGTCGAGTGGTGCCGATGCGAGCGCGCGAACGTCAGGAAATTGCGCGACGAATCGTTCGAAGTAGGGAATGACCGTCGCGACCTGCGTCTGCTGCAGCATGATCTCGGAGAGCCAGATCCGATACGGATCGCGCGTGCTCGCTGGACCCCCACGCTTGCGGCTTCGCCGCTGCGCTGCCCCCTGAGGGGGCGCAGTTCGCGCCTTGGGACGGCCCTGCGGCGCGAACGTCTGCCACGGCAAGTCGTGCCGACCGTGAACGCGCTGCCAGGCGACTACGCGGGACGCGAACGATGGGCCGCCATGCTTGCTGCTTCGCCGCTGCGCTGCCCCCTGAGGGGCCGCATTTCGCGCCTTGGGACGGCCCCGCGGCGCGAAATCCCTCGGCGCGCGCATGCGATGATCAACGAATGCCGAGCCGCTGCTTCGCCTTGATGGCAGCTTCGGTCTGCGGATATTTCGCGATCAACTCTTCGAGGGTGCGCCGCGCGGCGGCGTTGTCGTTCAGATCCGATTGTGCCGATGCGACATTGAGGAGCGCATCAGGGACCTTGGGGCTCGTGGGATACGTCGTGATCAACGCCCGCTGCGCGGAGATCGATGCGCGATAGTCCTTGCGCGCGTAGTGCGCATTGCCCATCCAGTACTGTGCCGAAGGGGCGAGCGCGCTTTGCGGATAATTCTTTACGAAGGTCGAGAAGTTGGCGATCGCGCCCATGTAGTCGCCGCGCTTGAACTGATCGAGCGCAGCGTCATACGCGCGCTGCTCGGCGGCGGGATCGCTGACGGGACGCGGCGGGGGCAGCGTACCGGACGCCGCCGACGGCGGAGCCCCGGGCGAAACACTTCCGGCTGGCGCTCCGGGACCGGCCGGCGCGCCTTCGGACGAGGATTGCGTGGCGGCCTCGAGCTTGCGCAATCGCGTGTCTAGATCAACATAGAGATCGCGCTGGCGCTTTTGCGACTGCTCGAGCTCGTACGTGGCCACTTCCACCTGTCCCCGCAAACGCGCGATGTCGGATCTGATTTGCTCGACCTGATTGAAGAGATCGACCAGGCCACCACTCTTGAGTTGGGTCTCGAGCGCCGCAATGCGATCTTCGAGTTGCCGCTGGATCTGCGTCAAGCGCGCACTGGTTTCGTCGATCCGCCTGCGCGCTTCGTTGTCATCGAAAAGCGCCGCATGCGCGAACGAAGCGATAAAGGCCAGGGCGACGAGAAGCGGCACCCTCACCGTTACCCTCTCCCGCAAGCGAGAGAGGGCGCCGACGATAGCCGTCACCGTCACTCGCCGGCGTAGACCATGTCGTCGCGGCGGTTTTCGGCCCAAGCGACTTCGTCGTGACCTTGGTTGCGCGGCTTTTCTTTGCCGAAGCTGACCGTTTCGATCTGGGTGTCGGTTGCGCCGAGCAAGGTCATCATCCGCTTGACCGAGTCGGCACGCCGCTGTCCCAATGCCAAGTTGTATTCGTGCGAGCCGCGTTCGTCGGCGTTGCCCTGGATCGTCATCCGCGCATTGCGGTTCGATTGCAGGTATCGCCCGTGCGCTTCAACCAGCGGCTTGAACTCGTCGCGCACGACGTAGCTGTCGAAGTCGAAATAGACGCTCCGTTTCGACAGGATGTTGCTCGGATCGCGGAGCGGATTCGATGTACCGCTCGTGCCCGACACGCCGGTGCTCGACGTGCCGCCCGTCGAGGCCCCGCCCGGCGTAGTCGCGGTTGCCGATTTGTCTTCGACCGGCGCCGACTCCTGCGTGGGCGTGCTCTGACATCCTGCCAGGACTACTGCGATGAACGCCGCGGAAAGAAGATTACGCATACAGCCTCCTACATTGGTCAGGCCAGGAACGAAAATTTCGCAGATGGCCGCAACGGACGGGGCACGTCGACCGAAATTCTAGTCTGAGCACACGGAGCCCATGTCATTGCCGCGGGAGCGGCCCCCAAGCGGGCTCGCGTACGTCGGCTGACGGCGCGACGAGCCGCTGTTTAACGCGTCCGTCGCTGGAGACCGCGGCCAATATACCACGGCCCCCACCTTCGTTCGCGTAGATGATCAGCTTGCTGTTTGGTGCGACGCTCGGGCTTAAATCGTCCGGCCCGTCGGTCAATACCTGGACCTGGCGCGTCGCGTAATCCATCAGGGCGATCTGGTATCGATTGGCTGCGCGGTGGACGAACGCGAAGCCCTTGCCGTCCGGCAACGGCCGCGCCGATACGTTGTAATCGCCGTCGAACGTGAGCCGTTCGGCGCCGCCGCCGTTGACGCTTGCGCGATAGATCTGCGGCGTGCCGCCGCGATCGGACGTGAACAAAATTGCACCGCCGTCCGGCGTAAACGCGGCCTCGGTATCGATGCCGGAAGACGTCAGCAGGCGCGCTGCCGAACCGCCGTCGGCGCTGACGATGTAGATCTGCGAGCTGCCATCTTTGGTCAGCGTGACCGCGAGACGGCGGCCATCGGGCGACCACGCGGGCGAGCTGTTGCTGCCGCGGAAATTGGCGACCGCCATCCGCTGCCCCGTCGCGAGCGATTGCACGTAGACGACGGGTTTCTTGTTCTCGAACGAGACGTACGCGAGCCGCGATCCATCGGGCGACCATTTGGGCGAGAGCAACGGCTCGTTCGACGTGACGATCGTTTGCGGATCGGCGCCGTCCGCGTCGGCCACGAGCAGCTGATAGCGCGGCCCTTGCTTGGTGATGTAGGCGATGCGCGTCGAGAAGATGCCCGGATCGCCGGTCAACTTTTCGTAGATGATGTCGGCGATCTTGTGCGCGGTGACGCGGAATTGCTGCGGCGTGACGGTGTAGCTCATCGTGACGAGCACCGTCTGCTTGACGACGTCAACCAGGCCGAAGCGAACTTCCACCCGTCCATCGGACAGTGACCGCATCGATCCGGCGACGACGGCATCGGCGTTACGCGCCCGCCATACCGCGGGCTGGATGTCTTCCGCGCGCGTCGGTCGCGGCGATACGCCGGCGTAATCCACCAACTTGAACAGCCCGGAACGCGTCAAGTCGGCGCCCACAATGCCGGTGATGCCGAGCGGGAAGTTGCTCTCGCTCTCGAAAGGAACGATCACGATCGGAATCGCCGTGCCCGCGCCGCCGACGATCTCGATCGTCAGTTGGGCATGTGCCGCAAAAACGGGCAGGAATGCGAGGAGGAGGAACGATAGAACGTGGCGCAGCAGGCGCGGCATCGAGTGTCCTGTTCCGTAAATTCACTCGATAGTTCGCGGCGCGCATGGTCCACTGCGCGGCCGCCATGCTGCGTTGCTCGTCCTCGCCGTAGGCCGAGCTACTGCCTCGGCCTCGCGCCTTGCCTGGCGGCCGATTTCATCCGCTCCTTTACCTTCGGAATTTACGGAACAGGACACACGCGGGACCGGTAATTGTTGGATGTACTTGGAACGCACACGGTACGCGAATACAACAATCCAAATTATAACGAACACGCCGCCGCGGGCGGGTTAAGCAGCGCCGGCGAGGTCGACCCCTTCAGAAACGAGCGCCGCACAAATCAGTGTGGCGCCACCATCGCGGCAAATCCGAACGCGTTTTTGAGGCGGTCCGCGATACGCCGCGCTTCTTCCCGATCCGGATACGGGCCCACGTAGACACGGAACAACCCGCCCACCTGCCGGACCTTCGCTTCGACCGGCACAGAAGCGAGTTGGTTCTGCACGTGCGCGAGAAAGTTCTGCGCGTTGGCATAATTTGCGAACGCCCCGAGCTGCACGGCGAATCCTCCCGGCGCAACGGAAAGCGGAATGTCGGGCGCAAGCGACGGTGCGCTTGCCTCAGTCACGGTCACCGGGGATAGCGGCGGCGACGCATCGGCGAGGAGCAAGTCGGCCGGAACGATCGCCTCGACCTCGACCAACCCGCTGCCGCTTTGCGCGATGCCCAGCTTGTTTGCCGCCGCGTACGATAAATCGATGATGCGGTCGTGCAAAAATGGGCCGCGGTCATTGACGCGGACAACGACGCTTTTGCCGGTATTCACGTTGGTGACGCGCGCATAACAGGGCAACGGCAGCGTCGGATGCGCCGCGGTCATCTTGTACATGTCGTAGGTTTCGCCGGTCGACGTTTTCTCGCCGTGGAATTTGCGGCCGTACCACGATGCGATGCCGCGTTCGCGATAGCGCCTGAGCGCCGTTGCGGGAACGTAGTCGCGACCGAGCACCGTGTACGGTCGATTGGCGTAACGGTGCAGCGGCTCGGGACGCGGAATCGCGTCGGCGATCGCCTCCAAGTTGTCCGGCGGATTTTCGCCGGGACCATCGTCCTTGTAGTATCGCGTGGACGGCTGCGCGGGCGAGGCTGGCGGTGCCGAGATGGGGGTCGAAGGGGACGAAGGCGACGCCAGTCCGCGCGGCGGAGCGTTGCTGCACGCGGACAGCAACGCGAATAAAGCGAATACGAAAGCAAAGCGCAATGGCATCGAGGAAGTTGCGGCTGTGAGCGGAATCTACCACCGCCACGGCGCAATGCCGAGCTGATCGCGGCTATCCGGGTTTTTCATTCAGTTGTCTGACCGATGGCGACCTATCTCTTCGCGTGGAATCCCGTCTATTGGGACTGGCCCGAGCTTCCCGATGAGATCCGCCGGCTCAAACGGCGCGGGCATGTCGACATCGGCTGGGCGAGCGGCCGTACGCGCTCGATCGAGCCGGGCAGCCGTGCATTCATGGTGCGCTTGGGAGTTGCGCCGAAGGGCATCATCGGTTCCGGGTTCACGCTCACTACCCCGACGCCGGGGCGGCACTGGATCGACAGCAAGGTGCGAGCGGGCGTTCCCGCGCTCCATTTGAAGCTGCGGCTCGAGACGCTGAGCACAGTGCCGATCGTCACGTTCGATGATTTGGCGCGGCCGCCCTTCTCGCGCTTTCGCTGGGGCGTGCGTTCTTCCGGAACGCGGGTACCGTCAACCCTCGCCGATGCGCTGGAAGATCTTTGGGAGAAGCAGGTGGCGACGGTTCAGGCGAAAATCGAAATCGCACCGCGGCGGGCGAAAGTCAAAGGCGGTCGGTGATCGAAAGGTGAACACCAAAGGCGGTCGAGCGGGCTGATTACCGCCCGGCCGCCGCGGTTTAGCACGTGGGTGTAGATCATCGTCGTGGCAACGTCGGCGTGGCCGAGAAGCTCTTGCACGGTGCGAATGTCGTAGCCGGACTCGAGCAGATGCGTGGCAAACGAATGGCGCAGCGTGTGCGGCGTTGCGGGCTTGGCGATGTGTGCGTCGCGCAGCGCCTGGCGCATCGCGCGCTGGAATGCCTGGTCTCCCAAGTGATGGCGGCGCGTGACGCCCGTTCGCGGATCGATCGAACGTCGATCGGCGGGGAAGACATACTGCCAACACCATTCGCGGCTCGCGTTGGGATATTTGCGCGCAATTGCGTACGGCAAATACACGTCGCCGAATCCTTCGGCCAGATCGATGCAGTGAATGTTGGCCACTTCGATCAGGTGCGATTTCAGCGGATGTGCGAGTCCGTTCGGGAGCATCGTCATCCGATCCTTGGCGCCCTTGCCATCACGAATGATGATTTCGCGACGCGCGAATTCGACGTCCTTCACGCGAAGGCGCATCGCTTCCATGATGCGCATGCCGGTGCCGTAGAGCAGGCGGCCGATCAGGTAGTGAACGCCTTGAAGCTTGCGAAGGAGACGTTGTACTTCGTCAGTAGTGAGGATCGTCGGCAAACGGGTTGCGGGCGTGGCGCTTTGGATCCCATCGAGCCACGGGAGGTCGACGCCGACGACCTCTTTGTACAAGAACAGAATCGCGCTCTTCGCCTGGTTCTGCGTAGACGCGGACACGTGGCGCGCGACGGCAAGGTCGGTCAGGAACGCTTCGACGTCGCTTGCGTTGAGCTCCGACGGATGGCGCTTGTCGTGAAAGACGATAAATCGTCTAATCCAATCGACGTAGGCCTCTTCCGTACGAATGCTGTAGTGCTTGAAGCGGATACGGTCGCGGACGCGTGCGAGGAGACGCGGGGGTTCCATTGCGATGTGCTTTGTTAGGTTCCACTATTTGGGATGTTTCCCTTGATTCTTGGCCTGAATCGCATCCTGCGAAATAAGACCTTTGATCTATTGACGGGAAATATTCCGGCTTTTAGGTGCTGTACTTATCGTTAGGCGTCGGCAAATGGAGATCCGCGACATCCGCGAATCGGAGCTTGAAACGGCACGCCGTCTGCTCCGCGCGGCCGGCTGGACGGATAGCGTCGCAAATCCGGTCGAGTTTCACGAGCTTGTGTCGCGGTCCTCGCGATCCTTAGTGGCAGTTGAAAATGGAGAGGTCATTGGTTTCTTGCGCGCGCTCACGGACGGAATGTCCAATGGCTACATTTCAATGGTGGTCGTCGCTGAGAAGCATCGACGCAAGGGGGTTGGTCGAGCGCTAATTCACTCAGTCATGGGCAGCAATCGCAACATGACATGGGTACTTCGCGCTGGGCTCGATGGCATCGCTGAGTTTTATGAAAAGATCGGTTTCGTTCGCTCACGAGTCGCGATGGAGCGTGTCCGTGCAAAGACCGCCGACGCCTAACCACGCGTTCAACCGGACCCGCCGGTACGGGCCTTCTTTCTCGTGTCCGCTGTTGGCGGCGGGCCGGTTAGCTTAGAAGTTATCCGTAAATAATATTTATCTTCGCCGG
>VBCG01000111.1:0-23178 GCA_005881895.1 Betaproteobacteria bacterium
GGTCGACGCCGCCTGCACTTCTGCCTCGGCCTGGGCTGCGTATGTTTCCGACCACAGGTGCGAGTCCGATGCCACTTGGATCAGCTGTGCCGTGATGCGCACACGCTTGCCCGACTTGCGCACGCTGCCCTCGAGCACCGTGGCCACGTTGAGCTTCTGCGCCACCGTCGGGATGTCGACGTCCTTGCCCTTGAAGGAAAACGCGGAGGTGCGCGCCGTGGCCGGCGGCGAGAAGACGTACGACGCGATTGTCTCCTCGCAAAGACGCTCGGGTGATTGGCGCCCATCCGTTCGCGTTCGCGTCCATAGCGTTAACAGGCCCTAAAACATCCCGGCGACGGCGCGGGTCAGCGCGCTATCGGCGTCGGCGTGATCGAGAACCACGCTGAAATGATGCCGGCCGGGAATTCGGAGCGCCGCGGCCATTCCAGCCGGGCGATTGGCTGGCCAGGCGTCGAAAATCAGATCCGATTGACGCACGAACTCCGACGTTTCATCCGCCCCCACCGTGACAACGAGCGGAACGTTGGTCGTCGGCCGAAGGTTCACCGGCGAAACGCACCGCGCCTCGTCTGCGTCGAGACGTAGATCTTCGTTCATCGTCGACAGCACGAGCGGCTCCAAGTCGTGAACGCCCGAAAGCGTCACACCGCTGGCGAATGGTGCAGCGGCAAGTCCGAAGCGAGTCCAATCCGTCGCGAACAACATCGCAACCAGATGACCGCCCGCAGAGTGTCCTCCGACGACGACGCGATCGATCGCCGCGCCGTAACTCGGACCTTCGCGCAGCAGCCAAAGTATGGAACGACGACACTGATCGACAATGGTCGCGATGGTCACGGCAGGACAGAGATCGTAATTCACGACGGCGACTGCGATGCCCTGCGCCACCAATGGCGAGGCCACGAACGAAAAATCCGCTTTGTCGAGCGCGCGCCAATAACCGCCGTGAATGAACACGAACGTGCCGCGCGGCTTGGCCGCAGGTGCAAAAAGGTCGAGGGTTTCTTTCGATCCTGGGCCGTAGCGCAAATCGAGTTGCGGACGCAGAGCGCTTACGGCGGCGCGCGACAACTCGGTATAGCGAGCGAGGAAGCGTGGATGCTCCGGCACGGCGGCGCGATTGTTGTAGCCGCGCTCGACGAACTCCGGCGTGTAGGAAGGCGGTTCGCGCGTCATGCCTTCGCTATTCAGCGTCGGGCTGTCGCGCCGGCGCAGCGAGCGCGAACGCGGGCAATTTGTTGCATGCGGCTTCGATGCGCACGAGCGTCGGATACGGCGTCAGATCGATCTTGAAGCGACGCGCATTGGCAAGCTGCGGGACGAGACAAATGTCGGCGAGCGTCGGCGTGTCACCGTGGCAGTAGGTGCCGGTCTCGCGATTGCGCGCCAGCTGGCGTTCCAGCGCCTCGAACCCCACGTCGATCCAATAGCGGTACCAGCCGTTCTTCTGCTCGTCGGTTGCACCGAGCGTGCCGGTCAAGTAATTCAGCACGCGCAGATTGTTGAGCGGATGGATTTCGCAAGCGATCGACAGTGCAATTGCACGCACGCGCGCCCGTGCCTCCGGCATATCCGGCAGCAGCGCAGGTTCCGGACGGATCTCGTTTAAGTATTCGATGATCGCAAGCGATTGCGTCAGAACGCGATGGTCGTCAAGCTCGAACGCCGGCACGAGTCCCTGCGGATTGAGCGTAAGGTAATCCTGCGCGCGCTGATTGCCCATTCGCAGATGGACGAACGCCCGGTCGTCCGGCGTCAAGCCTTTGAAATTGAGCGCGATGCGAACGCGGTAGGCGGCGGACGAGCGAAAGTAATCGTAGAGCTTCATTGCGCGCGACTAGCCTCCCGCCGGGCCGACCCAAGGGAGGCCTGCTCCCCTCTGGTGGCAGCGAACTCGGTGAGCGTGGGGGTCGTCATCTAGAAGGCTGAGATGCCGGTTTGCGCGCGACCCAAGATCAGCGCATGAATGTCGTGCGTACCTTCGTACGTGTTGACCGTTTCCAGGTTCAGCACATGGCGAATCACGTGAAACTCGTCGACGATGCCGTTACCGCCATGCATGTCCCGCGCCGTTCGCGCGATGTCGAGCGCCTTGCCACAACTGTTGCGTTTGAGGATCGACGTGATTTCCGGCGCGGCCTTGCCTTCGTCCTTCAGTCGTCCGAGTCGCAGGCACGCCTGCAGTCCGAGCGTGATCTCGGTTTGCATGTCCGCCAGTTTTTTCTGGATCAGCTGGTTCGCGGCAAGCGGCCGGCCGAATTGCTGCCGATCGAGCACATACTGTCGCGCAGCGTGCCAGCAGAATTCCGCGGCGCCGAGCGCACCCCAAGCGATGCCGTAGCGCGCGGCATTGAGGCAGCCGAACGGTCCTTTGAGACCCTGCACGTTGGGCAACTGGTTGTCCGCGGAAACGAACACGTCGTCGAGAACGATTTCGCCGGTGATCGATGCGCGCAAGCTGAACTTGCCTTCGATCTTCGGCGCCGACAACCCTTTCATTCCCTTCTCGAGAATGAAGCCGCGGATCGTTCCGCTGTCGTCCTTCGCCCACACGAGAAACACGTCCGCCAGCGGCGAATTCGAAATCCAGGTTTTCGCACCGGTGAGCCGGTAACCGCCCTCGGCCGAGTGTGCGCGCGTCACCATCGAGCCGGGGTCGGAGCCGTGATTGGGTTCCGTCAAGCCGAAGCAGCCGATCGCTTCGCCCGTCGCCAATCGCGGCAGATATTTTTTGCGCTGCTGCTCGCTCCCGTAGGCGTAGATCGGGAACATGACGAGCGAGCTTTGCACGCTCATCATCGAGCGATAGCCCGAGTCGACGCGCTCGATCTCGCGTGCGACCAACCCATAGCAGACGTAATTCAGCCCGGCGCCGCCGTATTCCTGCGGGATGGTGGTGCCGAGAAGGCCGAGCGCGCCCATCTCGGTGAAGATCGCCGGGTCGGTCGTCTCGTGACGAAACGCCTGCGTAATCCGCGGCAACAGCTTCTCCTGAGCGTAAGCATGCGCGGTATTGCGCACGATCCGCTCTTCTTCGCTTAGCTGCTCGTCGAGCAGCAGCGGATCGTCCCACTTGAATGTGGGCTTGACGGAATGGAGTCGATCGGGCGCGTTCACGGGCGGCTTCCAGTGGTGCGGGATCGGATTATCGCGCCTCGGACTTCGGCGCGTCCATCGCTACGTCGACGCCGTTACGCTGCTTCGTCCGGCACGACGGCAGTGGCCTCGATCTCGACTTTCGCGCGCTCGTCGATCAACGCCTTCACCTCGACCGCTGTCATTGCCGGAAAGTGGCGGCCCATCACGTCGCGATAGGCGACGCCAAGTGCCGATTGGGCGGCGAGATATTCCCGCTTGTCGACGACGTACCACGTCATCCGCACAATGTGCTCCGGTCCCCCGCCCGCTTCTGCGAGTACGGCCACCACATTGGCAAGCGCCGTCTTCGCCTGGGCGACGAAATCGTCCGACTCGAATTGCTGGGCGGCATTCCATCCGACCTGTCCGCCGATGAATACGAGCGTGCCGCGCGCGGCGATCCCGTTCGCGTAACCGCGAGCGGGTTTCCATCGGGGTGGATGCAGGATCTTCACCGCGTTGCTTGCTGCCGCAGCAGAAAACGTCGCAGCTTGCCGGTCTCGGTGCGCGGCAACGTGGCAACATACTCGATAGCGCGTGGATACTTGTACGGCGCGATCTGCTGTTTGACGAATGCCTGCAGCGTGGCCGTCATCGCGGCATCGCCCGTGTGTCCGGGCTTCAACACGACGTAGGCTTTGACGATCTGCCCGCGTTCGTTGTCGGGTACGCCGATCACGCCGCATTCGAGGATCGCGGGATGCAAGAGCAGCGCCCCCTCCACTTCGGGACCCGCGATGTTATAACCCGCGCTGATGATCATGTCGTCCGTGCGCGCTTGGTAAACGAAGTAACCGTCGTCGTCGACGAGATAAGCGTCGCCGGTGAAATTCCAGCCGTTGCGCACGTAATTTCCTTGCCGATCGTCGGCGAGATAGCGGCATCCGGTCGGACCCTTGACCGCGAGCCGACCGATGCGACCCGCCGGCAATGGGTTCCCGTCATCGTCCATCACACAGGCACGATACCCAGGCACGACCACGCCAGTCGCACCGGACCGCGCATGGGCTTCGTCGTGCGAAATGAAGATGTGGAACATTTCAGTGGCGCCGATGCCGTCGATGATTTCGATGCCGGTCACGTCTTTCCATTGCTGTCGCGTCGCCGCGGGCAATGCCTCGCCTGCCGAAACGCATTTTGAAAGACTGGAAATATCGTAGGCGGCGACCATGCCCGCCATCGCGCGATACGACGTCGGCGCGCTGAACAACACGCTCGCCCGATGCTCTGCGATTGCCGCGAGCAGCGTTTCCGGCGACGGGCGTTCAACCAGCAGCGTCGCCGCACCGATTCGTAGTGGGAACAACAGCAGGCCGCCGAGGCCGAACGTAAATGCGAGCGGCGGACTGCCCGTGAACAGGTCGTCGGCCTGCGCTTTCAGCACATACCGCGGCCAACAGTCGCATGCCGCGATGACGTCGCGATGAAAATGAATTGTGCCTTTCGGCTTTCCGGTCGTCCCCGACGTGAAGGCGATCAGCGCGATGTCGTCGCTGGCCGTGTCGACATTGGCAAAGTAAGCTGGCTTCGATTGGGCGCGGGCATCGATACCGTCACTTTGCGCCGTGCCGAACTGCGCGATCGACGTCAGCGTCGGACAATGGGCGCGAGCGCTCTCGAGCTCCTCAAGCAGCCGCGCATCGCATAACGCATGCGAAACTCGGGCCTTCACGATGATGTCGGTGAGCTCCTTCGCGCGCAGAAGCGGCATCGTGGCGACAGCGATGGCACCGGCCTTGATGATCGCGGACCAACACGCTGCCGTCATCGGATTGTTGGGGCCGCGCAAGAGTACGCGATTGCCGGGAACGATGCCGAGATCGTCGACGAGCACGCGGGCAATACGATTCGCAAGAGCCGCGAGCTCGGCGTAGCTCCAGCGCGCACCGTCCGTCGCCGCCACGACGGCGGTCCGGTCGCCCCAACCGCGTTCGAGCGCACGATCGAGCAATTCCGCGGCACAATTCATTCGCGAGGGATACTGAAGCTCGGGCAGCTCGAAAAAGAGCTCCGGCCACTGTTCGGGCGGCGGCAAATTGTCGCGTCCGAACGTATCGATGTGTGCGGTGTAGCTCACGGCGGAGATTCCGCTTGTGCAGCCCGCTGCAATACGTCGCGCCCGATAATCAATCGCTGGATCTCGGAGGCGCCCTCGTAAATTCGCAGCGCGCGAATTTCCCGGTACAGTCGTTCGACCGTCGAGCCCTTGGTGACGCCCAATCCGCCGTGCAGCTGCACCGCCGCGTCGATCACGCGCTGCCCCGACTCGGTCGCCGTCAGCTTGGCCATCGCAGCCTCGCGCGTCGTTCGAACGCCCCGTGCATCGCGTGCATCGCGCATCCACGCGGCGCGATAGACGAGCAGCGCCGCGGCGTCGATTGCGCTCGCCATGTCGCCAAGCGTGGCCTGCGTCAGCTCGCGATCAGCCAACGTTGCACCGAACATTCGGCGGGTTCGGGCGTGCGCGATCGATTCGTCGAGCGCGCGGCGAGCAAAGCCCAGCGCGGCCGCACCCACCGACGCGCGAAATATATCGAGTGTTTGCATCGCGAGCTTGAAGCCGTCGCCTTCGGTGCCGAGCAGCGCATCGGTGGAGACGCGGCAACCGCGAAGCTCCATGCGCGCAATCGGATGCGGCGCAATGAGCTCGATGCGTTCCGCGATCGCCAGTCCTGGCGCATCCGCCGGCACCAGGAACGCCGAGATGCCGCGCGATCCCGCGTCGGTGCCGGTACGCGCAAATACGCAGTAGAAGTCCGCAATGCCGCCGTTCGAGATCCACGTCTTGCAGCCGTTGAGCACCCAGCCGTCGCGATCGCGCAACGCGCTCGTCGACAATGCTGCGGCGTCAGAGCCGGCTTCTGGCTCGGAGAGGGCAAATGCGGCGATCGCCTCACCGCATGCAATTCTTGGAAGCCAGCTCGCGCGTTGCGAGTCCGTTCCGGCGAGCGTGATCGCGCCGCTGCCCAAGCCTTGCATCGCGAATGCGAAATCGGCGAGGCCATCGCGGTAAGCGAGGGCCTCACGGACGACACACAGCGCGCGCGAGTCGAGCGCCAGCAACGCGCCGCCATGCGCCTCCGGCACGCAGTACCGCAACAGGCCACTCTCACCCAGCGTGCGAACCAGCGACCGGCAACGCCGATCGATATCACCTTCGCGTAGCAGCGCACCGCAATCGAATCGAACCGCTCGCTCAGCCAGCGTGCGATGCACCGGATCGAAAAACGGCCAGTCGAGATGGGTCAGGTCCATCGCCTCGGTTTGCCCTCAGTTGCCCTCAGTTGCCTTCGAATTTCGGCGTTCGTTTCGCGACGAACGCATCGTATGCGCGCCGGAAATCACCCGTCTGCATGCAAATCGCTTGGGCTTCGGCTTCGGCTTCGATCGCTGACTCGAGATCCTGCGCCCATTCGCTGAACAGCAGCTTCTTGGTCACCGCATGCGCGAATGTCGGACCGTCCGCCAAGTTTCGAGCGTAGGCGAGCGCATCGGCGACAAGCGCGTCCGGCGCAACGAGGCGATTGAAAAAGCCCCACGCGAATCCTTCGTCGGCGCTCATCACGCGGCCGCTGTAGAGCAATTCCGCCGCACGCCCCTGTCCAATCGTGCGCGGAAGCAGCGTACATGCGCCCATGTCGCAGCCGGCCAGCCCCACGCGTGTGAAGAGGAATGCCGTCTTCGTGCCCGGCGAGCCGAAACGAATGTCGGCCGCGAGCGCGATCATCGCACCGGCGCCCGCGCAAACGCCGTCGACTGCCGCGACAATCGGCTGCGGGCAACGGCGCATCGCCAGAACGAGAGCGCCCGTCATGCGCGTGAATGCGAGAATTTCCGGCATTGCCATTTTTGTCAGCGGACCGATGATTTCCTGCACATCACCGCCCGAGCTGAAATTGCCGCCGGCCCCGGTCACGACGACCGCCTTCACGTCGTTTGCGTGGACCAGGCCGCGAAACAGCTCGCGCAATTCGGCGTAGGTATCGAAGGTAAGCGGATTCTTCTTCGCGGGCCGGTCCAGCGTGATGGTCGCCACCTTGCCGTCCGGCGAGGCGTCGAACCGGAAGTGTGTGCCGCGGTAATCGCGATAAGGTCGCAAATCGTCGGCCATCGTTTTCATCGTCACGCTCCGCTTACCGAGATGCCGCTTTGCCGCGCGCTAACCGTTTGCTTCACGCGACCGAGCAACGCGTACAAACGATTGCGCTCGCTGTCCGACAGTCCCGCGAGCATCTCGATGACCCAGCGCTCGTGCGCAGCGGCCATCGCGTCGAACGCGCGCTTGCCTTTGGCGGTCAGACGAACGGCAAACGCGCGACGGTCCTCGGGAATCGGCCGCCGTTCGACCAAACCCTCGGTGACCAATTGATCGGTGATGCCGGTGACGTTGCCGCCGGTGACCATCAAGCGCTCCGAGAGCTCGCGCATGCGAAGGCCGCGTGGATTGCGTTCGAGCTGGGCCATCAGGTCGAAGCGCGGCAGCGAAATCGCGAACTCATCGCGGAGCTTCGCGCGGACGCGCCGCTCGATCAATAGCGTGCAGGTAAAAAGCCGCATCCACAAGCGCAGCGACTCGTGATGGTTGTTCGAGAGGCGCGACTCGGGATCGTGGAGCGGCGTTTTGCCTAACCTGTTCATCCATTGGCTTCCGCGGCCTCGGCAGCCATCTGAGCCGCCCGGGTCAGATTGCGCTCCAGCTGCGCCTTACCGGCAAGATATTGCACCGGCCAGGCAATGTCGCCATAGCCGAGCTGTGCGGCGGCGTGCAACGTCCAATACGGGTCAGCCAGATGGGGGCGCGCCAGCGCGCAAAGATCGGCACGTCCGGCCATGAGGATGCTGTTGACGTGATCAGGCTCGAAGATAGCGCCGACCGCCATCGTCGCGATGCCGACTTCGTTGCGAATGCGGTCGGCAAACGGCGTCTGGTACATGCGGCCGTACACCGGACGTGCTTCGCGCGTCGTTTGCCCCGACGACACATCGACCAGGTCGGCGCCTGCATCCTTGAACAACCGCGCGACCGCGATGGCATCGTCAGCCGTATTACCCCCCGGCGCCCAATCGTGAGCGGATATCCGCACCGACATCGGCAAATTGACGGCCCATTCGGCCCTCAGTGCGCGAAAGACCTCGAGCGGATAGCGGCAGCGATTGTCGAGCGAACCGCCGTATTCGTCGTCGCGACGGTTGGTGAGCGGACAGATGAATGCCGACAGCAGATAGCCGTGCGCGCAGTGCAGCTCGAGCCAGTCGAATCCGCATTCGGCACCCCATCGCGCGGCCTGGACGAACTCTGACTTGACGCGATCCATGTCGTCGCGCGTCATGGCGCGCGGAATCTGATTGCTTGGACCGTAGCGGATGGCCGAAGGCGCGATCAATGGCCAGTTGCCGGTCGCCAGCGGTTCATCGCTCTCCTCCCAGCCAAGCTGGGTCGACCCTTTCGGACCGGCGTGACCCAATTGCAGTGCGATCTTCGCCGGTGTGCGCGAATGAACGTAGTCGACGATGCGTTTCCACGCGACGCGATGTTCGTCCTTGTACATCCCGGCGCATCCCGGGCTGATCCGGGCGTCGGCCGCCGGACACACCATTTCGGTGAACACGAGTCCCGCGCCGCCGTGCGCACGGCTGCCGAGATGCACAAGGTAATAGTCGTCGGGTGTGCCGTCGACGCACGAGTATTGCGCCATCGGCGACACGACGACGCGGTTTGCGAGTGTGACGCCGCGGAGCGCGAATGGCGTGAACATCGGCGGCACCGGCTTCGCGTCAGGTTCCGACAGCGGTGGACGCTGCGCGAACCATCGCTCGAGCGTCGCGACAAACGCGCGGTCGCGCAAGCGCAGGTTCTCGTGCGAAATGCGTTGGCTGCGCGTCAGCAGGCTGTACGCGAATTGCTCGGCCTCGAAGGCGGTGTAGCGGTCCACGTTCTCGAACCATTCGGTCGAGTTGCGCGCCGCGTTCTGGATTTTCAGCACTTCGACGCTGCGTTCAGCCTCGTAGCGCGCGAGCGCATGGGGCAGGTCCATCTCGACATCAAGTGCACGCGAGAATGCGATCGCATCCTCGAGCGCAAGCTTGGTCCCCGACCCGACCGAGAAATGAGCGGTATGCGCGGCATCGCCCATCAGCACGATGGGCACGTCCCCATTCCAGTGGATCCACGATTGGCAAATGACGCGCTGAAAGCGAAGCCAAATCGCCGAGCCGCGCAAGTGCGCAGCGTTGCTTTGCAGCCGGTGGCCGTCCAGATAGCGGGCAAAGACGCGCTCGCAAAAGTCAATTCCCTCCTGCTGCGACATGCCATCGATTCCCGCGCGCTGCCACACTACTTCCGGCGTCTCGACGATGAAAGTCGACATGTCGCAGTCGTACTGATACGCGTGCGCCTGGAACCACCCCCACGGCGTGTGCTCGAACGCGAACGTAAACGCCGGGAATTTTCGCGTCGTGCCGAGCCAGGTGAAGCGACAACGTCTGACATCGACATCCGGTTTGAACGTCAGCGCGTATTTCTGTCGGATCCGGCTGTTGCTGCCGTCGCACGCGATCACGACGTCCGCGGCGAACTGGCGTGCTGTCGACTGATCGTCGGAGACATCGGTTTCGAAGACGAGCTCGACGTCAAGCGCTCGGCAACGCCGCTGCAGGATGTCGAGCAGACGCTTTCGTCCGATGCCGCAAAATCCGTGGCCACCCGAGGTGATTGTGCGGCCCTTGAAGTGCACGTCAATGTTGTCCCACCGATTGAACGCGCCAATGATCTCGGCGGCGGTTGCCGAATCGGCGGTCGCGAGGTTGCCGAGCGTCTGGTCGGAAAACACGACGCCCCAACCAAAGGTATCCGACGCCCGATTGCGTTCGACGACGCGCACGATCCGTTGGGGGTCGGCGCGTTTGACGACCAACGCCGCATACAGTCCCGCGGGTCCCCCGCCGATACAGAGAATGCGCATTCGCGTCGATGGGAGACGCCCCCGGCCGGACGCTCACCGCAGATAGTTTCGATGTCAATAGTTTAGACCTCAATTAAATTCCGTCAAGCGGCGAGGAGCCTATCGCGAGATGGCGCTGTCGCAAATTAGTCGCTCGGACTAGGCCATCAGGCCGATGTCTGCGCCCGTCGTCCGCAACCTACGATGCGAACGCACGACGCGTAGACCGACAATGAACCGTTCCAAATCCTTGCTGAGAGCCACCGGGTGCGCGCATCCGCGAAAGCCGGCCGCGTTTACGCTCATCGAACTGATGGTTGCGCTCGCACTCGCCGGCATTCTCGCTGCCACCACGGCGCCGAACTGGCGAGCGTTTCTTGCAACGTCAGAGCTCCGCGACCGCTCCGAGGCACTGGCGCGGGCATTGAGCGTGGCCCGTAGCGAAGCGATCAAGCGTGGAACTCGCGTTGACCTCTGTCCAAGCGCCGACCGGCTGCGCTGCGCCTCGGGAGCTACGTGGGAACTGGGTTGGCTCACCTTCGTCAATGACGGCAATGCGGCTCAGCCGGCATCCGACGCCACTATCCTGGGCCGCGAGTCAGCCGCCGCAGCAGGCATCACCATCGCCGTCAATCGGCCGGTTGCCGACTACATTTCATTTACGAGTCTCGGCCATGCGCGGAGACACGACGGCGCATTGCAGATGGGCACGTTCACGATCTGCCGGCACGGACAAGACGCCCGCAAAGTCGTGCTCGCCAACAGCGGGCGCGTTCGCACCGATGTCACGCACGAGGCATGTCCATGAGGCCAAGTAGCGCAAGAGCTCCGATGGGCTTCACCGTCGTCGAGCTATTGGTCGCGGTAGCGATCGTCGGCATCCTGGCGGCGATCGCGGTTCCTCAATACGGTTCGTACGTCACACGCAGCCGCATCCTCGATGCGTTCGCGAAGCTCTCGGACTATCGAACGCGGATGGAACAATATTTTCTGGATCGGCGATCGTATCTCGATGACGCCGGCGCTTGCGGCGTGATCCCGTCGGCCGCCGCGGGCCCAGCCGATTCGTTTCAAGTGGCCTGCATCGCGACGGCGCGCTCGTTCGTCTATACGGCAACCGGCATCGACACCAAGGGAATGGCGCGTTTCGTCTATACGATCGACGAGACCGGCTTGCGTGGAACAGCGTCACTGCCAACGGGTTGGACTCGAAGCGCTGATTGCTGGACGATTCGCGCCGATGGCAGCTGTGTTTGAGCGTGCGCGCTTCAGGTGTCGCCGCGCCGCGGATGCGCAATGGGGCGCATTCCTGCTGGAGGCGCTCGTTGCGCTGCTGATCTTTTCCTTTGGGCTGATGGCGATGGCCGGGCTGCAAACCCGCGCCGCCCGCCACTTCAATGACGCCCAATATCGGGCCAATGCAGCCGAGCTCGTGCAGGCAACGATTGCTTCGATGCGTGCGAGCGATCCTGCGACATTGGCAGCGCGCTTCGATCCCTCCGCCGGTTCGGCTAACTGGCTCGCATTGCAGGGTCAGGCCAAGCGGTTGCCGGGCGTCAACGACGTCCAAAACTTGCCCGCCATACAAATCATCGACGGGCCGACAACGACGAGCCGACAGGTATCGCTCAGCATATTTTGGCAAACGCCTGGCGATCTCGCGGCCCATCGCTATACGGCGAGCGCGGTGATCGCCACCAATTGATGGCTGCGATGAAACGCCACGCCGGCTGTTCGCAACTAGGCGCAGGTCTCGTTGACGTGATGGTCGGCGTCACGGTCGCGCTTTTTGCCGTGCTCATCATCTACGTGGTTGTCGCCCGATCGGATAAGGTTCGCCAGGACGCGCAAGCGGCCGGCGATGCGCAGCAGACCGGACTTTTCGTCTTGTCGCGTCTCGCCTTCGACATCGCCAATGCGGGTAGCGGCTTTGCGGACGCAGCTAAAGCGATGTCGAGCTGCCCGCCATCGGCGAGCGTTGTGGACACGCTGCGTCCCGTTGCAATCCTCATCACCGATGGCGGACGCGACGATCTCGCCGACAGTGTGGTGATTCGCTACGGCGTTGCAGCCGCCATCGGCGCGGCCGTCCCCTTCGCGGCCGCGGCGGCAGCCGGCGAGAACTTCTTGGTTCAATCACCCTTTGGATTCGCAGTCGGCGATCGGGTGATTGCGATCGGTAGGAACGGCGACTGCGCGGCAACCGACGTGACAGGTATCAACGTCCCTGCGCCGGGGTTCGTTGAAATCGCGCATGCGCCGTTGACGACGGCCTTTCCCTTGTCATCGTGGCTCGCCAATCTCGGTCCGACGAAAGACGCGCAGATCATTCGCTACGACGTCGTGAGCGGGGTTCTGCGCACGACGGACCTGCTGGGCGGCGATGCGCCCAATCCGCTCGCCTCCAATATCATCAACTTGAAGCTTCAATACGGCGTTGATCGCGATGGCGATGGAATGCTCGATACGTGGGTGCCGGCGCAAGCGGGCCCGTCCGGCGACTGGAGCGCCGCAGTGCTACTCGCTGCGCCGGCGGATACGCTCCGCCGCATCAAGGCGATTCGCATCGGCCTCATCGTACGAAGCGACTTTTTCGACCGCGACATTAAGAGTTCCTTCGGCTGGACGATGTTCGATTGCGAAGCGAGCGACAAGTCGACGTGTGCGGGCCGTCTATCCGGCGTCATTGCAGCCTCGGCGGGCGGCGGTTATCGCTATCGGATGCACGAGACGGTGGTGCCGCTTCGCAATCAAATCTGGAATCGATGATGACCAAACGACGCTTCCAGCGCCCGACGAGGCGACCGAGAGATCAAGACGGCATTGTTGTATTGATCGCGTTGATCGCGATGCTCGCACTCGGATACGCGGGAATGGCGCTGATGCGAAGCGTCGATGCCAGCACCGCGGTGACGGGCAATGTCGGACTGTCGCAAGGTGCAACGCTCGCTACCGACGCAGCCGTGGAGCACGCGATCGCTGCGTTGTTTGAGCGCAGGCTGATAGCGGACCCAACGAGCGACGACGAGTCGCAAAGCTATTACGCCAGCCGACAGACGCTCGAAGACACCCGCGGCGTCCCGTTTGCGTTACAGAAGCTGAGCAACTACGGTGCCGCTGCGCGCGTCATCGACGGCGGTGCGGGCAATAGCGTTCGTTATGTGATTGAACGGATGTGTACGGCCGCGGGTCCGGCGACCCACGATACGTGCATCCTTATCCCGGCAGTCGACACCGCGATCCCGGGCACCGTCACCAACCCGGAGCCGGAGCCTGTTCCGCTATTTCGCCAGACGATACGCGTCGATGGCGCTGCGGGCACAACGCTATATGCGCAGGCATGGCTCGCCGACGCTGCGGGGCGACGGCGATTGTCGTGGCGTGTTCTCGCTGAGTGATGCCGGCAACCTCAACCCATCAACGGCATATGAAAGCCCGGCGCGGCGCTACCATCGTCCGGCCATCGCGACGTCACGGTCTTGAGCTTCGTGTAGAAGCGCACACCGTCCGTACCGTGCACGTTCAGATCGCCAAAGAGCGAATTGCGCCAACCGCCGAACGAATAGAACGCCATGGGCACCGGGATAGGTACATTGATGCCGGCCATGCCGATTTCGACGTCCTGCTGAAATCGCCGCGCCGCGTGTCCGGAGCGGGTGAATATCGCCGCGCCGTTCGCGTAGGGATTGGCGTTGATGAGAGCGACGGCGTCGGTCAGCGACGGTACGCGTACGACCGACAACACCGGACCGAATATTTCTTCGCGATAGATCGCCATGTCCGATGTGACGTTGTCGAACAGCGTCGCACCGACGAAAAAGCCCGCGTCATGCCCGGACACAGCGGGCCGCCGTCCATCGACGACGAGCCGCGCACCCTCGGCCACGCCGCGATCGATCAACCCCACGATACGATCGCGCGCTGCGCATGTGATGACCGGGCCCATTTCAGCATCGTCGGCATCGCCAGGACCGACACTCACGCGCCGTGCTCGCTCGGCCAGCTTCGTTATCAGTGGATCGGCAACATCACCCACCGCCACGATGGCCGAAATCGCCATGCAGCGCTCGCCTGCCGACCCATAGCCGGCACCGATGATCGCCTCGGTAGCGAAAGCAAGGTCGGCGTCCGGCATGACGACCGCGTGATTCTTTGCGCCGCCAAGCGCTTGCACGCGCTTTCCGTTCGCCGCACCCGTCTCGTAGATATAACGGGCAATCGGTGTCGAGCCGACGAACGAGACGGCCCGTACCAGCGGATGGCGAAGCAGCGCGTCGACCGCCTCCTTATCGCCGTGCACGACATTGAACACGCCGTCGGGCAAACCGGCTTCCTGCAAGAGCTCCGCCAAGCGCAGCGACAGTGTCGGATCACGCTCCGAGGGCTTCAACACGAACGTGTTACCGCAGGCGATCGCCAGCGGAAACATCCACATCGGCACCATCGCCGGAAAGTTGAACGGCGTGATGCCGACGCACACGCCGAGTGGCTGCCGCAGCGAATAACTGTCGACGTCGGTGCCCACCGCGTCGCTGTATTCGCCTTTGAGCAAGTGAGGAATTCCGGCGGCGAATTCGACCACCTCAAGGCCGCGCGTCAGTGATCCTTCGGCGTCCACGAGTGTCTTGCCGTGCTCCTGCGTGACGACGCGCGCGAGGTCCTTCTTGTGCGTGTCGAGAAGCTCGCGAAAGCGCATCAACACCCGCGCGCGACGCAGCGGTGGCGCGGCGCGCCAGGTCGGAAATGCTTTGGCCGCTGCCTGGACCGCCGCATCGACGTCCGCGGCATTGGCGAAGGGCACGTGACGAATAACCTCGCCGGTAGCCGGATTGGTCACCTCGCCATAACGGGTCGTCGTCGGGTCGGCCGCGCGGCCGCCGATCCACAGCGGCAACCGCTCGAGTGTCGTCAAATCCATGTTGATTCCTCCATCACGTGCCGCGCCAGGTGACGGACTCGTTCAGCGGTCGAATTCCGCGAGGCGAGCCACATAGCGCGCGACCATGTCGATTTCCAGGTTGACCTTCGCTCCCGGCAGAAGATCCTTGAACGTTGTCACATCCAGTGTATGCGGGATCAGGTTCACCGCAAAGCGTGCGCCTTCGACGGTGTTGACGGTGAGGCTCACGCCGTGCACGGCGATCGATCCCTTTGGCGCAATGAACCGAGCGAGCTCGATCGGCGCGTCGATGGCGAGGTACCGGCTGCCCCATGCATCCCCCGCTACCGGGCGCGACTCGGTAACGGTTCCCACGGCGTCGACATGTCCCGCGACGAGATGGCCGCCCAGACGGTCGGCCAGCTGCAGCGACTTCTCGAGATGCACCCGATGCCCGCGTTCCAGCGGTGCAGTGCAACGGATGGTCTCGCCCGACACATCAAACGTCAGCGATCGTCCGTCCGAGGCAACGACGGTCAAACAGCAGCCGTTGACCGCAATGCTGTCGCCGATGTCGACATCGGACAGGTCCATGCCAGCCGCCGCCACCCTGATACTCGCTCCGTCACTCGCAGGGCGGATGTCCTCGATCAAACCGAGTGCTTCGACAATTCCGGTGAACATCAGCGAGTCCTTGATGCCGTTCGGACGATACGCGCAATCACGCGAAGGTCCGCACCGATCCGCTGAATCCCTTGCCATTCGAGCGGCACGCGCGCGGAAAGCGACGTCAACGGGGCCGCCAGCTCGAACATCCCGCGCGCGGGATCGCCCAGCACGCTGGGAGCGACATAGACGAGGAGCTCATCGACCAGTCCGTCGCCGATCAACGCACCGTTGAGGCGGGCACCGGCTTCGACATGGAGCTCGTTGACGCCGCGCCCCGCCAGCGATCGCATCATCGCTGTCAGATCGATCCGGCCTGCGCTGTCGGGAAGCGCGAGCGTTTCGACGTTGGCTGGCCATCCGTTATTGCGCGCGCCCGCCGTCACGACAAGCGACGGACCCCCGCCGAGCACCCGTGCCTTCGGGGGCGTGTCGGCGTTCCGATCCACAATGACGCGCAGTGGCTGGCGGGTCGTATCGACGTCGCGCACCGTGAGCTGAGGATCGTCCTGCAAGATCGTGCCCACGCCGGTGAGAACGGCGCAGGCGCGCGCCCGCCAGGCGTGTCCGTCGGCGCGGGCATCGGGCCCGGTAATCCATTGACTCGCGCCGTTCGTGAGGGCGCTCCGCCCATCGACACTCACGGCGAGCTTCACCCGCACCCAAGGCGTGCCTCGCGCCATCCGAGAGATGAAACCGATGTTCAACTCGCGGGCTTCATTCTCGAGCAGGCCCATGTCGACGACAATGCCAGCGGTGCGCAACCGTTCTGCACCATTCCCCGCTGCTGGATTGGGATCCGGCATCGCGGCAACGACGCGACCAATGCCGGCAGTCAGGATGGCGTCGACACACGGGGGCGTGCGCCCGTAATGATTACAGGGCTCGAGCGTCACATAAAGCGTCCCGCCGCGTGCATCGCGCCCATGCTCGCGCGCCTGCTTCAGCGCGTTGACCTCGGCATGCGGCTCGCCGGCACGCAGATGAAAGCCTTCACCAACCACCGCGCCGTCCTTGACGACGACACAGCCGACACGAGGGTTCGGCGTCGCCGTGTAGAGGCCACGCTCCGCAAGCGTGAGCGCACGTGCCATGTGCGCGTGATCGGCGGCGCTATAGTCGGGCATCGTTGATCGGCTGGGGTCACTCATTCGACGCGCCTGGCTTCGATGCGCGCAAGTCTCAGCGCAAATCGCAACGACGCGACGGCGTCCGTTACTTTCGCGTTCGCTTCATCGCCGCCGGCGGCGCTTCGACTTCCTTCAGCGCATCACGGAAATCGGAAACATCCTGGAACGAACGATAAACGGACGCAAAACGGATGTACGCAACCTTGTCGAGCTTATAGAGCTCCTGCATCACCATTTCTCCGAGCTGCCGCGACGGTATTTCGCGCTCGCCGAGCGAAAGTACCTGCTGCACGATGCGGTCGATTGCGGCATCCACGTATTCGGTCGGTACCGGTCGCTTGTGCAACGCGCGCTGAAAGCCCACGCGAATGCGTTCGACGTCAAAATCCGCGCGATTGCCGTTGGTCTTCACGACCTGCGGCAACCGGAGCTCCGCCGTTTCGTACGTCGTGAAGCGCTTTTGACATTGCGTGCATCTGCGACGCCGCCGAATCGAGTCGCCGGGCTCGGATGCGCGCGAATCGATGACCTGCGTGTCGTCGCTACCGCAAAACGGACATTTCATCTCAACGGTAGACCGGGAAGCGCCGCGTCAGCGCCCCGACGGCGTTGCCGACATGCGTCAGCACCCCTTCGTCCGCGGGCGCGTCCAGCACATCGGCAATCAGGTGCCCGAGCTCCTCGCATTCGAGCTCACCGAATCCGCGCGTCGTGATCGCAGGGCTGCCGATGCGAATGCCCGACGTGACAAACGGCTTCTCGGGATCGTTCGGAATCGCGTTCTTGTTGACGGTGATGTGGGCGCGCGCCAGTGCGGCTTCGGCGTCCTTACCCGTGATGCGCTTGGCGCGGAGATCCAGCAAGAACATGTGCGAGTCGGTGCCGCCCGAAACGACGCGAAGCCCGCGCTCTTGCAGTACTTTCGCCAGAACACGCGCGTTCTCGAGAACGCGCTCCTGATAGATCATGAAATCGCGGGTCATCGCCTCGCCAAATGCCGCGGCTTTGGCGGCGATGACGTGCATCAGCGGACCGCCCTGGATCCCCGGAAAGACCGCTGAATTGATCGCTTTTTCATGCTCGCTCTTCATCAGGATCAAACCGCCGCGCGGTCCACGGAGCGTCTTGTGCGTCGTGCTGGTCGAGAAATCGGCAATGCCGACAGGCGTTGGATAGACGCCGGCCGCAATCAAGCCCGCGTAGTGCGCCATGTCGGCCATGAACAACGCACCCACGCTGTCGGCGATGGAGCGAAAACGCTTCCAATCGATGATGCGCGAATACGCTGAAGCGCCGGCGACGATCAGCTTGGGTTTGTGCTCGTGCGCCAAACGCTCGACCGCGTCGTAGTCGATGAGCTCGGTTTGAAGGTCGAGGCCATACGCAACGACGTTGAACCATTTGCCGGAGAGGTTGACCGGCGAGCCGTGCGTCAAGTGACCGCCGTGCGGAAGACTCATTCCGAGAATCGTGTCGCCGGGCTTCATCGCCGCGAAGAACACGGCCTGGTTCGCCTGCGCACCGGAATGGGGCTGGACGTTCGCGGCATCGGCGCGAAACAGCTTCTTTACGCGATCGATCGCCAGACGCTCGGCGATGTCGACGAATTCGCAGCCGCCGTAGTAACGCTTGCCGGGATAGCCTTCGGCGTATTTGTTGGTGAGCTGCGATCCCTGCGCCTGCAGCACGGCCATGCTGGTGTAATTCTCGGAAGCGATCAGCTCGATATGCTCTTCCTGGCGCCGGTTTTCGGCCGTGATCGCCTCCCACAGCTCCGGATCGGATTTCGCGAGTGTGAGCGTGCGGTGGAACATGATGTGGCGTGCTAATTCGTGTCGAAGGGGAGATAGAGTTTAGCATTCGGTCGGGTAAGCGCCGTTCGCGACGATGCCTTTCTCCATGATTGGCCTGGGCGCAATTGCGCATATAATCCGCTGCCGGGCGAAACCCAAAGCCCACGATTGCCCGCCTAAACGAGTCTCGAGGCGCGACGCTGCGGCAAGTGCGCCCGAAGGGAGGTCCGTTGAACGCCTTGCTCGCGCTGTCGCGGGCGATTGATGCGCTGAGCGAGCGTATCGGCCGCCTCATCTACTGGCTCATTCTGGCCGTCGTGCTGATCAGTGCTGCGAACGCCACGGTTCGCAAACTGTTCAACTACAGCTCCAACGCGTACCTCGAGATCCAGTGGTACTTGTTCTCGGTGATCTTCCTGTTCGGCGCCGGTTACGTGCTTTTGCACAATGCGCACGTACGGATCGACATCGTTTCTGGACGACTATCGGCGCGCGCGCAAAACTGGATCGACATTGTCGGCATCGTGCTGTTTCTCTTTCCGATGGCGATCACGATCATGTGGCTGTCCTGGCCGCTGTTCATGGATTCGTACACGCGCAATGAAGTGTCGACCAACGCGGGCGGTCTCGTGATTTGGCCCGCTCGTCTGATGGTGCCTATCGGGTTTTTCCTGCTGATCATGCAGGGCACCTCCGAGCTCATCAAGCGCGTCGCATTTCTGATGGGCTTGATCCCCAATCCGCTGGAACGGCACGACAAGAGCGCAGAGGAGGAGTTGCTCGAGGAAATGGCCCGCGAGCAAGCGCAGACGCCGACCGGGGCGAAGCCATGACCGCCTGGGTCATCGCCAACATCGCGCCGCTGATGTTCTGCGCGCTCGTGATCACGCTGCTGTTGGGATTTCCGGTCGCGTTTTCGCTCGGCGCCGTCGGCATCGCGTTCGGGCTTCTGGGGATCCAGCTTGGCCTGCTCGGCACGTCGCTGCTGCAGGCGCTACCCGACCGGATCTGGGGGGTGATGTCGAACGACACGTTGCTCTGCGTGCCGTTCTTCACGTTCATGGGACTGATCCTCGAACGTTCCGGTATGGCCGAAGACCTGCTCGACACCATCGGCCAGTTGTTCGGGCCGTTGCGCGGCGGCCTCGCTTATGCGGTCATCTTCGTCGGCGCGCTGCTGGCTGCGACTACCGGCGTGGTCGCGGCGAGCGTGATCTCGATGGGGCTCATTTCCTTGCCGATCATGCTGCGCTATGGCTATGATCGCCGGCTCGCATCAGGCGTCATCGCCGCGTCGGGCACGCTGGCCCAGATCATTCCGCCTTCGCTCGTGCTTATCATCATGGCCGACCAGCTCGGCCGCTCGGTAGGCGACATGTATGCCGGCGCGTTTATTCCGGGCATCGTGCTGGCAGGTCTCTATGCGCTGTACACGCTGGGCGCGACGATCGTCAAGCCGAATTGGGCGCCGGCGCTTCCGCTCGAAGCGCGTTCGCTGCGCGAGCCGAATGGCAAAAGCGGGATCGTTTCGGTGATTGTCCTGGTGTTGCTTTCCGCAGTTGCCGCGGTTGTCTACGCCAAGCTTCGCCTTAAGGAAACGGCGCTCGACGAAACGATCGTCATCGCGACCTGCGTCGGCACGGCGGTCGCGTTTTTCGCTGCGGTGATCAATCGCTTCCTGAAGCTCGGCCTGTTGTCGAAGATCGCCGAGCGCGCGACGTTCGTGATGATTCCGCCGCTCGCGCTGATATTTCTCGTTCTCGGCACGATCTTTCTGGGCGTTGCAACGCCGACGGAGGGCGGTGCGATGGGCGCGACCGGCGCGCTAATCATGGCGCTTGCACGACGCCGACTGTCATGGAAGCTGCTTAGACAGGCGATGGATGCGACCGCGAAGCTCTCCACGTTCGTCGTGTTCATCCTGATCGGCGCGCGCGTGTTCAGTCTCACGTTTTATGGCGTCAACGGCCACGTGTGGGTCGAGCATTTGCTGACGAGCCTCCCGGGAGGCCAGCTCGGCTTCCTGATCGTCGTCAACGTGCTGATCTTTTTCCTTGCGTTTTTCCTCGACTTCTTCGAGTTGTCGTTCATCGTCGTACCGCTGGTCGGACCCGTCGCGGAAAAGCTCGGCATCGATTTGATCTGGTTCGGCGTGCTGCTCGGCGTCAACATGCAGACGTCGTTCATGCATCCGCCATTCGGCTTCGCGTTGTTTTATCTACGGAGCGTTGCACCCAACAAAGAATATCTCGACAAGCTGACGCGCAAGAGAATGCCGCCGGTGACGACGGGCCAGATTTACTGGGGCGCCGTGCCGTTCGTCCTTATCCAGGTCGTCATGATCGCGCTCGTGATCCTGTTCCCGAAAATGGTGATGGTCTACAAGGGCATCGAATCCAACATCGATCCGACGAAGATCGAGATCGAGCTGCCGCCGAGCCAATCGGGAGCGCCGCCCGGTGCCCAGCCAGGCCAGCCGGAAACGCAGGAGCAAACGGAGCAGCGCGAGGAGAAGGAGCAGAATCGCGACGCGCAATCGATCGAGGATTTGTTCAAAGCTCCGGCGCCCGGCGCGCCGCCGCCAAATCCGCCGCCTGGAAAATAGCGGCCGCTGCGGATGGGATAGGGGGCGGGATTACTCCCGCCGCCCTCCCAGCCCCGTACATGCGGTTCCGCCTTAAGCTTCGTTCAGATTCCGAATCACTCCGGACACCCTTGCCGTTCAGCTAACACTTCCCTTGCCAGGTGTGTAAGGGACTTTCACCCTCAAGTCATTCGACCCGCCACCACAGCGAGTCGAACAGCGCCAGTCACGGCGCTGCGCGCCATGCCTGGCGCACCAACAAAAAAGCCCCGCTTTTCCCGCGGGGCTCTTCGAGCGACGGTCGTTGTCGTCTACGTTTTCTTCGCGGCAGGCTGTGTGTTCGCCGTCGCCATGAACTGGTCGAAGTTCTGCTCCGCCACACGGAACCACAGGATTTCTTCGTCGCGGAACTTGCGCCACGGCTCGAACACTTTCTTGAACGCCGCGTTCTTCGCCGACGTTTCGTCGAACACTTCGGTCGCGGCCTTGTATGACGCTTGCATGATCTCGCGCGGGAACGGGCGAAGCTGCACGCCCGCCGCAACCAATCGCCGCAACGCCGGCGGATTGACCGCATCGTACTTCGCGACCATGTCGACGTTGGCCTCGTAACAGGCGCCTTCGAGCGCGGCCTGATAGTCCTTCGGCAGCTTTTCGTACGCGGCGATGTTGACGAAGAGGTCTAGCTCGGGACCGCCTTCCCACCAACCCGGGTAGTAGTAAAACTTCGCAACTTTGTAGAGACCAAGTTTTTCGTCATCGTAGGGTCCGACCCATTCGGCAGCGTCGATCGTCCCCTTTTCCAGCGCCGGATAGATGTCGCCGCCGGGAATTTGCTGCGGGACGAGACCGAGCTTCTGCAACACCGTACCGGCGAAGCCGCCGATGCGCATCTTCAAACCCTTCATATCGGCTACGCTTTTCAGCTCCTTGCGGAAGAAGCCGCCCATTTGCGCGCCGGTGTTGCCCGCCGGGAAGTTGATGATGTTGTAGCCCTTGAAGAACTCGCGCATCAGCTGCAACCCGCCGCCGTGGTACATCCAGGCGTTCTGCTGGCGCGCGCTCATACCGAACGGGACCGCGCAGGCGAAGGCGAACGTCGGGTCCTTGCCGAAGAAATAATACGGCGCGGTATGGCAGCATTCGACCGTGCCGTTCTGCACCGCGTCGACGACGCCAAATGCTGGAACGATCTCGCCGGCCGCGAACAATTGGATCTGGAACTTATTGTTGGTGACCGCGGCGACGCGCTTTGAAATCGTCTCCGCGCCGCCGTAGATCGTATCCAAGCTCTTCGGAAAGCTCGACGCCAGCCGCCATTTGACTTCCGGCTGCGCAGGCGCTTGCGCAAATGCCGGTGCGGAACCCGCCGCCAGAATACCCGCCAGTCCCGTGTTCTTGATGAACGAACGACGTTCCATCCAAATCTCCTCGTAAATGTCGGCCGGGCCGACGACGTAGATCCGGTCTAGAGCAGCGCGGCTCGCGCCTTGTCACATGCCGTCATGATGCGCGCGAGCGCCGCCGGGCTGGCGCGGATTCTAGCGGATTTTGCCGCCGTTACCTTAAGGTTGTCTTAGGCAGCGGTTCCGTGTGCCAGGTTCGTTTTATGCGGAAAGCTTTCGCACCGCATTGAAGAGCGCCCAGGTCCAGCCCGCCTGGCGCTCGAGCGTTTGGCTGAAGCGTATGAGGTAGCGACCATTGCCGGTATCCAGCTCGACCATCCCGCCGGAGGGAAACTTGTCATCGGGACCGATCAGGCTCCGCTGCGAGCCCTGGCGATTCGCTGAATGCGCCGGAAGATAGATCCCGAAGAACGGCCGCTCATCCTCGCCGCGACCGGTATCGGCCGGCGCCATCCAGCTCCGCATCAGCACGCGCACGATCCGGCGGGCAACGACTTCGACGCCGACGGTCACTTCGTCGACCTGCTGGCGCTGCATCCGCCGGACGACTGCCAGGACCCAGTGATCACCCTCCTTGATCGCGACCAGCTCGCCAAGACGCGCGGGCGCGTCCTTGACCGGCGCGATCAGCCGGCAGC
>VBCG01000111.1:23232-28877 GCA_005881895.1 Betaproteobacteria bacterium
GCCGGGCATGACTTGCGTCACTTCGTCGAAGCTCGTCGAAACACCCGGCGTACGCGCAGCGTCCGGCAGCCGTTCGATCTCGGCGACCGCGCGCGTCAGTGCCTGCAATCCGACAACAACGCGCACCTCGCCATCGGTTACATGACGCGCCGCGCGCGGCGCATGCGCAATTGCTTCCGGCCCGAACAACGCCGCTAGACGCATCAGCAGCAGCCGTTGTTCCCGGGGCGGCAGGTCGCCGGGTTGAGGCACGTCATCATCGTGCTCGGGAAGCCAGCGCATTCTTTCGACGACGCGTGCATAAATCGGTCCGGCGTCGAGGAACAGATTGCGACCGCCGACATGGGGTTTGTCGCGCCGGCGCAACCCCTGCGCGCCGGTCAGGTCGACGAAGAATCCGGCGCCCTCGCCTGGCGGTGGCACGAGCGACAACGACGGCGTCCAGTCCTCGAGCTGACGTGCCGCCCACTCGACCTGATCGGGCGTGAAGTTGCCGGAGTCGAGCCGCATCAGCATCAACGAATTCAGGTACACCTGTTCGAGTGAAACGCCGGGCTTCGCGAACGCGCCCGCCCCGAACACCAGTTGCTCGCGCTGCCAACTGCGAATGCGGCCGAACTCGTAGAGCTCGTGAAAATCGCGCCACTGCGCGGGTATCCAGTGACTGTAGCGAAAGAGCCGAAACTTGCCGTCGAGCCCCTTGTAATGGACGAGCCGCACGAGCACCCACGGCAGGATCGCGCGCCAGCGCTTGCTCTCCGCACGCGGAAATCCCGACATGAGCGACGCGTGGTAGGCCGCGACGAATGCCTTGACGAGATCGAACACCGAGTGCCACAGCCGCGATTCCACCGCTGAGCTTTTTTGATAGTTCGTGACGTACTGCTGCGTGAGCTGCGCGATGATCGGCTCGAGGCGCGCGTCGATCTTGAGGAGCGCTTCGACTTGCGCGGCCGCTACGTCCTTTCGCGCGCCGGGAAACTTCGCGACGAGCTCGAGCGCGTCCTTCTGGATCGCCATTGCGTCGCCGGTCGGAAGTTGCGCGATCCAGCGGTCCGCGTGAGCAGGGTTGCGCAGCGGATCCGCGAGCGACTTGACCCACGTGAAGACCGTTTCAATCATCACGCCGGCGGGTCGGGTTGCACCTTGCATTCGCGGCAGCCCGCGCGTTACTGCCCGGCAACCGTCATTTTTGCGATGAGGATCGAGCCAGTATGTCGCGATCCCCTGCGATCGACGTCGCGGCCGACCGCGACAATGTCGCGAAACATCTGCTTCAGATTGCCTGCGATCGTAATCTCTTCGACTGGATAGGCGATGCCCCCGTTTTCGATCCAGAATCCGGCGGCGCCGCGCGAGTAGTCGCCGGTTACCGGATTGACGCCATGGCCGAGCTGCTCGGTGATCAGCAATCCTCGATCCATTTGTTGGCAAAGGCCCTCGAGATCGAGTGCTCCCGGCGTAACCGCGAGGTTGTGTGCGCCGCCGGCGTTGCCCGTCGTGGCCAGCCCGAGCTTGCGCCCCGAATAGCTTCCCAGAAAATACCCGTTTAGAACACCACCCGTGACGAGATCGCGCCGGACCGTTGCGACGCCTTCGTTGTCGAATGGCGCGCTGCCACGCGCGCGCGGCAAATGGGGTTCTTCACGAATATTCACGATCGGCGAAAAAACTTGATCGCCCAGCGAATCGAGCAAGAACGACGATTTGCGATAGAGGCTGCCCCCGGACACCGCGTTGACGAAGAATCCCAGCAGATCGGCGGCCTCCGGCGCCTCGAAGATCACCGGGCATTCGAGCGTTGACAACTGGCGCGCGTTCAAGCGACGCGCCGTGCGCAACCCTGCTTGCCGCCCCACTTCTTCCGCGGACAACATTTCCTCCGGCGCCCGGGCAGCCGTGTACCAGTAGTCGCGTTGCATCGCGCCGCCTTCTTCGCCGACGACGGCGCAGTCGATGTGGTGACGCGAGCTCCGGTAACCGCCGCGAAAGCCGTTCGAATTGGCGTAAACGAATTCGGCTTCACCGCGCGCGACCGTCGAACCTTCGCTGTTGCTGAGTCGATGATCGACCGCAAACGCCGCCGCTTCCGTTGCACGGCCTAGCTCGATTGCGTGCTCGACCGAAAGCGGCCACGGATGATAAAGATCGAGATCGGGCGGATCGTGGGCGAGTCGCGCTGGATCGGCAAGGCCGGCAAAGGGGTCGTCGGCAGTGAAACGCGCGATGGCAATCGCCTTTTCGACCGTCGCGCGAATCGACTCGTCCGCGAAGTCCGCGGTACTTGCATGTCCGCGCCGCTGTCCGATGAAAACCGTGAGGGCGATGCCTTTGTCACGGTTGTAAGCGATCGTTTCGACCTCGCCTTTACGGACCGTCACGGAAAGACCAATCGCCTGCGAAACGTCTGTTTCGGCGGCGGTCGCGCCGCCAGCCTTCGCGGTATCGAGAATGGTTTGCGCGATACGGTCGAGCGCGGCCGTTGAAACGGGAAATTGTCCATCGACAGACGTTTCCGCGCCGCCTGACTTCGGTGCCCGACGCGTGATGCTTAATGACGAGGTCATCGATGGCCTTTGCGAGCGAATGTCGCGCCGTGCGTGCGCTCCAAGCCTACGTCACAAGCAGTGCGGAGCGCCTATGGGTATGATAGCAAAGCGCCTTGATCAAGCCCGCTTCGCCTGCATACTTTTGCACCACCGATCATGTTTCCATCCGAAAAGCGACAAAACAGCGCCAACGACGTTCCGCAGGCACCCTCCAAATCGGAGCGCAAGCGCGCCATGCACGAGCTGCAGGCGCTGGGCGAAGCGCTGATTGCGCTGGACCCGGACCGGTTGGCCGCGCTTGATTTGCCCGAGCGTCTAGCGGATGCCATTGCGCAGGCACGCGGGATCACGCAACACGAGGGCCGGCGGCGTCAACTGCAGTTCGTCGGGAAGCTGATGCGCGACGTCAACGCAGCGCCGATCAAGGCGACACTCATGCAATGGCAGCGCGGCTCGAACACGGAGCGCGCGCGGTTCGCGCGGGTCGAGCAATGGCGTGACCGCATGCTCGCGGAACCCGACGGGCTCGCGCACTTCCTCGCCGCTTATCCGAGTGCCGACCGCGCAACGTTGACGGCATTGGTCAACGATACGCGAGCGGAACGCGCGCGCGGAGGGCCGCCGCACAAATCACGCGCACTCTTTCGCGCGCTCACTCGCATTGTCGACGACGCGAACGCATCTCGTGTCTGAACTTTTGATCGGCCTCGTCTCGATCTCCGATCGCGCGTCGGCCGGAGTCTACGACGACAAGGGGATCCCCGGTCTCAACGAATGGTTCGCCACTGCCCTCAAGACGCCGTGGCGCACGGAAGCTCGATTGATTCCGGACGATCAAGCGGTGATCGAGCGAACGCTGGTCGAGTTGGTCGATACCGTAGGCTGCCATCTTGTGCTCACCACTGGCGGCACCGGGCCAGCGCCGCGCGACGTCACGCCGGAGGCAACGCTCGCGGTTGCGCACAAGGTGATGCCTGGATTCGGTGAGCAGATGCGGCAGGTCAGCCTCAAATATGTTCCGACGGCGATTCTTTCGCGGCAAGTCGCCGTCGTGCGCGGTGTTGCGCTGATCATCAATTTGCCGGGCCAGCCGAAGGCCATCAAGGAAACACTCGACGGCATCTTCCCCGCGGTCCCCTATTGCATCGACTTGATCGGCGGACCGTACATCGAAACACACGATGAAATCTGCAAAGCGTTCCGGCCGAAGAGCGCGATCCGACCACCGCCGGCTTGATCACACCGTTGATCGCGACGCCGTTTCCCAATCAGCCGCCGCCTTACGAGGGCCGCAATCTCTATTTGACCGACGTCGCGCTGCAGGAAGCCGTTGCGCGTGAAGGTGGACTCGCGACGACCGAGCTCGAGCACTGGGGCGAGACGCTGGGAAGCGCTGAGACGTTCGCGCTCGCCGACGCCGCCAACCGCAATCCGCCGCAACTTCGAACGCATGATTCGCGCGGCGAACGGATCGATGCCGTCGAATTTCATCTCGCATGGCATACGTTGATGCATCTCGCGACAGCGGCGGGCGAGCATTGCGCGCCTTGGGTCGACACTGCGACGAGCGCTCACGTGGCGCGCGCGGCGATGTATTTCCTCCACGCGCAAGTGGAAAACGGCACGCAATGTCCGTTGACGATGACCTACGCGTGCGTGCCAGTGCTGCGGCAGCACGCCGCGTCGAATGCAGCACTTGGTGATTGGCTACCGCGCCTAGTGGTCCGCGATTACGATCCGCGACCGCTCCCGATCGCGTCGAAGCGCGCAGTGTTGATCGGCATGGGGATGACCGAACGGCAAGGCGGCTCGGACGTTCGCGCGAATCTCACCCGTGCCCAACCGCACAGCGATGGCACGTGGCGGTTGCGAGGCCACAAATGGTTCTTCTCGGCGCCGCAATGCGATGGACATCTTGTTCTTGCGCAAGCCTCGGAAGGCCTGTCTTGTTTTCTGCTGCCGCGCTTTCTCGCCGACGGAACGCGCAACGCCGTCCAGATCAATCGGCTCAAAGACAAGCTCGGCAACCGTTCGAATGCGTCGTCGGAAGTGGAGTTCCACGATGCGGTGGCGTGGCCGCTGGGCGAACCAGGACGAGGCATCGCAACGATCCTGGAGATGGTTCAGCACACGCGGCTCGATTGCGTGATCGGCAGCGCCGGGATGATGAGGGGTGCGCTCGCGTACGCGCTGCATTATGCTGCGCATCGAATCGCGTTCGGCCGGATGCTGTCCGAGCAACCGCTGATGATGGCCGTGCTCGCCGATATAGCGCTCGAAGTCGAAGGCGCGACGGCGCTGGCGCTGCGCTTGGCGCGTGCCTTCGATCCGACATCGAATGGGCGTGACCGCGCCCTCGCCCGGATCATGACCCCTGCGGCGAAATACTGGATTTGCAAACGCGCTCCGATGGTCGCGCTCGAGGCAATGGAAGTGCTCGGCGGAAACGGCTATGTCGAGGAAACGCCGCTGGCGCGCATCTATCGCGAGGCGCCGGTCAACTCAATTTGGGAAGGCTCGGGCAATGTCATCTGCCTCGATGTGATGCGCGCGGCACGGCGCGAGCCGGCAACGATCGACGCGCTATTCGCGGAGCTCGACCAAACCCGCGGTGGCAATCGCGATCTCGATGCGCACGCGGCGCTGCTGCGCGACCTGTCGACTGCCGCTGATGATCAAGCGAGTGCGCGCCGCTTCGCGCAAGCGATCGCCGTTGCGTTCACCGCGTCGCTGCTCGTTCGTCACGCGCCGGCGTTCGTCGCCGACGCGTTTTGCGCATCGCGGTTGCGTGCCGATGCTGCGTTCTCTGGCGCGGCGTTCGGCACGCTACCGAAAGACATGGACACTGCCGCGCTGATCCGGCGCGCGAGTGGCGCATGAAGAAAGCGCAGGATTTCGACTATCTGACTTCGAGCACGCCCTTCATGTTCGGGTGCAACAGACAGACGTACGAATATTCGCCCACGGTCTTCGCCGTATAGCGCCAGGATTGCCCCGCAGCGATACTGCCTGAATCAAAAGCCAGCGCGGCGGTGACTGTGTGCGGAAACGGATCCTTGTTGATCCACTCGACAGTATCGCCGCGCCTGATGGTCA
>VBCG01000093.1:0-351 GCA_005881895.1 Betaproteobacteria bacterium
CTGGCCGTCGAGGAACGCCTTGTTGTTGTTCGGATCGAGCCACGACAAAGTACCCGGCACAAATGTCGCGTATAGCTCCTTTGCGTACTCGAGCGCCTTCACCGTCTCGGGACTGTCGATAACGATCTTGTTGTTCTGGTCGACGAGCTTGCCGCCGAATGACCATACGAGCCATTGGCACCACGTGTTGCCGTCGCCTGTCGCGTTCCCGAGCGCGAACCCGGGCGGCGTCCCCTTTTCCTTCAGCGCCTTGCACAATTTGAGAAATCCGTCGGTGTCCTTCGGGAAACTGGCAAAGCCGGCCGCTTTGACTGCGCTCTCGCGGTAGGTCATGCAGACGCCCGCGACGCC
>VBCG01000093.1:384-8076 GCA_005881895.1 Betaproteobacteria bacterium
AAGAACGGGTCGCAGACGGGATAGAAGGGGCCGTACTTGGAGCCCAGGTAGTTGCAGACATCGGTGACGTCGACGAGCTTCTCGGGATACAAGTTCGCGTCATCGTTGGTTGACAGGATGATGTCGGGACCCGCGCCTGTATTGGCCGCGACCGCGGCCTTGGGTCGCACGTCCTCCCAGCCTTCATTGTCGACGCGCACTTCGATGCCGTATTTTTCGTGGAATTTCGCAATGTTCTTCATGTACTGATCGATATCGCCCTGGACGAATCGACTCCAGCGCAGCACACGCAGTTTTGCGCCCTTCTCCGGCGCGTTGTTCCACTGCGCGTTGGCGTCCTTGATCCAGATCATCGGTCCAACGAGCGCGCCGGCGGCAACGCCCGTGGATGTCTTCAGGAATTTGCGGCGCTTGTTTTCACTCACGTTTTTCTCCTCCTAGAAAGAAATGCGACAACGAATCCCGGTGCAAGTCTCAACACAATGTCAGGCGGCAAGCGAGCGACCGCTGGCTGCGTCGAATAAATGCGCACGGCTGGGATCGGGGTCCAGGCCCACGCGATCGCCCGGCCGGCAGCTCACACGGTCGCGCGCAAGCGACGTGAGCTCCTGCCCGTTGAAACGGCAGTACAGCTGCGTGTCGGCACCGGTCGGCTCGACGACGACGATGTCGGCGGGCAAGCCCGTGCGATCGGTCAACCGGCAATGTTCGGGCCGCACGCCATAGAGTACCGCTTGTCCGTCCGCCGCGCGGGCGCCGATCGGCGCGGGGAGCGACACGCCGCCGGCGAATTCGACGATCGCGCCGTTGCCTTTTACGCGCGCTAGCCCTGGGATCATGTTCATCGTCGGCGAGCCGATGAAGCCGGCGACGAACGTGTTGACCGGATGATCGTAGAGCGAAAGCGGATCGCCGATCTGCTCGACGACGCCATCGCGCATCACGACGATCTTGTCCGCCATCGTCATCGCTTCGATCTGATCGTGCGTGACGTAGATCGACGTTGTCGCGAGCCGCTGATGCAACTCCTTGATCTCGGTTCGCATCTGCACGCGGAGCTTCGCGTCCAGATTCGACAACGGCTCGTCGAACAGGAACACCTGCGGATCGCGAACGATGGCGCGACCCATCGCGACGCGTTGCCGCTGTCCGCCAGAAAGCTGCCGCGGGTACCGGTCAAGATACGGCTCGAGACCGAGAATGTCGGCCGCCTTGGCGACGCGTTTTGTGATCTCGCTCTTCGACTGCTTGGCGAGCATCAGCGCAAACGACATGTTGTCGCGCACGGTCATGTGCGGATAAAGCGCGTAGTTCTGAAACACCGTCGCGATATCGCGTTCCTTCGGCCGGACGCGGTTGACGACGGTGCCGCCGATCGCGATTTCGCCGGCGGAAATTTCCTCGAGACCGGCGATCATGCGGAGCAGCGTCGACTTGCCGCAGCCGGACGGCCCCACGAGCACGCAGAACTCGCCGTTCGCGATGTCGATGTCGACGCCGCGGATCACGTGCGTCGACCCGAACCACTTTTCGACCGCAGCGATCGTTACAGCGGCCATTCAATTTCCTTCAGGCATTCGATCATGGCGCACGCGTTCCTATTGTGACGGGATAGTCGGGACGTCCACGGCGGAGCCAGCTCACGATATTTTGCACGGCCTTGTGCCGCAGCTCTTTCTCGGCTTCGATCGAAAAAAATGCCGCATGGGGCGTGAGGATAACCCGCGGATCAGAAATGAGCGGCGAATCGCGCGGCACCGGCTCGACCGGCAACACGTCGAGCGCGGCACCGGCCACGATCCCCGTATCCAACGCCCTAACAAGATCCCCCAAATCAACGACGGCGCCGCGCGAGGTGTTGACGAGCGTCATTCCGCGTTTGGCGGCGGCGAAGAAACCGGCATCGATCATGCCGCGCGTTTCAGTGGTGAGCGGCGTGTGCAATGAAACGATGTCGGATTCGCCCGCGAGGTCGGCAAGCGATCGCATCCGTTCGACGTATGGCGGGAAATCACCGTCGATCAGGTAAGGGTCGTACGCGATGATCTGCTTGAATACGTTGCGCGACACGTGCGCCATCCGCTTGCCGATACGTCCGAGGCCGACGACGCCAAGCGCAAGCTCACCCGGCCGGCGCAGCGGCCCCGACGACAGGAAGTCCCACTTGCCTGCGCCGATGTCGCGATGATAGGCAACGATATTGCGGATCGACGCGAGCGCGAGCGCCAGCGCATGTGTCGCAACTTCGCCGACGCCGTAGTCGGGGGAGTTCGCGAGCCAGACGCCGCGCTTTTCACACGCGGCAGCGTCGATGGTGTCGTATCCGGCGCCGATCCGACTCACAATGCCGACGTCCGGGAGAGCGCCCAGCACGCGATCGGTGATCGGCGCGTACTGCAGCAGAATGGCGCAACAGCCGCCGCCGTGCGCGATGACCTCGTCCTCAGTCTTGCATTGCGCGGACACCACATCGACTCCGGCCTCGTTGAACAGCGCACGCTCGAGCTCGATATCGGGATAGTCGTGGTCGGCGAATAGGACTGTCGTCATCGAAAGCGCGGCAGCCATAATCGCACGGCAGCCGGGCGCCGAACGTTAAAACGCGGCCGACCATTGGTCAAGTGGCCTTACCACCCATTTTCCGGCGATCCGCTATGCTCAGTCGCGTTTCGACGAGACAGGAAACATCATGGCCGCAGTGTTGCAGACGACGATCGCAGGCAGCTTGCCAAAGCCTTCATGGCTCGCGGAGCCGGTTGCCCTGTGGGCGCCCTGGAAGCTCGATGGCGACGCGCTGACGCAGGGCAAGCGCGACGCCGTCCGCCTCGCGCTGTTCGATCAGGAGCACGCCGGCATCGATATCGTCACCGACGGCGAACAGACGCGGCGGCATTTCGTGACAACGTTCATCGAGGGGCTCGACGGCGTCGACTGGGAGCACAAGCGGACGGTGCGCATTCGCAACCGGTACGACGCCGCGGTGCCCGTCGTCGTGGGCGCGGTGGCGCGCCGCCATCCGATCTATGTCGACGATGCAACTTTCCTGCGCGGCGAGACCGCGCGACGCGTCAAGTACACACTGCCGGGACCGATGACGATGGTCGACACGCTGTACGACGCGTACTACAAGAGCCGCGAGAAGCTTGCTTTTGCGTTTGCGGAAATTCTCAATGACGAGGCGCGGGCGATCGAGGCGGCCGGCGTCGACATCATTCAATTCGACGAGCCGGCGTTCAACGTCTACTTCGACGAAGTCCGCGATTGGGGCATCGCCGCCCTCGAGCGGGCTGCGCAAGGCCTCCGCTGCACCACCGCCGTCCACATCTGTTACGGCTACGGCATCCAGGCGAACATCGAGTGGAAAAAAACGCTGGGCAGCGAATGGCGGCACTACGAGCAAACGTTCCCACAACTCGCCCGATCGACAATCGACCAGGTTTCGCTCGAATGCGCTAATTCGCATGTGCCGATCGAGCTGATCGCCCTGCTTCAGGGCAAGGATGTCCTGGTCGGGGCGATCGATGTCGCGAGCGAGCGCGTTGAGACGCCGGAGGAAGTGGCAGGCGTACTCCGCGCTGCGCTGGCCTACGTCCCGCCGGAGCGCCTTTATCCCTGCACCAATTGCGGGATGGTTCCGCTCCCGCGCGACGTCGCACGAGCCAAGCTTCGGTCGCTTACCGCCGGTACCGCCGCCGTTCGGGTCGAGCTAGGCAGTTGACGAACAACCGTTCGATTCCGGGGTTTTTGCCGTCGCAAAAATTCCGGCGTCCGCAACCGCCTGCCGCAGTTCGCTTTTTTTCCCGGACTCGCGTATAGTGCCGGCCTGTGTTTTGTTCCAAGCAGTAAAGCACGCTCTGTACGACCGCCACGCTGTCGTTCTACCGCCGTACTTTCCTTGAGATCGAAACATCGGTCGGGCAACGTCCCGTTTTATTCTCGTACTTAAGGAATTACCAACAATGGCAACTGGAACAGTAAAGTGGTTCAACGACGCGAAGGGCTTTGGGTTTATCACCCCTGATGGTGGCGGTGAAGACCTGTTTGCGCACTTCTCGGCGATCAACATGCAGGGCTTCAAGACGCTCAAGGAAGGTCAAAAGGTTTCGTTCGAAGTCACGACGGGGCCCAAGGGCAAGCAAGCCAGCAACATCCAAGCGGTGTAACGCCTCGCTCAAAATAATTGCGATGGAAAAGCCGGGCATTGCCCGGCTTTTTTTCGTCCTGCGCTGAAGCCGCCGCGAACGTTACGCTTTCCGAAGGTTGTGGTGCGGCGGCAACACCGTTCGTCGGCGATCGCCTTACGCCGAACGTCATTCCAGGCAGCGACCGTGCGTTGACGGTTAGGATCGCAGTATTGGCCGCGCTGCCGGCGGCCCGCGATCGGGCGTACACTGCCGCGCAGGCAGAAACAGGAGGACGTCATGTCCGAACCCGGCAATCCTGATACCTTCGAATTCGAGAAGGTGTCGCTCACGGACGCCCGCAAGGCGCTCGATGACGCCGTCAAGCCACTGGTAACCGTCAACAAAACCGCGGTGAACCATCAGGCAAAGCGCAAACCGGCGCAGCCGGAATCGCTCCGCACTGCGACAATTCAGTGGATATTGAAGCTGCCACCTCACATTCAACCGCGGCATTTACAGGTCAAATATCCGCGCGTCGCGAATCGTATCGCTGCACTCTGGGGTGATCCGACGGGCTGCGAAAGCTATCTTGACGATCTGTTGACCGACAAGCGAGGCGGCCGCAAGGGATTTCCACTCAATGTCGCGAACGAGGTCGCGAGTATCCGCGACTTTTTCTTCCGCCTGAACCACAAAGGCGGCACGGCGTGGGACGAGGTCGAGTGGTCGTGAGCACGAGCCTTCGCGATCTAGCGATTGCGAAGGCCGTCCTGGCTCGATTTCTTTTTTCTCGCGGATTTCCGGCTTGACGTCTTGGCGCGCGACGACGCTCGCGCATGCCGCTTGGTAGCCGTTGCCGACTTGCGTGCCGGCGGCGCCGCGCCCGGTTCCCCAGCGAGCTCGGTTTTTCGGACCGCCAGCTTTTTGCCGAGGGCCTCGAGATCGATGTCCGAGTCCTTCGCTTCAGGGAATATCTCGCCTTCTTCTTCTTTTACATGGTGCTTTACGTATTCCGACAGCACCGTGACCTTCGCCTCGAACAGGTCGTCGCCGGGATGCATCGCTTCGAGTTGCGCGACGAGATCCTTGATCATTTGATGCTCGACTGCCGCCTCGTCGACCATGTCGGCGGCCTCTGGCAATTGGCGGATCGCCGGATAAAACAGCTCCTCCTCGATCTGCGCGTGCACCGTGAGAGCGCTGCAGACGGAAGCGACCAGCGTCGCCATCTCCTCGTCGTTTTCGCTTTCCCTTGCGTCCTCGAGCTGATCGAAGAGATCTTCGACCGCCTCATGGTCCCTTCTCAATAGATCGATCGCATCCGTCACGTCGCTCGAGGGCAATCCCAGCATGGAGCCTCCTCGGTGATCATCACGCAGGCTGAAGGATCATCCGGCGGTAAGCCGCCGGCTATCGGACAAACACTGCACCGCGCGTAGGAACGCCGCGTCAAGCCCTCAGAAGCACGTCGATCGCCTTGGGTCCGGCGCCTTTGTCGATGCAATGATCGAAGCCGGCGTTCTTCGATAAACGGATCATATCGTCGTCGAGCGTCATTCCGCTCAGCAGCACGAGCTTGATCCCGCTCGACGGATGGCGAGCGCGCAACGCCCGCGCGAGCTGATATCCGTTGAGGGTCGGCAAATGGACGTCGATCAGCGCGACCTCCGGAACAGAGCGCTCCGCAACATGCAGCGCCTCTTCGCCGTTCGCGGCGAGGATGACGTTGTAACCCAGCTCTTCGAGTGCCTCGCGATAAATGTCGCGCACCGCCTGGTTATCGTCGACGAGGAGAATCCGTTGAAGCGTCCGGCGGTCACGTTCGACTCCTATCTGCAGCGCCACAAACGAGGCCTCTGATCGCTGTAGCCGCGGCGAAGGTGCGCCATCGACCCGTTCGGGCGCACGCGTGATCGTCATGATGAATTCCGGACAGCCGCTATCGACGTCGACTCGCGCGGTTAATGCGCCTTGCTGCAATTGCATCAGACGGCAGGCCGTTGCAAGCGCCAATCCGCGTGTGCGGGCAGGCGCGCGCAACGACTCCAACGCGTGTGCCGGGTCAAACTCGTCCACCCGGGGCGATGGCTCGCGCACGACGAGCGCAATCGTTTCGTCGTCGGCCTGCGCGTAAACGTCGATCGTGCTCCCTTCCGCCGCATTCACGCTTGCATTTTCAACGAGCTGCGCGAGAACTTGCGCCAAGCGTCCCGCGTCGCCGCTGACAAAGGGAGCGTCAATGCCAAGACTCACCGCCATGCGATGACCCCGCTCCGCGAGCGTGTCGCTGGCAAGCGCGTTCGCGCGCTCGACAATGCCGTTGAGATCGAGGGGCACGACTTCGAGCTTGATGGAACCGTCCAGGATTCGTGCGGCGTCGACGAAGCGATCGATCGTTTGAAGCGTTACGGCGAACGACCTTTCCATCGTTCGTAGCGCCGGCTGCAACGTTTCGTTCGCAGCCTCCCGCCGCTGAAGAAGTTCCAGCGCAGCCCGGGCCGGGCTCAAAGCATTACGCAGCTCGTGCGCGAAGGCGCTGGCCAGCGACGGTTGGTGATCCATAGATAATCGGGAAAAGGGGATGGTCCCGCAGGGAGGGAGCCTTAGATTGCGCCGGTCGGGCGGCTTGCTGCATGTCGGACAACTTCCATTTCGGACGTGCGGTTAGTCCTACAAGCTAGCTCGATTACCCTTGATTCAATCGAAACCGAGCGCCACGCGTGCAGTCATATTTTGCTCCGGTGTCGGATGCAACAACGATGGCATTGAAACATCATGAATTGACGAGGATGGGTGCTGTTTTCGCGATTTCCGCTGCGATCGCGGTCATGTTCATGGGCAGCACGATCGTCACGCCGCTCTACGTTCTATATCAGCGGGACTTCGGCTTCTCGGACGTCACGTTGACGTTTGTCTATGCCGCGTATGTTATCGGAAACTTGTGCGCACTCTTATTTCTCGGCCGGTTGTCCGATCTCATCGGGCGTCGTCGCACAACGTTGCCCGCCATGGCGGCCGCAGTGGTCAGCACGGTTCTGTTTCTCGCCGCCGATAGCACGCCGTGGCTGGTCGGCGGACGAATCGTCAGCGGATTCGCGATCGGAATCGCATCCGGCACGTGCACGGCGTGGCTTGCCGAGCTGTACCCGAGTGCCGACAAATCGCGCGCTTCGCTCGTGGCCTCCAGCGCCAACTTCATAGGGTTGGCTGCGGGGACGTTGACCGCGGGTCTGCTGGCCGAATATGCGGCCAAGCCGCTTGAGCTTCCCTATCTCGTTTATCTCGGGGCGCTCTTTGCGGTCGCCGTGATGGTGTGGCGGACACGCGAGACAGTCGAGCGCAGCGCAACTAGCCTAAAAAACGTGTCGCGCCGTCCACGCATCGGCGTGCCGGCCGGCATTCGGGCTCAATTCGTTGCACCGGCCGCTACGGCATTCGGCACTTTCGCGTTCATCGGCTTCTACGCGGCGCTGGTTCCGAGCGTTCTGATCGAAGCGCTGCACCAAACGAGCCACGCAATCGGCGGAGCGATGTTGTTCGAGCTCTGCGCAGTCGCGGTGATTGCGAT
>VBCG01000094.1 GCA_005881895.1 Betaproteobacteria bacterium
TCGGCACCGTGGTCGATCTCGCGGTTATCGCTTCGCCAGCGGAAACCGTTGCCGAGATTTTTGCGCAAGTCGCATTGGCGCCGAAGGCGGCGATTCTGATGACCGCGCCGTCGGGGAACGATCGTGCCGAAGCATTCGCTTGGACGCGCAAAGTCGCGGCAATCTCGCGCAAACGGAAGATAAGTCTTGTTGGACCTGGCGCGCTCGGCGTCATCCGCACCGATATCGGATTGAACGCGACGTATTGCGCGCCGGCTGCGATACGCGGCCGTCTTGCACTGGTGGCGCAATCCGGCGCGGTCAGCGCGGCGATGCTCGACTTCGCAGCGCCCATGGGCATTGGATTCTCGTCCGTGATATCGCTTGGCGGCGGCATCGGCGTCGGTTTCGGTGAGCTGCTCGATTTTCTGTTGCTCGATTCTGCGACCGACGGCATCTTGCTCTACATCGAGGACGTCGGCGATGCGCGCGCATTCTTGTCCGCGTTGCGAGCGGCGGCACGCACCAAGCCTGTGGTTGCGCTGAAGGCAGGGCGTTCACTCGAGCCGAGGCGCGAACCGTCCCACGACGCCGTCTTCGATGCGGCATTGCGGCGCGCGGGAACGGTGCGCGTCCAAACCTATGCGCAGCTTTTCGCCGCGGCCCGAATCCTGGCGGTTGGCCGTATTCCGCAAGGCAATCGGTTGGCGATCGTGTCGAACGGGCGTGGACCAGCGCTGCTCGCCGCCGACAGCGCATCGGAGCATGGCGTGGCGCTCGCCAGGCTCACGCCGGCCACCGTTTCGGCACTCGACGCGGTGCTGCCGCAAACATGCGCGCGCACTAATCCGATCGATGTGCGCGGCAACGCGTCGCCTGCCCGGCTCGCTGCGGTGGTCGACGCGGTGCTCGCCGATCCGAACGTCGACGCCGTGTTGACCATTCATGTTGCGCGACCCGTCACGGGCGCCACCGACTCAGCGCGCGCAGTAGCGGATGTCGCAACCAAATCGTCGAAACCCGTGTTCGGCGCGTGGCTCGGTTCGCTCGATCGACGCGAAGTCGACGCCGCGCTCGACGCGGGCGCGATCGCCAATTTTTTCACGCCCGAAAATGCCGTGGAAGCCATTGCGTTTCTCGCGGCCTACCGCTCCAATCAACGCTGGTTGCTCGAGGTTCCGCCGTCGCAACCGATGCCGGAGCTTCCGAATTTCGCCGCGGCCGAGCGGATACGCGAACGCGCCGAGCAACAGCGGAGCTCGCTGCTCGATACCACAGACTTGACTCAACTGCTCGCAGCATTCGGCATTACCGTGACGCCAAGCATCATCGTGGAGACGCTCGCCGAAGCGCAGGCTGCCGCAGCGCAGCTCCATTTCCCCGTTACGCTGACGCTGGATTCCGATACTCGCCACGTCACGTCGTCACGCGCGCTTCGAACGCGCGACGCGCTGGCGAAGGCGTGGGCGGCCGTTCATCTCGAGGGTCCCACGCGTGAACGCATGTCATCGGGCGCGCGCGTGGTCATGCGCCGGCACATCAAGCGCGATGGCGCCAGCGCGTTCGCGATCGGCGTTGTCGTCGATCGCCTATTCGGACCCGTCGTCACGCTGGGTGCTGGTGCGCATACGGTGCAAGCCAGCGCCACGCGCGCGCTGATGTTGCCGCCGCTCAATCAACGCCTTGCCGCCGATCTCATCCATGCGGCGTTGCCGTCGATTCGACCGGATGGGATAGGTAGCGAGTCCGAGCAACGGGCATTGCACCGCGTGTTGCTGCAAGTTTCCACGCTGGTTTGTGCGCTTCCTTGGGTGCGCACGCTGGCACTCGATCCCGTCGTCGCCATAGATGGGCGCGCACAGGTGCTGAACGCCCGCATCGTCGTCGATGCCAGGAAGAAGCCGACACCGGGTTATCGGCACATGGCGATTCACCCCTACCCCGTCGAGCTTGTCGGGTCGATTGCATTGCAGGACGGAACAACGCTGCCGGTACGTCCGATCATGCCGGAGGACGCCGAACGCGAGCGAGCGTTCGTGCACGGACTGTCCGACGAATCGCGCTACTTCCGGTTCTTCTACCAACTTCACGAATTGACGCCGGCAATGCTCGCGCGCTTCACGCAAGTCGACTACGACCGCGAACTCGCGCTTGTCGTATTGACGCCCACGCCAAAGGGCGAACAATTCATCGCAGTTGCGCGCTATGTCGCCAATCCGGATCACGAAAGCGCGGAGTTCGCGATTGTCGTCGCCGACGAGTGGCAAAATCGCGGTGTCGCGCGAAAGTTGATGGAACGTCTGATCGCCGCGGCGAAGACGCGCGGCTTTGTGCGTTTACAGGGGACCATCTTGCGCGCGAACCCAAAGATGCTGCGCTTTACGACCGCCTTGGGGTTTCGCGTAAGGGATGATCCGGAAGACGCCGAACAAGTGATCGTCGAACTTCCACTGTGACGCATTCCGCTAGAATGGCCCGATGAAGATCCTGTTCCCGACGGATGGATCGGCGCATGCGCTCACGGCGCTCAAGATGCTGATCGGCCATCTCGACTGGTTTCGCGACCAAGTCGAGCTGACGGTGATCAATGTCCATCCAGCATTACCCTATCGACGTGCGGCCGGGTGGGCCGGCAAGGAAGCGATCGAGAAATACTACGAAGAAGAAAGCGACGCAGCGCTCAAGCCATCGGTGGACGAGCTGACGCGTCGCGGTATTCCACATACCGCCGCCAAGCGTGTCGGCGAACCCGCGCCGATGATCGTCAAGGCCGCGCGCGAGGGCGCGTTTGACATGATCGCGATGGGAACGCAGGGGCATACGGCGCTGGCTACGCTGATGCTGGGCTCGGTTTCCGCCAAAGTGTTGGCCGATGCGCCCGTTCCCGTGCTGTTGCTGCGCTGACGGAAGCCTGTGCCAATCGTTCCGTCGATATTGCGGCAATTTCGATGGAACCGATTCGCACCGACATTCCCGCGCGACTCGATCGGTTGCCGTGGAGCCGGTTTCACTGGCTTGTCGTATTCGCACTCGGCGCGAGCTGGGCGATCGACGGACTCGAAGTCACGCTGACCGGCGCGGTCAGCGGCATCCTGCAGCATCCGGACACGCTGCATCTCGATAGCGAAGAGATCGGAGGCCTCGGTTCGTTTTACCTCGCGGGCGCTGTCGTCGGCGCCTTGATTTGCGGGCATCTGACTGATCGCCACGGGCGGGCGAAGCTGTTCTTCGCAACGCTTGCCGTCTATCTGATCGGCACGTTGGCGACCGCGTTCGCGTGGAACTTCCCCAGCATGGCGCTATGCCGGATCGTCACCGGGTTTGGCATCGGCGGGGAATACGCCGCCATCAACTCCGCGATCGATGAGCTGATTCCGGCACGCGTTCGCGGCCAGGTCAACCTCGGCATCAACGGCAGCTACTGGATCGGCACGGCGCTGGGATCGGTGGCGACATTGTGGCTGCTCGATCCCCAGTTCTTTCCCATCGATCTCGGCTGGCGCGCGGGGTTTTTCATCGGTGCGCTGCTGGGCTTTGTCGTGCTGCTGGCGCGCCGCTACGTGCCCGAGAGTCCGCGTTGGCTGACGATTCATGGCCAGCACGATAAGGCGATGCGCATTGTCGCCAGCATCGAATCACGCGTCGTCAAAGGGAGCGAAGGTACGCGCGTGCCGCCCGACGACTTTCTCGTCATTCATCCGCGAACGCATATCGGCTTCGCCGTCATCGTCCGAACGCTCGTCCGCGATTATCCGCGCCGCGCGGTGTTGGGCCTCGTGCTGATCGCGTCGCAGGCGTTCCTCTATAACGCGATCTTTTTCACCTATGCGCTCGTGTTGACGCGCTTCTACGCGGTGCCGGCCGCAGAAACGGGGCTGTACCTTTTACCGTTCGCACTCGGGAATTTCGCCGGTCCGCTGTTGCTCGGCCGATGGTTCGACCGCTTCGGGCGTCGCGCGATGATCGCCGGAACTTATGTCATCAGCGCGGTGCTCTTATGGGGCACCGGCTTGCTTTTCGCGCGTGGCGTTCTTTCGGCGCAGGAGCAAACGTTTCTCTGGTGCGTGATCTTTTTCTTCGCCTCGGCCGCCGCGAGCTCCGCGTATCTGACGATCAGCGAAATCTTTCCCTTGGAGCTCCGCGCGCTGGCAATAGCGCTGTTTTACGCCACAGGGACCGCGATCGGCGGTGTCGCGGCGCCGTGGCTTTTTGGAATTCTGATTGGAAGCGGATCGCGTGCCGCAGTGTCTAACGGCTACGCGCTCGGGGCCGTTCTGATGCTGATTGCAGCCGCCGTCGAAGCCTGGCTCGGCGTCGATGCCGAACGCAAATCGCTCGAGCGTATCGCACCGCCGCTGTCGACGCGCGTCGGATGACGCGCTCTTTTCACCACGATAAAGGAGACGCTCATGGCCATGACAATCACTTCCCCGGTGTTTCGGCACGAAGGCGCGATACCGGCGCGCTACACCTGCGAGGGCGACGACGTGTCGCCGCCGCTCGCCGTCGGCGGCATACCGTCGGCAGCCAAGAGTCTCGCGTTGATCGTCGACGATCCTGACGCGCCCGATCCCGCGGCGCCGAAGCGCGTCTGGGTGCACTGGGTGATGTACAACCTGCCGCCGACGACCAAAGAATTGCCGGAGGGGGTTCGCGCGGATGCGCTGCCCGCCGGAACACGTGTAGGCAAGAACGACTGGGGAAACGCGGAGTACGGCGGCCCGTGTCCGCCGATCGGACGGCACCGCTATTTCCACAAGCTGTACGCGCTCGATACGGTGCTGGCGGAACTCAATCAACCGAACAAAGCGGCGCTCGAGAAGGCGATGCAAGGCCATATCATTGGCGAGGCGACGTTGATGGGCACGTATCAAAAGGCGAAGGGAGGATGACACGCGGCGTCGCCAGCATCGGCGGCGTCGTTCGCGTCAGAATGCACTCTTCACGACGCCGCCGTCCACGCGCAGTGCAGCGCCAGTGGTTGCGGACGCGAGCGGGCTCGCGACATACGCGACCATCGATGCAACTTCGTCGGGCATCGCAAAGCGCTTCAGCAACGACGTGGGCCGCACATCGGTAAAAAATGTCTTCTCGTACTCGGCGAACGATTTGCCTTCTGTTTTCGCCAGTGCTTCGACGAAATCGCCGACGCCGCGCGATCGCGTTGGACCCGGTAGCACGCTGTTCACGGTTATGCCGGTCCCGGCGACAGCTTCCGCAAGGCCGCGCGACACCGCGAGTTGCGCGGTCTTCGTCATGCCGTAGTGGATCATCTCGGCGGGAATTTGCACGGCGCTTTCGCTCGAGATGAAGATGATTCGACCCCAGTTCCGCTTCTTCATGCCGGGCAACACGAGTCGCGCGAGGCGCACACCGGATAACACGTTGACCTCGAAGAAGCGGCGCCAATCGTCGTCCGAAATCTCCTCAAACGGCTTTGGTTCGAAGATGCCGAGGTTGTTGACGAGAATCTCGATATCGGGGTGCTCGCGCACGACGCGCTCTGCGGCATCTGCAGTCGCGAGATCGGCGGCGAATCCGACCACGTCGACTTTGTTCTTCGCCATCAGCATCGCGAGCGCACGATCGACGCCCGATTGCGTGCGGCCGTTGACGATCACGCGCGCACCCTCTCGCGCTAACGCCTTGGCAATCGCGAAGCCTATGCCGGCCGTACTGCCCGTGACGAGCGCGCACTTGCCGTTGAGCTTGAGATCCATGGTCGCTTTCCTCGTCGATGACGGAGTTGAGTTCGATCTTGCCGCGCGCGGGAGTTCGTGTCGAAGCGGGGTGAGCCGCTGCGCTCGGGCTTCGGGTGGCGCAAACCGTGTCGGCGAGCGGGTACCCCGCGCGACTGCCAGCGTCGACCCAACGCCGCCCGACAGTCGCGCGACCCGCGTTTTCGCCGACGCGCCACAGGCGCCCGACCCGCGTTTTCGCCGACGCGCCACAGGCGCCCTTCGCGCAGCGGCTCACCCCGCTTCGATGCGTCATCGTGATTCGAAGCGCTCAGCTCGATCGAACTATCGCAGATTGCATCGAATCTGCACCGCCGCGTCGAGGGCAGCGGGCAGGGGCGCGGCGAGCGCGACTCGGCCGCGGCTTCCGTAGCGGGTGGTGCGGCGAGGAAGTCGTTGGGTCGACGACGAAGCCGCACCGGGTACCCGCAGGAAGCCACGTTTGCGGACGGCGGAGCGCGGAGACGCGCCCCCGTCCGCTGACCGCTTGAGAGAAGTTGTTACTCGCCTTCGAGGAAGCTGCGCAATTTCTCGCTTCTCGAAGGATGCCGCAGCTTCCGCAGCGCCTTCGCCTCGATCTGCCGAATCCGCTCGCGCGTGACGTCGAACTGCTTGCCGACTTCCTCGAGCGTGTGATCGGTGTTCATCTCGATGCCGAAGCGCATGCGCAGCACCTTCGCTTCGCGCGGCGTTAGCGTGTCGAGAATGTCCTTGCACACGTCGCGCAAGCTCGCGTTGACTGCGGCTTCCGATGGCGCGACCGTCGACTGATCCTCGATGAAATCGCCAAGATGCGAGTCGTCGTCGTCGCCGATCGGCGTCTCCATCGAGATCGGCTCCTTGCTGATCTTCAGGATCTTGCGGATCTTCTCTTCCGGCATCTCCATCTTCTCGGCAAGTGTCTGCGGATCGGGCTCCTGCCCAGTCTCCTGCAGGATTTGCCGCGAGATGCGATTCATCTTGTTGATCGTCTCGATCATGTGCACCGGGATGCGAATCGTGCGCGCCTGGTCGGCGATCGAGCGCGTGATCGCCTGGCGAATCCACCACGTTGCGTACGTCGAGAATTTGTAGCCGCGCCGATATTCGAACTTGTCGACCGCCTTCATCAGGCCGATGTTGCCTTCCTGAATCAGATCGAGGAACTGCAGGCCGCGGTTCGTATATTTCTTGGCGATCGAGATCACGAGGCGCAGATTGGCCTCGGTCATCTCGCGCTTCGCCTTGCGCGCCTTTGCCTCGCCGGTCGACATCTGCTTGTTGATCTCCTTCAAATCCTTCAAGGGGATCATCACGCGCGTCTGCAGGTCGAGCAGCTTTTGCTGCTGTTCGACAATGGCCTGCCGGTATTTGGCGAGTTGTTCACTAAACGAATGGTCCGCGGCGATCTCGCGATCGATCCAACGCAGGCTCGTCTCGTGGCTCGGGAAATTCTTGATGAATTCCGGCCGCGGCATGCCACCCTTGTTAACGACCAAGTCCTGGATCTTGCGCTCGATCTGCCGGATGTTGTCAACCTCGCTGCGCACGCTGTCGCACAGCTTTTCGACCATCCGCGCCGAGAACCGGATCTGCATTAGTTCGGCAGAGATCTTCTTTTGCAAATCGAGATACTTCGGCGCCTTGTGGCCGTCCTTCTGCAAAACGGCCAGCATGCGCGTGAAGAGCCGGCGGATTGTGCCGAAGCGTTCAAGCGCCGCGACCTTGAGCCGCTCGAGATTCTCGCTCTCGACCACGCCCGGATCCGTTTCGTCTTCGTCCTCGTCTATCTCTTCGCCTTCCTCCTCGATCGCGGTCAGCTCTTCGTTGAAGTCGAGCAGCCCGTCGACGACGTCGTCGATCTTCAACTCATCCTTCGCGATCTTCTCGGCGAGATCGAGGATCTGCGCAACCGTCATCGGGCACGCGGAGATCGCGAGGATCATGTGCTTCAGACCCTCTTCGATCCGCTTCGCGATTTCGATTTCGCCTTCGCGCGTCAGAAGTTCGACCGAGCCCATCTCGCGCATATACATCCGCACTGGATCGGTTGTGCGGCCGAATTCGCTGTCGAGCGTCGAGGCCGCCGCTTCGGCTTCTTCTTCGACGTCTTCCGCGGGAACGGTCGCCGGCGTCTCCGACATCAGCAATGTTTCGGCGTCCGGCGCTTCGTCGTAGACTTGGATCCCCATGTCGCCGATCATCGAGATGATGCCTTCGATCTGCTCGGCGTCGAGGATGTCGTCCGGCAGGTGATCGTTGATCTCGGCGTACGTGAGGTAGCCGCGCTCCTTGCCGAGCACGATCAGGTTCTTCAAGCGGCGCTTGCGTGCTTCGACGTCGGCGGGCGTCAACTCGCGCGGCGCAATGTCGCTGTGCCGGCCGTTCTTGCCCTTCTTGTGCGCGGCGTCTTCCGCGCGCTTGCCCGCAATCTTGGCGGCGATCTCGCCGGCGGACGGCTTGTGCGCGGGCGCGGCTTGCTTGGCGCCGGGCGTCGGAACCGGAGCGGCTTTGCCGTTCTTTCCTGTCTTTTGCGGCAGCGGCGCGACCTTGACCGGCTTGGTCGCAGCCTTCAGATCCGCTTTGGCAAGCGCTGGTTTGGCGGGCACGAGTTTGGCCGGCTTGGCCTTGGTTTGCGGCCGAGCGGCGGTCTTGCCTTTGGGGGCAGAGCGCTTATTGGCCGAGGATTTGCGCGAACCCGAAGGCTTGCGCGGCGAAGCCTTTCGGGCGGGTTTGCGGGCGACCGGCTTCCGCGTCGCCGCCTTGCGGTGAGCCGACTTCGGCTTCGACTTGGCGGTCGATTTACGGGCGATCTTCGCGGGCTTTTTGGCCATGGTCATCCTTGGTCGTCAATGCTTTCAGCGTCGTTATTCTTGAAGTGGGGGCGACGCAACAAAACCTCAAATTATAGCAATGAAGTTGGACATTTGTCTGCAACGGGTGTTCGCCCTAACCGGCACCTCCAGACGGGTCGGCTTGGTTGTCGCCCGGCAACGTCCGGCGCACGTATTCGAGCTGCCGCAGCCGTTCGGCCTCCTCGGCATCCAGCGGTGAGCCCTCCGACGCGGCAGCGCGGCCGTCCCGGCGCGCCCATAGCCACCACCGCTCGATGCCCTCGCGAACCCGGGCATCGGCGTGCTCGACGGTCAGGCTTTGGTCCTCGGCGGTCGCGAGCGCGGCGGCCAAGACAGGCTCGTGGACCGAGGTCGCAAAGCTCTGCATGACGGCGCTCGTCGAGAGGGGGCCGTCGGATGCGGCGCAGGCTTCCACCAACGCCGCCAGCGCATTCCCTTCCGGCGTCCCGTCCGCCCAGCGGGGCAGACCGGTAGACCGTGCCAAGTCTGGTTTGAGCAGGATCCACTGGATGAGTTCGCGGGCAAGGGAGGGCGCTCGGCGCATCCGGCTGCGTGAAGTTCCGGCCGGTGGACGGCGGCCGGATTCCGGCGTGCCAGCGGTCTGTGACAGCAGCGGCGGCAACTCGTCTTCGGACAACCCCGACAGTTCGGCAAGCTGTCGGCGCATCAGCGCGCCGAGGATCGGCGCCGTGATGGTTGCAAGGAGCGGTCGCGCGGCGGCGACCAGCGCGGCACGCCCTTCGGCGTTGATCGGCGGATGGCGGGACGAGAGCTCCGTCAACAGAAATTCGGACAGCGGGATCGCCGTTTCGATCGCGCGCTCGAACCCGGTCTTGCCATGCTTGCGAATGTAATCATCGGGATCCTCGCCGTCGGGCAAAAACAGAAACCGTGCGTTCTTGCCGTCGACAAGGACCGGCAGCGTATTTTCGAGCGCGCGCCACGCGGCTTTGCGACCGGCGGCGTCGCCATCGAAGCAGAACACGACGGTGTCGGCCATGCGGAACAATTTTTGTGCATGGACCGGCGTTGTCGATGTGCCGAGCGTCGCCACCGCGTATTCGACGCCATGCTGTGCGAGCGCGACGACGTCCATGTAACCTTCGACGACGACGACCCGGTCGGATTTGTGAATGGCATCGCGCGCGAGGAAGAGGCCGTAGAGCTCCCGCCCTTTCGAGAACAGCGCCGTCTCCGGCGAGTTCAGATACTTGGGTTCGCCTTGATCGATGACGCGGCCGCCGAAACCGATGACGCGACCGCGGCTGTCATGAATCGGAAACATCACGCGATCGCGGAAACGGTCGTAGCGCTTGCCGCCCTCGCCATTGATGACGAGACCCGCTTGCGCGAGCGCGTCGTCGCTGTAATCGGGGAACGCCACCTCCAGCGCTTGCCAACCATCCGGCGCGTAACCGACGCCGAATCGCGCCGCAATCGCGCCGCTCAGACCTCGGCCTTTCAAATAGTCGATCGCGCGCTGTGATTCCTTGAGCTTGGCGCGGTAGAACTTCGCGGCGGCCAGCAACGCCGCGCTGATATCGTTTGACGCTTCCTGCCGCTCCTTGTCGCCGGGGCGTCCGATGCGGGGTACTTCAAGCCCGGCGTCCCGCGCAAGCTCCTCGACCGCATCGGGAAACGATTTCCCGCCGTACTCCATCAGAAATCCCACCGCCGTCCCGTGCGCGCCGCAGCCGAAGCAGTGATAGAACTGCTTCGTGGGGCTGACGGTGAAGGACGGCGACTTTTCGCTGTGAAACGGGCAGCACGCTTGGTAATTCGCGCCCGCTTTCTTGAGCGGGACGTAGCGATCGATGACCTGAATAATATCGACGCGGCTCAGCAGCGTCGCAATAAAATCGTTTGGGATCATCGACTTGGTTGCTCGCCTACGCACATCGGCGCCGAGTGCGACCGGACGGAAAAGTCCGGTCGCACGGACGCGACACACGGCAGGGAACGCTCGAATTATAGGCTGCCGTGTCGCGCAAGGAAGGGTCGGTCTCGACGATTTTTGCTGCCGCTCGTCGGCCCGCGGTCGCGCGAAGCCGCTAGGAAATTGAAAGCTTGGCCTTGACCTTCGCGGACACGACCGACATGTCCGCGCGTCCCGCCAGTTGCGGTTTGAGCAGCGCCATGATTTTGCCGATGGCCGCCGGACCGGTGGCGCCGGCTTGCGCGACGGCGGCCGTAATCGCGGCATCGATCTCCGCATCGCCCAGTTGCTGGGGCAGATAGTTCTGGAGCACAACGATTTCCGCGCGTTCGGCGTCGGCAAGATCCTTGCGATTGCCGGCATCGAATTGCGCGATCGAGTCTTTGCGCTGCTTCACCATCTTGTCGATGATGGCGAGCACGTCGGCGTCCGTCATTTCCTTGCGCTCGTCGACTTCGCGCTGCTTGATCGCGGCCATCAGCAGCCGGATCGTCGAGAGCCGCGCGGCCTCCTTCGCGCGAAGCGCCGCCTTCATATCGTCCGTAATGCGCGACTTGAGTGTCATCGGACCTCGAAAGTAAAAAGGGGCGATCGATTCGCCCCTCGTTTCCCCCGCTCGTTTTGCGGCAGAGCGGTACGGGAAATGCCGATCAATAAAGTTTGGGCGGCAGCTGCTGGCTTCGCAGACGCTTGTAGTGCCGCTTGATCGCCGCCGCCTTCTTCCGCTTACGCTCCGATGTCGGCTTTTCGTAGAACTCGCGGGCGCGAAGCTCGGTCAGCAGACCGGTTTTTTCGATCGTGCGCTTGAAGCGGCGGAGCGCGGCCTCAAAGGGCTCGTTTTCGCGTACGCGGACACTGGGCATGGATCGTTTGCCTTTCAAAACCTGTGGATCAGTGAAGCCCAATAGTATAGCAATGCGGCTAGGTCGCGGCAAGGTCGGTAAACTCGTGTGATTCGGATAGCGCCGCCTCGTTTGCCTTACCTCCATGCGTGTCCTCGGCTTTGAGACCTCCTGCGATGAGACCGGCGTCGCTGTTTACGACACCGAGCGCGGTCTCGTTGCGCACGCGTTGCACTCGCAAGTGGCGATGCACGCGGCGTATGGCGGTGTCGTGCCGGAGCTCGCGTCGCGCGATCACGTGCAACGCGTTGTACCGTTGACCGAGCGAACGCTCGCTGAAGCGGGTCTCACGCTCGCCGATCTCGACGGCATCGCGTACACGCAGGGGCCGGGGCTCGCGGGCGCGTTGCTGGTCGGTGCGGGCGTGGCGACTGCGCTCGGGTACGCGCTCGGGAAACCGGTGATCGGCGTTCACCATCTCGAAGGGCACCTGCTGTCACCGCTTCTGGACGATCCGAAGCCGGCATTTCCGTTCGTCGCATTGCTCGTTTCGGGCGGACACTCGCAGCTGTTCGAAGTAGAAGGCGTCGGCCGCTATCGGCTGCTCGGCGACACGCAGGATGATGCCGCAGGCGAAGCGTTCGACAAGACGGCGAAACTACTGGGCCTTGCATATCCCGGAGGACCCGCGCTCGCGAAACTGGCATCGAATGGACGCGATGGCGCGATCAAACTGCCGCGGCCGATGCTGACATCGAACAATCTCGATTTCAGTTTTTCGGGACTCAAGACGGCGGTATTGACGCTGGTGCGCCGCGAAGCGCAAGGCGGCGACCCGTCGGCGCTGCCCGAAGCGCGCAAGGCGGACATCGCACGCGAATTCCAGGCGGCGATCGTCGATGTGCTCGTTGCGAAATCCATTGCGGCAATCGATGCGACCGGCCATCGCCGGTTGATCGTGGCCGGCGGTGTCGGTGCCAACGTGGAATTGCGCGAACGTCTGCGCGCTGAAATCGGACGCCGCGGTGGCGCGGTGTTTTTTCCCGATCCGGCGTTTTGCACCGATAACGGCGCGATGATCGCGCTCGTGGGCGCGCTGCGGCTCGAAACAACGCACGTTGGCGATTATCGGTTCACCGTGAAGCCACGTTGGCCACTTGAAGAGCTGAACGCGCCCGTGTCGCTACGCTGATCGCTAGCGGCCGATCATGCGCTCCTTGCCCGCAAACAATTGACGAATGTTCGTGCGATGGCGCCAGAAGATCAACGCGGCAATCAGCAGCATCGCCCACGAAACAAGCGTGTTGCCGAATAGATAGAACGTGCCGAGCGGCAGCAGCGTCGCCGTAATTAGCGCGGCGAGCGAGCTGATCTTGAATCCGAACCCGATCGTCAGCCAGATGACGGTCAACGCGAGCCCGAGCGGCCAATTGAGCGCGAACACGATCCCTGCCGCCGTGGCGACGCCCTTGCCACCGGAGAAGCGGTGATAGATCGGATAGAGATGCCCAACGAACACTGCAACGGCGGCAACCGGCACGATCCAATCGGGCGCATCGACGAGGGGCGCGAATGCGCGAGTCGCCAAGACGACGATGAATCCTTTGATGCCGTCGCCGACAAGCGTCAGCAACGCGGCCGGTTTGTTGCCGGTTCGCAGCACGTTGGTTGCACCCGGATTTCCGGAACCGTATTCGTGCGGATCGGGCAAGCCGAATGCCTTGCTCACGACAACGGCAAACGACACGGATCCGATCAGGTACGCGGCGACGACGATCAGGCAGGCAGCGAGCACGAGCTCATTCGGTGAGGTCGGGTAGAATCGGTCCGGATTCTAGAACAAAGCGGCCGCGCGGCCGGCCATGAACTCCATATTTATCCACGATCTGCGCGTCGAAACGAAAATTGGCGTGTACGAATGGGAACGTCATCTGCCGCAGACGATCCGCATCGACCTCGAATTCGGCTTGCCCTCGGCGCGGCCGTTCAGCTCCGGTGATTTCGCCGATGCCGTCGATTACGCGGCGGTCGTCGAACGGATCAAAGCGCTGGCGGCGAACAATCCGCATCCGCTCGTCGAGCGCTTTGCCGAGAGCATCGCGCAGTTAGTGCTTGTCGAATTCGGCGCGCCATCGGTCAAAGTGCGAGTCGCCAAGCTGGCGCCGCTTCCCGGCGTTCGCGAATTGGGCGTGATGATCGAGCGGCAGGCCGCGGCCTAGTTTCGGCGTTTGTTCGTCTTCTATGAGAAGGCAGCGGGCAGGGCGCGGCTTAAGCGCTCGGATGTCCGCAAACGTCTTGCTGCGGGGCGCATCCGACCAATGGGAGGATGCGCGCGAGCGGCCGCGAGCGTCGACCCAACGCCGCCGACACGGCCGCGCCACCCGCTACGCAAGCCGCGTCCACTCGCCTCGCCGCGCCCTGCCCGCTGCCTTCGAGGAGTCGGTGCTGATCCGTGGCACGGTCTGATGTCGCGCATTGCGTGTCTCGAATCATCTCCAACGCGTCGAAGCGGGGTGAGCCGCTGCGCGAAGGGCGCCTGTGGCGCAGTCGGCGAAAAAGCGGGTCGCGCGGCGAGGAGTCGTTGGGTCGACGACGAAGCCGCGCGGGGTACCCGCTCGCCGACGTGATTTGCGCCATCCGAAGCCCTGAAGCGCAGCGGCTCATCTCGCTTCGATACGAACGCAGCTCT
>VBCG01000112.1 GCA_005881895.1 Betaproteobacteria bacterium
GAAAAATTTTTCCGTCGTCGCCCGACGAGAATTTCTCGCACAAGCTGAACCGCAAGATGTATCGCGCCGGCGTGGCATCGATTCTCTCGCAACTCGTGCGCGAAGGGCGGCTGTCGGTGATCGATCAACTCGCGGTCGACTCACCAAAGACCAAGCAGTTCGCGCAGAAGATGAAGGGTTACGGGTTCGACGGCACCGTGCTCGTCGTAACGGACAAGCTCGATGACAACATCTATCTGGGCTCGCGCAATCTGCCGAACGTCCTCGTCCTCGAAACGCGCGAGGTCGATCCGGTGACGCTCGTGCGCTTTCAGCACGTGCTGCTGACGAAGGCGGCCGTCGCGCAGTTCGAGGAGATTTTGGGATGAATACCGTCAAGTACTCGAGCGAGCGGCTGATGACGGTGTTGCTTGCGCCGGTCGTGTCCGAAAAAGGCACGTACATCGCGGACAAGCATCAGCAGGTCATCTTTCGCGTCATGCCGAACGCGACCAAGCCGGAAGTCAAGGCGGCGGTCGAGTTGATGTTCGGCAAAAAGGACAAGCGGATTGAAGTGATGTCCGTGCAGATTGTCAACGTCAAGGGCAAGAAGAAGCGCTTCGGCCAATTCACCGGCCGTCGGCGCGACTGGAAGAAGGCCTACGTGTGCCTGAAGCCCGGACAGGAAATCAACTTCGCGGCGGAGGCCTAAGTGACCTGTCCGGCAAATTTACTCGATAGTTCGCGGCGCGCATTGTGCACTGCGCGGGCGCCATGCTTCGTTGCTCGGCCTCGCCGTAGTTCGAACTACTGTCTCGGCCTCGCGCCTAGCCTGACGCCCGATTTCATCCGCTCCTTTATCTTCGAAACTTGCCGCACAGGTCACATCAAATGCCACTCGTAAAAGTCAAACCGACGTCGGCGGGTCGCCGCGCGCTGATCAAGGTCGTCAACCACGATCTGCACAAGGGCGGGCCGGTTGCTTCGCTCGTCGAGAGCCAGAAGCGCGGCTCGGGGCGCAACAACAACGGCCACATCACCACGCGACATAAAGGCGGTGGTCATAAGCATCACTATCGCGTCGTCGACTTCCGCCGCAACAAGGACGGCATCGCGGCGAAGGTCGAGCGGCTCGAATACGACCCGAACCGCAGCGCGAACATCGCGCTATTGCTGTACACCGATGGCGAGCGGCGTTACATCATTGCACCGCGCGGCGTTGCTGCCGGTGCGCAGTTGATGTCGGGCGTCGAAGCGCCGATCAAGCCGGGCAACTCGCTGGCATTGCGCAACATTCCAGTCGGCACGACGGTCCATTGCGTCGAGATGCAACCCGGCAAAGGCGCGCAGCTCGCGCGCTCGGCCGGCGCCGGCGTGCAATTGCTCGCGCGTGAAGGCGCGTATGCGCAATTGCGGCTCCGCTCGGGCGAGATCCGCAAGGTGCATGTCGACTGCCGCGCGACGATCGGCGAAGTCGGCAATGAAGAGCACAGCCTGCGCTCGATCGGTAAGGCCGGTGCGCAACGCTGGCGTGGCATTCGACCGACGGTGCGCGGCATCGCAATGAATCCGGTCGATCATCCACATGGCGGCCGTACGAATGGCGGCGGTCACCCGGTCTCGCCGTGGGGCACGCCGACCAAGGGCTACAAGACGCGTCGCAACAAGCGCACCAACGTGATGATCGTGCGCCGCCGGCACGCAGCAAAGGGATAACCATGGCACGTTCGATCAAGAAGGGTCCGTTCGTCGACGATCATCTGATGAAGAAGGTGGAAGCCGCGCGCGCCGTTAACGACAAAAAGCCGATCAAGACCTGGTCGCGCCGTTCGACGATCACGCCCGAATTCGTCGGCCTGACGATTGCCGTGCACAACGGCAAGCAGCACATCCCGGTCTACGTGTCCGAGAACATGGTCGGCCACAAGCTGGGCGAGTTCGCGATGACGCGCACGTTCAAGGGTCACTCATCCGACCGGAAGGTGGCGGCCCCGACGACGGCGCCGCCGCCGAGAAGGTAAGGAGATCGCAATGCAAACCACTGCTACGCTCCGCGGCGTTCGCCTGTCGGCCCAGAAAGGCCGGCTTGTCGCTGATCAGATCCGCGGGTTGTCGGTCGACAAGGCACTCAACCTACTCGCGTTCAGCCCCAAGAAGGGCGCGCGCATTTTGAAGAAGGTGCTCGAGTCGGCGATCGCCAACGCCGAGCACAACGAAGGCGCCGATATCGACGAGCTCAAGATCACGACGATTTACGTCGACAAGGCAACGACGCTCAAACGCTTCACCGCGCGTGCCAAGGGTCGCGGTAACGTGATCGGCAAGCAAACCTGCCACATCCGCGTCGTCGTCGGCGACGGCAACGACCAATAAGGACCGCCATGGGACAGAAGATTCATCCGATCGGGTTCCGCCTCGGCGTCGCGCGGAATTGGACGTCGAAGTGGTTCGCCAACAGCAAGCACTACGCGCCGACGCTCTCCGAAGACATCAAGGTGCGCGAGTATCTGAAAAAGAAACTCTCGCATGCGTCGGTTGCGAAGGTGACGATCGAGCGACCCGCCAAGAACGCGCGCATCACGATTCACAGCGCGCGTCCCGGCGTCGTCATCGGCAAAAAAGGCGAGGACATCGAGACGCTGCGCGGTGACTTGCGCAAGATGATGGGCGGCGATGTCGGCTTGAACATCGAGGAAATCCGCAAGCCGGAGATCGACGCCCAATTGATTTCGGATTCGATCGCGCAGCAGCTCGAGAAGCGGATCATGTTTCGCCGCGCGATGAAGCGGGCGATGCAAAACGCGATGCGCCTCGGCGCGCAGGGCATCAAGATCATGAGCTCGGGCCGCTTGAACGGCGTGGAAATCGCCCGCTGCGAGTGGTATCGCGAAGGTCGTGTGCCGCTCCATACGTTACGCGCCGATATCGATTACGGATTTGCCGAGGCGCGCACCACGTACGGCGTCATCGGCATCAAGGTTTGGGTGTTCAAGGGCGAAGTGTTGGCGCATAACGCGGAGCCCACGGCGGCGCCGCAACCGGCACCGGAAGCGCCGAAGCGTCCGCGTCGGTCAGGAGCAGGAGCGAAGAATGCTGCAGCCAGCTAGAAGGAAGTACCGCAAAGAGCAAAAGGGCCGCAACAAGGGCGTTGCGACCGTCGGCAACAAGGTGAGCTTCGGCGAGTACGGTTTGAAAGCCGTCGGCCGCGGCCGGCTGACGTCGCGTCAGATCGAGGCTGCGCGGCGCGCGATGACCCGCCATATCAAGCGCGGCGGCCGCATCTGGATCCGCATTTTCCCTGACAAGCCGGTGTCCAAGAAGCCGGCGGAAGTGCGCATGGGCAACGGCAAGGGCAATCCGGAGTATTACGTCGCGGAAATCCAGCCCGGCAAGGTGCTCTACGAAATGGACGGCGTTGACGAGCCGCTGGCGCGCCAGGCGTTCGCGCTCGCCGCCGCCAAGCTGCCGATTCAAACAACGTTCGTTCAGCGCCTGTTGGGCTGACGGAGAAACGCGAAATGAAATTGACCGATTCGAGAAACGCGCTCGGCAAAAAGTCGGGCGCCGAGCTTCAGACCGAGCTCGAGGCGCTGCTCAAGGAACAGTTCGGCCTGCGGATGCAGGTCGCGACGCAGCAACTGCAGAACACATCGAAACTGAAGCAGGTTCGGCGCGGCATTGCGCGCGTGCGGACGCTGATCCATCAAAAGACAGGCGCATGAGCGCGGAGGGCAAAGCCAAGACCCGCAGGGCCGGCGACGCGCGATTGCGCGCGGCCGACGCGCCAACCTCTCGAATTCCTTATACGGTCCAAGGAGGCCGTACCGCATGAACGAGCAGAACACAACGGGCGGCACTGAAGCCACGCCGGCGCGCAAGCCGCTGATCGCGACGGAAATCGGCCGTGTGGTGGGCGACAAGATGAACAAGACGGTGACTGTGCTGGTCGAGCGGCGCGTCAAGCATCCGCTCTACGGCAAGGTCGTGACGAAGTCGGCGAAGTACCACGCGCACGACGAGAACAACGAATACAAGGAAGGCGATCTGGTCGAGATCGTCGCCACGCGGAAGCTCTCGAAGACCAAGGCGTGGAAGGTCTCGAAGCTGCTGGAGAAGGCCAAGGTGGTTTAGTAGTGGAGTGGCAGGTGCAACGAGGCCCGGCGGCGCGAATGCCTGGTTGCCAAACGGCAAAATCCGGGCCATAATTATCGATTGCCCGCAGCGGTATCGCGCTCGTACGAACTGGCGTCGATCCGCGGCCTACTCCCCGGGGTAGAAGGTCAACTGAGAGAGCCACTCAGGCCGACTGGAAGCCCACGACGGGGTCCAAAACTGGCCGCCTGAACAGATAGACGTGCCGGTCTGATCAAACAGGCCGGGCCGGCAGGCGGATTAAGTTGGAGAAGAGCGAGTCATGATTCAAATGCAGACGGTGCTGGACGTCGCCGACAACACGGGCGCGCGTTCGGTGATGTGCATCAAGGTGCTGGGCGGCAGCAAGCGCCGGTACGCGCACATCGGCGACGTGATCAAAGTGTCGGTGAAGGACGCCGCCCCGCGCGGGCGCGTCAAGAAGGGCGAGATCTACAGCGCCGTCGTCGTCCGCACGCGCGCCGGTGTGCGCCGTGACGACGGTTCGCTGGTCCGTTTCGATACCAACGCCGCTGTGTTGTTAAGCCCCAAGCTCGAGCCGATCGGCACGCGGATTTTCGGGCCCGTCACGCGCGAGCTTCGCACCGAACGGTTCATGAAGATCGTCTCGCTCGCGCCGGAAGTCCTGTAGGAGACCGTTCAAATGCGCAAGATCAAGAAAGGCGACAACGTCGTCGTCATCGCGGGGCGCGATAAAGGCAAGCGCGGTGACGTCGCGCGTATCGTCGACGACACGCACGTCGTGGTGAACGGCATCAATGCGATGAAGAAGCACGCGAAGCCGAACCCGCTCAAGAATCAACCGGGCGGCATCATCACCAAGGAAATGCCGATTCACGTGTCGAATATCGCGATCTGGAATCCGGTTACGCAGAAGCCCGACCGCATCGGTTTTCGCACGCTCGACGACGGCCGCAAGCTGCGCTTCTACAAGTCCAACGGCGAGCAGATCAATGGCTGAGGAAAAGCAGAAACCAGCGAAGAAAAAACCGGCGCAACCGGCGCGAACGGACAAGGCAAAAGCCGCTCCGGCAGAGCAGCAGCCGGTGGATTCGGGCGCGCCCGCGCGTCTGAAAGAGCTGTACAAGAAGGACGTCGCGCCTGCGCTCACGCAGCAATTCGGCTACAAGACACCGATGCAGGTGCCGAGAATCAGCAAGATCACGCTCAACATGGGTGTGGGCGAAGCGACGGCCGACAAGAAGATCCTCGACAACGCCGTCGGCGACATGACGAAGATCTCCGGACAAAAACCGGTCATCACCAAGGCCCGCAAGGCGATCGCCGGATTCAAGATTCGCGAGGGTTATCCGATCGGCTGCACGGTGACGCTGCGTCACGAGCGCATGTACGAGTTCCTCGACCGACTGATCTCGATTGCGCTGCCGCGCGTGCGCGACTTTCGCGGCGTGTCGGGCCGCGGCTTCGACGGCCGCGGCAATTACAACATGGGCGTGAAAGAGCAGATCATTTTCCCCGAGATCGAGTACGACAAGATCGACGCGATTCGCGGGATGAACATTTCGATCACGACGACTGCAAAGAGCGATGCCGAAGCGAAAGCGTTGCTCGCGGCGTTCAAATTTCCGTTTCGGGGTTAAGGGTCCAAATGGCCAAGCTCGCAGTGATCAACCGGCAGTACAAGCGCGTGAAGCTCGTCGCCAAGTTCGCGAAGCGACGCGAAGCGCTCGTTGCCATCATCGAGAACTCGAAGGTGTCCAACGAGGATCGCTTCGCCGCGCGCCTCAAGCTGCAGCAGCTGCCGCGCAACGCCAACCCGACGCGGCTTCGCAATCGCTGCTCGTTGACCGGTCGTCCGCGCGGCGTGTTCAGCAAGTTCGGCCTGGGCCGCAACAAGCTTCGCGAATATGCGATGCGCGGCGAGATTCCCGGCATTGTCAAGGCGAGCTGGTAGAACATGAAGACGATGAACACTATGAGCGCCGAAGGACCGTCCCGAGAGCGCGCAGTGCAGTCTGCCTACGGGCATAGCGAAGCGGCGAACGCCGCGAGCGTGGGGGCACACATCTAATGAGCATGACCGATCCCATCGCCGACATGCTGACGCGCATTCGCAATGCGCAGATGGTCGAGCGCGCGGTTGTCACGATGCCGTCGTCGAAAGTCAAAATCGCGATTGCCAAAGTCCTGAAGGACGAGGGCTACATCGAGGGCTACAAAGTCACGAGCGAGGAGTCGAAACCCCAGCTCGAGATCGCCCTCAAGTATTACGCGGGCCGGCCGGTGATCGAAAAGATCGAACGCGTGTCGACACCGGGGCTGCGCATCTACCGCGCCAAGGACGCCATTCCGCGCGTGATGAATGGCCTCGGCATCGCCATCGTGTCGACGTCGCACGGCGTGATGACCGATCGCAAGGCACGGGACGGAGATTCGCATGTCACGCATTGGCAACGCTCCCGTCAAGGTCCCGCCGAAAGTTGAAGTGGCGCTGTCGGCCGGCGAGATTTCGGTCAAGGGCCCATTGGGCACGCTCTCACGCAAATTCAGCGATCACGTGACGATCGAAAAGGACGGCGAGCAGCTGATCTTCAAGGCGGCGAATGAAGAAGCCGGTGCGCTGCAGGGCACGCTTCGCGCGCTCGTCGCGAACATGGTGAAGGGTGTGACGCAGGGCTACGAGAAGAAGTTGAGTCTGGTCGGCGTCGGGTATCGCGCGCAGGCCGCTGGCGACAAGATCAATCTGTCGCTCGGCTTCTCGCATCCGATCGTCCATCGGATGCCGAAAGGCGTCAAAGTTGAAACGCCCGTGCAGACCGAAATTTTGGTCAAGGGCATCGACAAGCAACAGGTGGGACAGGTCGCCGCGGAGATTCGCGCATATCGTCCGCCCGAGCCCTACAAGGGCAAAGGTGTGCGCTACGTCGGCGAGCGCGTCGTGATCAAGGAAACGAAGAAGAAATAGGGCGGAGCAGCGTGCAACGCGTCTCACCGTCGGCCGGTCGAACGCGCACATCTATGCGCAAATCATTGCGCCGTCCGGCGACAAGGTGCTCGCGAGCGCATCGACGCTCGAAGCCGACGTGCGCAAGACATTGAAGAATGGCGGAAACAAGGCGGCTGCCGTGGTCGTCGGCAAGCGTATCGCCGAAAAAGCGAAGGCGCTCGGCATCGAGGCCGTCGCGTTCGACCGTGCTGGATTCCGGTTTCACGGTCGCGTGAAAGCGCTGGCCGACGCAGCCCGCGAGGGCGGCCTCAAGTTCTGAGGAATTGATCGATGGCACAGCAACGCTCCAATCCACGCCAGCCGCAGCAGCAGGATGATCGCGGCGACGGCCTGCGCGAAAAGATGATCTCGATCAACCGAGTCACCAAAGTGGTGAAGGGTGGGCGCATTCTCGGTTTCGCGGCACTCACGGTGGTCGGCGACGGCGACGGTCGCGTCGGCATGGGCAAAGGCAAGGCGAAGGAAGTGCCCGTCGCGGTCCAGAAGGCGATGGAACAGGCGCGGCGCAAGATGGTCAAGGTGCGGTTGAAGAAGGGCACGTTGCACCATGCCGTCACGGGCAAGCACGGGTCAACGCGCGTCTACATGCAACCGGCGTCGGATGGAACGGGCGTTATCGCCGGTGGCGCAATGCGGGCGGTATTCGACGTCGTCGGCGTGACGAACATCCTCGCCAAATGCCACGGCCCGACCAATCCGTACAACGTCGTGCGCGCGACGATCAACGCACTCGAACAGATCAATGCCCCCGCCGATATCGCTGCCAAGCGGGGCAAGACGGTCGATGAGATTCTGGAGGGCTAGGATGAAACGACCCCCACGCTCGCTTCGCTCGCTGGCCCCTGAGGGGACGGATCAGTCCCTTGGGACGGCCCTGCGGGACATGGCGGAGCCGAAAAAAATCAAGGTGACGCTCGCCAAGGGTGTGGCGCGAGCGCGCGAAGACCATCGCGCAACAGTACGCGGCCTCGGCCTCAAGTGGACGCGTCATACGGTGGAAGTGGTCGACACGCCCGAGACGCGCGGCATGATCGACCAAGTGCGTTATCTCGTCGAAGTGGTTGATTAAAGGGATTCGGAGCAAGCGCATGCGACTCAACACGATCAAGCCGGCAGCGGGCGCCAAAAAGGCGCGGCGCCGCGTCGGCCGCGGCATCGGCTCGGGACTCGGCAAGACCGCCGGACGCGGGCACAAAGGTCAGAAGTCGCGCTCGGGCGGATTCCACAAAGTCGGCTTCGAAGGCGGCCAGATGCCGTTGCAGCGGCGCTTGCCGAAGCGCGGCTTCGTGTCGCGATCGAAGAACGACACGGCGGAGATTCGTTTGTCCGACCTTGCGAAGCTGCCGGTCACAGAGATCGACATGCTTGCGCTGAAGGCCGCGGGACTTGTGCCATCGCTGGCGAAGACCGTCAAGGTCATCAAGACCGGCAAGCTCGAAAAAGCCGTTAAGTTGACCGGCATCGTGGCGACGAAGGGGGCGAAGGCAGCAATCGAGGCGGCGGGGGGCAGCGTCGCTTGAATAGCGATCCCGCCAACGCAACTTAGGACGAGATAGTGGCCACCACCTTCAACCCGGCGCAGAAAAGCGGTGATCGGTACGGCGACCTCAAGCGACGCTTGTGGTTTCTGCTGGGGGCGCTCGTCGTCTATCGGGTCGGCACGCACATTCCCGTACCGGGCATCAACGCGAACGTCCTGGACGAGCTGTTTCGCGGCCAGCAAGGCGGGATTCTCGGGTTGCTGAACGTTTTTTCGGGCGGCGCGTTGTCGCGCTTCTCGATTTTTGCGCTCGGCATCATGCCGTACATTTCGGCGTCGATCATCATGCAGCTCTGCACCGTCGTGGTGCCGACGCTGGAAGCGCTGAAAAAGGAAGGCGAGTCGGGCCGGCGCAAGATCACGCAGTACACGCGTTACGCGACGCTGGGACTCGCGTTCTTCCAGGGCATCAGCATCTCGCTTGCGTTGGAAGCGCAGCCTGGACTCGTGATCGAGCCGGGTTACACGTTCCGCCTGCTGTCGTCGGTGACGCTCGTGACCGGCACGATGTTCCTGATGTGGCTGGGCGAGCAGATCACTGAGCGCGGACTCGGCAACGGCATCTCGCTCATCATCTTCGCCGGCATTGCGGCGGGATTGCCGCGTGCGATCGGGCAGACGCTCGAGCAGGGACGCACCGGCGCGTATTCGTGGCTGCTGATCATCGCCATCGCGGCGCTCGTCGTCGTCGTCACGGCATTCGTTGTGTTCGTGGAACGCGCGCTGCGCAAGATCCTGGTCAATTACGCGAAACGACAGGTCGGCAACAAGGTGTATCAAGGCCAAAGCTCGCATCTGCCGCTCAAGATCAACATGAGCGGCGTGATTCCGCCGATTTTTGCGTCGTCGATCATCCTGTTTCCCGCAACGCTCGTGCAGTGGTTCGGCCAGAGCGAAGGGACGATCTGGCTCCGCGACGTCGCCGCTGCGATGGGACCTGGACAGCCTGTGCATGAGATTCTTTACGCCGCTGCGATCATCTTCTTCTGCTTTTTCTACACGGCGCTGCAGTACAACCCGAAAGAGACCGCGGAAAACCTGAAGAAGAGCGGTGCGTTCATCCCGGGCTACCGGCCGGGTGACCAAACGGCGAAATATCTGGAGAAGATCACGCTGCGGCTTACGTTGATCGGCTCGCTCTATCTGGTGGTCGTGTGCTTCATCCCGAATTTCTTAATCGCATGGAAGAACGTGCCGTTCTATTTCGGGGGAACGTCGCTTCTGATCATCGTGGTCGTGACGATGGACTTCATGACGCAGGTGCAGGCCTACATGATGTCGCAGCAATATGAAAGCCTGCTGCGCAAGGCCAATTTCAAGGGTGGATTGCCCACGCGCTGATGGCGAAGGAAGACACGATCCAGATGCAGGGCGAAGTGATCGAAATGCTGCCGAACGCGACGTTTCGCGTGAAGCTCGAAAACGATCATGTGGTGTTGGGCCATATTTCAGGAAAGATGCGGATGCACTACATCAAGATCTTGCCGGGCGACAAGGTGACGGTCGAGCTGACGCCGTACGACTTGACGCGGGCGCGGATCATTTTCCGGGCGAAGTAGAAACGAAGCGCGGGGAGCATTCATGAAGGTACTGGCATCGGTCAAGAAAATCTGCCGCAACTGCAAGATCATTCGGCGGAACGGCGTCGTGAGAGTCATTTGCACCGACCCGCGGCATAAGCAGCGGCAAGGCTAACGCAGCCGGCTAACGACAGACAGGGAACCATGGCACGTATTGCAGGCGTCAACATTCCGAACCATCAACACGCGGAGATCGCGCTGACGGCGATCTACGGTATCGGCCGGCCACGCGCAAAGGCCATTTGCATCGCGGCCGGCATTGCGCCGGCGGCGAAGGTCAAGGACCTGTCCGACGCGCAGATGGACAAACTGCGCGAAAGCGTCGCCAAATTCACCGTCGAGGGCGACCTCCGGCGCGAAGTGACGATGAGCATCAAGCGGCTGATGGACCTCGGCTGCTATCGCGGCGTCCGCCATCGCAAGGGCCTGCCGGTTCGCGGTCAGCGCACGCGTACGAACGCACGCACGCGTAAGGGTCCGAAGAAGGGCCGCCAGGTCGCGCTCAACAAGCCGTCCGTGGCGAAGACTTAACCGGGAACGACGATGGCACAACCGTCTCAAAAAGCCGCGGCGACGCGCACGCGCAAGAAGATCAAGAAGAACGTGTCCGAAGGGATCGCGCATATCCACGCGTCCTTCAACAACACGGTCATCACGATCACCGACCGTCAGGGCAACGCGCTGTCGTGGGCGACATCCGGCGGGGCCGGGTTCAAGGGCTCGCGCAAATCGACGCCGTTCGCCGCTCAGGTTGCGGCGGAGTCGGCAGGCCGCGCCGCGCAGGAATGCGGTGTGAAGAACCTCGAGGTACGGATCAAGGGTCCGGGGCCCGGACGCGAGTCCGCGGTGCGCGCGTTGAATGCGCTGGGCCTCAAGATCAGCAGCATTTCCGACGTGACGCCGGTTCCGCATAACGGCTGTCGGCCGCCGAAGCGTCGTCGCATATAAAAGGATTGATCGTGGCTCGATATATCGGACCCAAGTGCAAATTGGCTCGGCGGGAAGGCACCGACCTTTTCCTGAAGAGCGCGCGCCGTTCGCTCGACTCGAAGTGCAAGCTCGACACCAAACCGGGCCAGCACGGCGTGAGGTCGGGCGCGCGCACGTCGGACTACGGCTTGCAACTGCGCGAAAAGCAGAAGTTGCGCAGGATCTACGGCGTGCTCGAGCGGCAGTTTCAGCGCTATTTCGCGGAAGCGACGAAGGGCAAGAGCTCGACCGGCACCAATCTGCTGCAGCTTCTCGAATCCCGCCTCGACAACGTCGTCTACCGGATGGGACTGGGCTCCACGCGCGCCGAGGCGCGCCAGCTCGTCACGCACTGCTCGATCATGGTGAACGGGAAAGTGCAAAACGTTCCATCCGCGTTGTTGCGCGCCGGTGATGTCGTGTCGACGACCGAAAAAGCGAAGTCGCAGCTCCGCATTCAGGACGCGCTGCAGCTCGCGGAGAAGGTCGGCTTTCCGTCGTGGGTCGAAGTCGACCCCAAGAAATTGACCGGAAAGTTCAAGGGCGCGCCGGATCGTTCCGAGTTCGCGCAGGACATCAACGAGAACCTCGTAGTTGAGCTTTATTCGAAGTAGCGCCGGCCGCAATGTGCCGGCGCCATGTTTTTTTCGCGCGTTCCATATAAAGGTTACGCATGCAGAGCACTAGTCTATTAAAGCCCCGCATCATCGACGTGCAGAGCATGTCGCCGTTTCACGCCAAGGTCGTGATGGAGCCGTTCGAGCGCGGCTACGGGCACACGCTGGGCAATGCGCTGCGGCGCGTTCTGCTCTCGTCGATGCCCGGTTACGCGCCGACCGAAGTGAAGATCACCGGCGTGCTGCATGAGTACTCGGCGCTGGACGGCGTACAGGAAGACGTCGTCGACGTTCTGCTCAATCTCAAGGGCGTCGTGCTGAAGCTGCACAACCGCGATCATGTGATGCTGAAGCTCGCCAAGACGGGTGAAGGCGCGGTGACCGCAGCCGACATCGAGCCCAACCACGATGTCGAGATCATCAATCCCGAGCACGTGATCGCGCACCTGACCTCCGGCGGCAAGATCGAAATGGAGATCAAGGTCGAGAAAGGTCGCGGCTATCAGCCGGCGACCGCGCGCACAAAGCCCGAAGGCGGCCGCACGATCGGCAGCATCCTGCTGGACGCGTCGTTCTCGCCCGTGCGTCGCGTTAGCTACGCGGTCGAGTCCGCACGTGTTGAACAGCGCACGGACCTGGACAAGCTCGTGCTCGATATCGAGACGAATGGCGTTGTCGAGCCCGAACAAGCGGTTCGTTATGCGGCCAGCGTGCTGGTCGACCAGCTGTCGGTGTTCGCCGATCTCAAAGGCACCGACGTTCCGTCTGCGGAGCGTGCTGCGCCGCAGGTCGACCCGATTCTGCTCCGGCCCGTCGACGATCTCGAGCTCACCGTGCGTTCCGCCAATTGCCTCAAGGCGGAGAACATCTATTACATCGGCGACTTGATCCAGCGCACCGAGACCGAGCTTCTCAAAACGCCGAATCTCGGCCGCAAATCGCTGAACGAGATCAAGGAAGTGCTGGCTTCGCGCGGCCTTTCGCTCGGCATGAAGCTGGAGAACTGGCCGCCGGCAGGGCTCGATCGGCCGTAAAGGAAAAGATCATGCGCCACCGCCATGGCTTACGAAAACTGAACCGCACGAGCTCGCATCGCCTTGCGATGTTGCGCAACATGGCCAATTCGCTGTTCACGCACGAGGCCATTCGCACGACGCTGCCGAAAGCCAAGGAATTGCGCCGCGTTGCCGAGCCGTTGATCACGCTGAGCAAAAATCCAACAGTCGCAAACCGCCGGCTCGCGTTCGATCGTTTGCGCGATCGCGACGTCGTCGGCAAGCTGTTCGATGAGCTCGGCCCGCGTTACAAGGCGCGTCCCGGTGGTTACCTGCGCATCCTGAAGTTTGGATTTCGTCAGGGTGATGCGGCCCCGATGGCATTGGTCGAGTTGGTCGATCGGCCGCAAGCTGCGGAAACGGCGGAGCCCGCGCAGGGATAGTCGAACTGCGATTTCGAAACGGCAAGCCGGCTTCCGCCGGCTTTTTCGTTGTGCGCCCAGCATGGGCGCGATCTTGGAGGTGCAAGTCCTCCTGCAAGCTGGCCACAGCGAGCAAAGCGAAACGCAACTGCGCGAGGGTGACCGAGCGTGGGAAGGAAGTGTGGAGCGAAACCGCGAGCCGATGGACAAGAATCGGATATGAGGCGACGCCGATCAGGGCGAGCAGGCAACATACTGCGAAGCTCTCGTGGCCAAGGATCAGGCGGCGTAAATCCGGCGGTTGTGCGGTGAAGGAGCGCGTTCTTACCTGGGGAGATCTCGCCTCACGTCAGAAAGGACGACGGTGCTGAACCGGAGCGAGAAGTCAGCAAAGGCCGTAGTAGCCGCAGGTATCGGGCGAAGGGCCGCACGAGAAGGAGAGCCCGCCCGCATGTCCATTGACGCTGCCAAGCACCAGAAGTCCGAACTATCGGAGCGGTTGCCGAACGCGCGCGGTGAAGCCGAGCGCGATGGTGACCGCGGTGAAGCAGAGCCGGTACGACAGGCGCAAGCGAGCTTGGGACGAGCGTTGCTGGAACAGGCGCTCACACGAGAGAACTTGGTCTTGGCCTGGAAACGGGTCAGGGCCAATGCCGGCAGTGCGGGTGTCGATGGATTAACGGTTGAGCAGACGGCGGAGCGTCTCAAGGTGCACTGGCCATCGGTGAAGGAACAACTGCTTGCAGGCCAGTACCGGCCGAATCCGGTGCGCCGGGTGCAGATTCCGAAGCCGGACGGCGGCGTGCGCGAATTGGGAATTCCGACGGTGACCGATCGCTTGATCCAACAGGCGCTGCTGCAAGTGTTGCAACCGCTAATCGATCCCAGTTTCTCCGATCACAGTTACGGGTTTCGGCCGAATCGACGCGCGCACGATGCAGTATGTCGGGCACAGGCGTACGTGCAGGCGGGCTGTCGAACGGTGGTGGATGTGGACTTGGAGCAGTTCTTCGATCGGGTCAATCACGACGTGCTCATGGACCGGCTGGCAAAACGGATCGCCGATCAAGCGGTATTGCGGCTCATCCGTCGTTACCTGCAAGCGGGGATCATGGTGCACGGCGTGGTGCAGGAGCGCTACGAGGGCACGCCGCAGGGCGGACCCTTGTCACCGCTCCTGGCCAACGTACTGCTCGATGAAGTCGACCGTGCGCTGGAGCGACACGGCCATTGCTTCGTGCGCTACGCCGACGACTGCAATGTTTATGTGCGCAGTCAGCGGGCGGGCGAGCGAGTGCTGGCGTGGCTGCGAAGGCAGTATGCCAAGCTTCGCTTGAGGGTCAATGAAACCAAGAGCGCGGTCGCCCCTGCCTTTGGACGGAAGTTCCTTGGGTTTGCGTTATGGCAAGCACCGAGAGGCGAAGTCAAACGGGCGATCGCGGGCAAGGCGAAAGCGGCCTTCAAGCAGCGGGTGCGCTGGATGACCAAGCGCAACGGTGGTCGCAGCATGGGTCAGGTCGTGCAGGAGCTACGGCGCTATCTGCTCGGCTGGAAGGCGTACTTCCGGCTGGCGCAAACGCCGGGGGTGATGCGCGAGCTTGATGAATGGCTGCGACATCGGCTGCGCGCATTGCAACTCAAGCAGTGGCGGCACGGTACCACGATGTACCGTGAACTGCGGGCGCTCGGCGCGAGCCGAGAGCACGCGGCCCGGATTGCCGGCAATGCGCGGCGCTGGTGGCGTAACAGCCGCTACGAGCTGAATCGACTCCTGCCCATTGGCTATTTCGATCGGCTCGGCGTGCCGCGACTCTCATGACCTCAACTTCTCGAACCGCCCGGTGCGGGCCCGCATGCCGGGTGGTGTGGGAGGGGCGCGGTCAGTGTTGATCGCCCCCTATCCCGAATTTTGCTTCAGGCGTCACCGTCAATGGCCTGAACGGTGCAATGCCTGCGGCCGGTGTAGGATTCACGGTCTATGCCTGAAACTGTTCTTGTCACAGGCGGCGCTGGCTATGTCGGCTCGCATGTCGTCGTGGAGCTCGCGCGCGGCGGCTACGCACCCGTCGTCCTCGACAATTTCGCCAACAGCACGCCCGCCGTGCTGCCGCGTCTCGAATCGCTCTCCGGCCGTCCGGTTCCCTGGGTCAACGCCGACTTGCGCGATCTCGTAGCTGTTCGCCGAGTCTTTCACGATCATCCGATCGCCGCCGTCGTGCACTGTGCGGGTCTCAAATCGATCGACGAATCGGAAGAGCGTCCGCTCGCCTACTATGACGTCAACGTCGGCGGTGCACTGTCGCTGATCGAGGTCATGGGCGAGGCGGGCGTCGCGACGCTCGTGTTTACGTCGTCGTCGGCGGTCTACGGACAGGCCGCCGCGCTCCCGGTTTCCGAAGAGACACCGCCATCGCCGCAAAACGTCTACGGACGAACCAAACGCGTCGTCGAGGATTTCCTGCGCGACCTCGCACGCGCCAACGCGAACTGGCGGATCGCAATCCTGCGCTGCTTCAACGCCGCGGGCGCACACACGACCGGGATGTTGGGGGAGGCCCCGCGCGGACGTCCTTCCGGCCTCCTCTCGCTGCTCGCCCGTGTCGCGGCTGGCGAGCTGTCAGAGATTCAGGTCACCGGCAACGATTGGCCCACGCCGGACGGTACAGGGGTGCGCGACTACGTTCACATCCAGGACGTCGCCCAAGCGCACCTTCAAGCGCTCAAGTGGCTCGCCGATGCGCACGGCGCGATCACGCAAAATGTCGGCACGGGCCGGGCGCAGTCGGTATACGAAATCATTGCGGCGTTCGAGCGCGCGTGCGGTCGGCGCATCGGACAGTTGACCGCGGCAAGGCGTGCGGGCGATGTCGCCGCATGTGTCGCCGATACCAAGCGTGCGTACGAAGCGCTCGGCTGGCGTGCGACGCGCGGACTCGATGCGGTTTGCGCCGATACGTGGAAATGGCAGAAGAGCGGCGGGCGGCTGTAGCTTGTCGTCTCCCAATTTGCTACGCCTTCTCGCCTGTCAAGGGATCCTCGATGACCGACCAACTCGAGCGCAACAAGAACGTTGCGAAGGCGTTCTACGATCTTCTGTTCAATCAGTGCAAGCCGGCCGAAGCTATCGAGCGATACGCCGGGGACGTGTATATCCAGCACAACCCGCTCGTCGCGGACGGCAAACGGCCGTTCATCGAGTACTTCGAAAAAATGGCGAACGAATTTCCCGGAAAGCGCGTCTATTTCAAAAGGGCGATTGCGGAGGGCAACTACGTTGTTCTGCACTGTCAACAGCATTGGCCTACCGACAAGGATCGCGAATGGGCCGGTATCGACATCTTCCGATTCGACGACAACGGAAAGATCGTTGAGCACTGGGATGTGCTGCAGGTCGTGCCCAGTGTGGCAGCGCATGACAACACGATGTTCTGATTGCCGAGCCGATTTCGGGTGGTGAAACATGTCATTGACGGCCCGCAGCGCGCATGACAGCGCGATCGCTTGCATTCGCATTGTCGATTGTCGGCCCGACCACGCTTGCAGCGGACCCGAGGAATATGCAACTGCGCCCACGTTGGTGTTGCCGCTTCGCGGTATTTTCGTCAAGCACCACGGTACGCAGACACGCGTTATTGCCGACGTTTGCCATGGTATCTTCTTCAACGCCAACGAACCTTATCGCGTGAGTCATCCGGTCGCTGGCGGAGATCAATGTCTCTCCATCGAGCCCGCGCGCGATGCGTTGCTCGAGGTCATGTCGACGCATGATGCCTCAGCGTCGGATCGGCCTGATGCGATCTTTTCGCAGACGCACGTCCCGCTCAGCGCGGGGATGATGGCGACACGAAAATCGCTGTGGCATCGGCTTGCGCGGCGAATCGCGGCGCCGCTGGAAGCGGACGAAACTGCGCTACAGCTGCTTGCTGCGACCCTTCGCGCAGCATCGACGCGTCCGGCGACATCCGGAGGGCGACATAGCACCGAGTCTCGCCATCGGGACATCGTCGATGCGACGAAGCTCGTGCTCGCGTCGGACCCCGCGCAGGAATGGACGCTGAACGCGCTGGCAAAACGCGTTCATACCTCTCCGTTTCATCTGGCGCGCATGTTTCGGCGCTACGCCGGCATGCCGCTCCATCGCTATCACTTGCTCGCGCGAATGGCGGCGGCCCTCGATGAAGTGCTCGATTCGTCTCGCGATCTTGCGACAATTGGTGTCGAGCTCGGATTCTCCAGTCACAGTCATTTCACCGCGGCATTTCGGCGGAGCTTCTGCGTTACGCCTTCGGAGCTGCGGTGGACGGCGAGCGTTCGCAATGCCGCCGAAATGCGCAAGATTTTGACAGCGATCTGATGGCGGTTTGCGTAAGCTCGAATCGTGTTCACTCATGCGGAGATCACGATCATGTACGACCACATTGGATTGAAGGTCAACGATATCGGCGCGAGCGTTCGATTCTACGAAGCGGCGCTGAAGCCACTGGGCCACGAGGTTGGCTCGCGCGATGAATCGAGCGCTGGATTGGGTCCCGCAGGCGCGCCCGCGCTTTGGCTCACTCTCGACAAAGGTTCGGCAGGGCGCAGCACGCATGTCGCGTTTCGTGCACCCGATCGCGCGGCGGTGGATCGATTCCATCGCGAGGGGCTTAAAGGCGGCGGACGCGACAACGGCGCGCCAGGATTGCGCAAGGACTACAGCCCGACCTACTACGCGGCGTTCCTGTTCGATCCGGACGGCAACAACGTAGAAGCCGTGTGCACGCGATAACGGATTACACCAGCGCCGCAACCTTCAGAACTTCACTGCGAATCTCTTCGGTCAGACGTCGCTTCAATTCCGAAAACTCGGGCGACGTCTTGACCGTGTAGTGTCGCGGATGCGAAAGCGGTATCGGCACATCCGTCTTGACGCGACCCGGCCGCGCCGTCATCACCACAACGCGATTGGCCATGAAAATCGCCTCCTCGATGTCGTGCGTGACGAACAGCACGGTCTTGCGCTCGCTCTCCCAGATTGAAAGGAGGAGCTCCTGCATCAGGCCACGCGTCTGATTGTCGAGCGCGCCGAACGGCTCGTCGAGCAACAGAATTTTCGGGTCGTTCGCCAACGCACGTGCGATCGCGGTTCGCTGCTGCATCCCGCCTGACAGCATTTTCGGATAGTGATGCTCGAAGCTGGCGAGTCCGACCTTCGCGACATAATGCGCGGCGATCTCGTCCTGCTGCGTTTGCGGCTCGCGTTTCTCGCGCAAACCGAAACAGATGTTTTCCTTGACGTTGAGCCACGGGAATAACGTATAGCTCTGAAACACCATGCCGCGATCGGCGCCGGGTCCGACGACGGGTATGCCATCGAGTAATACGCGGCCCACCGTCGGCGTGTCGAGCCCTGCGACGATTCGCAACAGCGTGGACTTGCCGCATCCCGACGGTCCGACGATCGTAATGAAATCGTTGTCGGCGACGGCAAGTGTCGTGGGTTGCAGCGCTTCAGTCGGCGGACCGCCGCGAACGCCCGGAAACGTGCGCGCTACCCCGTCTATCAGCAGTTTGCTCAGAGGATCCCCACGCTTACGCCAGCGACCACGGAAAGAGCGCGTGATTCGCCCACTTGAACAGGAAGTCCGAAATCAGTCCGATGATTCCGATCACGATGATGCCGAAGATAATCTGGCCGGTGTTGAGAAGCGCCTGACTGTCGGTGATCATGTGCCCGATGCCGCTCGACGCGCCGATCAGCTCGGCGACGATCACATAGGTCCACGCCCATCCGAGCACGAGACGCAACGACTCCGCTATCGCCGGCGATGAATTCGGCAGCATGACTCGGCGCACGACGCCGCGGGCATCGGCGCCGAGCGTGTACGCCGCTTCGATCAGGTCACGGCGCGTCGCGCCGACGCTGACCGCCACCATCAGCACAATCTGAAAGAAGGAGCCGATGAAGATCACCAGCAGCTTTTGCATTTCGCCGATGCCGGCCCACAGGATCAGCAGCGGAATGAACGCCGACGCAGGCAAATACCGCGCAAACGATACGAACGGTTCAAAAAATGCTTCGATCGGCTTGTACGCGCCCATCGCAATGCCGAGCGGGACGGCCAATGCCGCGGCGAGGACGAACCCGCCCACGACACGCCAGATCGTGATCCCGACATCCTTGGCAAAGCCGTGCTGCGCGAAGAGCGCGTAACCCTCCTTGACCATCGTGATCGGATCGGCGAGGAACGTCTTCGACACGAAGCCGCCGAAAGTAGCAAGGCTCCATGCCGCGACGAACAGCACAAAGAACGCGAGCCCGAGCGCGACCTTGCGTTGCGCGGAAACGGGCTTAAGCGGAATCACACGTCCGCATCATTTGATGAAACTCGTATCGACGATCGTGTTGGTATCGGGCGTCTTCTTGATGATGCCGAGCTCGGTGAGGAGCGCCGCGGCTTCCTTGCTGAATTCCTGCAGCTCGCCGGTGAAAAATTTCTGGTTCGCCGCCTTGTCCTGCCATCGCAGATATTTCGCCGAACTCTCGAACTCAGCACCGGTCTGCTTCACATCGGCGCCCATGATTTCGTAGCTTTTCTTCGGATCGCTCTTGATCATTTCCAGCGCCTCGAAATAGCTGTTCGTAAGCGCTTGCGCGGCTTTCGGATTGTCGGCCAGGAATTTCGGCGTGCATCCGAACGTGTCCATCACCATCGGATAGTCGAGCGTCGTCGCGATGATCTTGCCGGCTTGCGGATTCGAGCGGACCGTCGAGAGGTACGGTTCGTACGTCATCGCCGCGTCATTCTGGCCGGCCACAAACGCCTGCGCCGCTGCCGCGGGCTCGAGGTTGACGACGGTGACGTCCTTCACCGACAAGCCGTTCTTTTTCAGGAACCACGCGAGCGTGAAGTAAGGAGCTGTGCCGGGTGCCGACGCTGCGACCGTTTTGCCTTTGAGGTCGGCGATCTTCTGGACGTTGCTGCGCACGACCATGCCATCGGCGCCATAGCTCTTGTCCATCTGGAAGATTTGCTTCGTGGCCACGCCGTTCGCGTTCCAGATGATCCACGTCTCGACGGTCGTCGCCGCGCATTGCACGTCGCCGGACGCAATCGCGAGATGGCGATCCTTTTGCGGAATCTTCTTGAGCTCGACGTCGAGACCGTTCTTCTTGAAGATTTCGGCGTCGCGGGCGAGCGTGAGCGGCGCAAAGCCGGTCCATCCCGAATAGCCGATAACGACCTTGGTCTGGGCGATCGCTTCGGCGCTGAGTGCTGCCAGTGAAGCGACGAACATGACGGCGAGAGCCTTGCGCATGACGGTCTCCGAGTGATTGAGGCGAAACGCCCACAATCTAGGCGGAGCGCACATCCGGTGTCAACGTCGGCGTTGTGACACGTACCGGCGTGGGCCGCCGCAACAGCCTGCGTCGAGGGGTTTACAATCGGTGGCCGCGTGCGACGAACTCGTGTTGCTGCGCTGGTTGCTTAACCTACGATGCATCGCGTTCTGACCCCCGCCGACTATCGTCATGCGACCTGGAAAAACGGTGGTGGGCGGACGACTGAAATCGCCGCGTACCCGTCCGACGCGGGTTTGGAACGTTTTGTCTGGCGCGCGAGCATGGCCGACATCCAGCGCAACGGTCCGTTTTCAGCGTTCCCGGGTGTCGATCGCACGCTGGTGCTGTTGCAGGGCGCGGGTCTCGTTCTGACCGGCGTGGGCGAACCGCTCGAGGTTCGGGCGCATTACGAGCCCGTCAACTTCAGCGGTGACGTCTCGCTCGAGTGCACGCTGACCGAGGGTCCAGTGCGCGATTTCAACTTGATGATCCGTCGCACACAGGCCCGCGGCGAATTGGTGGTCGTAAGCGGCAGTGCCGAGGCAATCGCGCCGGCACGATTCCAACTTTGCTACTCGGCGGTCGGCGTATGCGAATGCCTGCGCGCTGGGCACGTGCCACTCACGCTTCCCGAAGGCAACGCGCTCGTCGTCGAATCGGCCGACACTGTGCCTTCAGCATTACATGTCAATCCGCTGTCATCGGATGCCGTGGCGCTGGTCGCGGCAATCGATCTGATCGGAGGCGCGGGTTGAGCGCCGCCGGGCATATTAGCCACCGTCTACACGCGCGCGCGGCACTCCTGCCCGGGGGATGGGCGCGCAACGTCACGATCGATATTGACGATGCTGGCGCGATCGTGTCCGCGCAGCCGGACGCGAGCGACACGAACGCGGAATTGCTCGCAGGGCCGGCGATTCCCGCGATGCCGAACGTGCATTCGCATGCGTTCCAGCGTGCCCTCGCGGGGCGCACGGGACGTGCGGCGCGTTCGCGTGACGACTCGTTCTGGACCTGGCGTGAAGCGATGTACGCATTTCTTCGCCGTGTCGACGCGGACGTGTTCGGCGCGATTGCCGCACAGGCGTACCTCGAAATGGCGAAGGCCGGATACGCGACCGTCGGCGAGTTCCACTACGTTCATCATGACGCGGAGGGCAAAGCGTATGCTGATCCGGCGGAGCTTGCGTGGCGCATCGTCGCTGCGGCGGAAGAAGTCGGGCTGGGTCTCACACTATTGCCGGTGTTCTACGCGCACGCGGGCTTCGGCGGGGCCGAGATAACGGACAAGCAGCGGCGATTCGCGCATTCGGTCGACAGCTACGCCCGCTTGATCGCGACGTTGAGCGCCGCCGGTCCCGAGCGACGGTTCGTTATCGGCATTGCACCACACAGTGTGCGCGCAGTCACGCCAGATGAATTAGCTGAAATCATACGTCTCGGGCCTGCCAATGCACCGTTGCACATTCACGCGGCCGAGCAAACGAAGGAAGTCGACGAATGCGTCGCGTGGAGCAGCATGCGACCCGTTGATTGGCTGTTGAAGCATGCAAACATCGACCGTCGCTGGTGCGTCGTGCATGCGACGCACATGACCGACGATGAAACAAATGCGCTGGCGCAAAGCGGCGCGGTCGCCGGCCTGGCGCCCACAACCGAGGCAGACTTGGGCGATGGCACTTTTCCTGCGGAACGGTACGTGGCTTCCGGCGGCGCGCTCGGCGTGGGTAGCGATTCGAACACGTTCATCGATCCTTTTGCCGAGCTCCGCCAGCTCGAGTGGTCGCAACGGCTTCATTTGCATCGACGAAACGTTCTTGGCGGCGATGAGTCGACGGTCGGCATTTCGTTGTGGGCACGTGCCGCGCACGGCGGCGCGCAGGCGCTCGCGCAAAAGACGGGCGCAATCGCCAAGGGCTATCGGGCCGATCTCGTCGTGCTGAACGGCGGCGATGCCGCGCTCGCGCATCAGGAGGTCGACAACATTCTGGACGCTGCGATTTTCGGCCCCTGCCGGCAGCCGGTTCGCGACGTGATGAGCAGTGGCGTCTGGATCGTTCGTGACGGCCATCATGCGCGTGAAGCCGAGATATTCGCGCGCTACCGCGCGGCGCTGCGAAGTCTCGACCACGGACCGACATGACGACGGCGCGATTCGATCTGCTTTTGGACGACGTGCATGCCGCCACGATGAGCGACGCGTCGGGGTACGCTGCGATTCGAGATGCGGCAATCGGCATTCGGGGCGATCGGATCGCATGGATCGGTCCGGCAAGCGAGCTTCCACGCACTGCGCTGACGACGCGACGCGTCGATTGCGGCGGACGCTGGGCTACGCCGGGCCTGATCGACTGTCATACGCATCTCGTTTACGCCGGCAACCGTGCCGAAGAATTCGAGCAGCGTCTGCAGGGTGCGAGTTACGCCGACATTGCGCGCGCAGGCGGCGGGATCCAGTCGACGCTCCGCGCGACGCGCACGGCAACGCAGGACGCGCTCGTCGCACAAAGCAAACCCCGTTTGGCTGCGTTGATCAGCGAAGGGGTCACGACGATCGAGATCAAGTCCGGTTACGGACAAGACACGGCAACGGAATTGAAGCAATTGAAAGTTGCGCGTCGCTTGGCGGCGGAATGCGAAGTCGACATTCGAACGACGTTGCTCGCCGCCCATGCCTTGCCGCCGGAATTTGCGGAACGCAGCGATGCGTACCTCGATTACGTGTGCCGCGAGATGATTCCGTCGATTGCTGCGGGGCGTGTCGCTGATGCGGTCGACGTGTTCTGCGAAACGATTGCTTTCTCGCCTGCGCAGACGCGGCGCGTGTTCGCCTGCGCCCGCGAGCACGGACTGCCGGTCAAGCTCCACGCCGATCAACTGTCCGATCAGCATGGCGCCGAGCTAGCGGCGGAATTCCAGGCATTGTCAGCCGACCATCTCGAGCACACGAGTGAGCGAGGCGTCAAAGCGATGGCACACGCAGGCACGATCGCCGTGCTGCTCCCCGGAGGGTTCTACACGTTGCGCGAATCGCGCTTGCCTCCGATCGAGGCGTTGCGCGCCCACGGCGTGCCGATCGCCATCGCGAGCGACTGCAATCCCGGGACCTCTCCCGTTCTCTCGCTCGTGATGATGCTCAACATGGCATGCACGCTTTTTCGCTTGACGCCGGAGGAAGCCTTGGCGGGCGTGACGCGGCACGCCGCGCGTGCGTTGGGACTCGCCGATCGCGGCACGTTGAGTATCGGCCAGCGCGCCGATATCGCGCTGTGGGACATCGACTCGCCGGTCGAGCTCGCGTACCGGGTGGGCGGCAATTCCTGCGCAGCGGTGATCCGCCTCGGGGCCGTGCAGCGGATGAGCTTCTAATGCGTCTGTGGGAGCTCTCGCGTGGCGACGCACCGCTCATCATCGATGTACCGCATGCGGGGACGCATCTGCCCGACGCCATTGCGTTCCGGCTTACCGAAGCCGCGCGTACAGTTCCTGATACCGACTGGCACGTCGACACGCTCTACGCGTTCGCGCGCGGGACCGGTGCGACGATGCTCGTTGCCACACATTCGCGCTATGTTGTCGATTTGAACCGCGATCCGTCGGGAGCTGCGCTCTATCCGCGCGCCGACAATACGGAATTGTGTCCCAGCCGGACCTTCGCCAACGCGCCAATCTATGCCGAAGGCGATTCGCCGAGCGAGCGCGAGATCGCTGCCCGTCGCAGCGTTTATTTCGATCCGTACCACGCAGTATTAGCGGCTGAGATCGAACGGATTCGCGCGCGACACGGCTATGCAATTCTGCTTGACGCGCATTCGATCGGCTCCGAAGTGCCGCGCTTTTTCAAAGGGCGACTTCCCGATCTCAATCTTGGCACTGTTCAGGGCGCGAGTTGCGCGCCGGAAGCAGAGTCGCTCGCGGCCGAGGTGCTGAAACATGCTAAGCCGTTTACGCACGTGGTCAACGGACGATTTACCGGCGGATATGTGACACGTCATTACGGCCACCCGGACGAAGACGTTCACGCGCTGCAACTCGAAATGGCCCAGAGCGCTTACATGGACGAAGCGCCGCCGTTCCGCTACGATCCGGGAAAAGCGGCATCATTGATCGGCGTTCTCGAGCGCCTCGTGTTCGCGCTGTCGGAATGGCGGCCTACCACACATAAACGATGATTCGTTTCTATGTCGCGCATCAGCGCTTCGACGCCTATCTATTGGCCGATCGCCTCAACCAGGCTGGGATCAAGGCGCACGTATTCAACGAGCACGCGTCGTCGATCGTCGGTGACGTGCCGCCGGACGTCGCGCAGCCGCAGGTATGGCTGGCCCGCGAGCAGGATTGCGAGCGCGCAACGATTCTGCTGCGAACGATGGAAGCGGATGCTGCACGCGGCGGCAGCGTTCGTTGCACCCATTGCAGCGAGGAGTCACCCGCCAATTTCGATCTGTGCTGGAACTGCGGCGCTTTGCTGTAAGTACGGTCAGACTCGACTTTCCGAACGTGACTCCGAGTATTCGCGAGAGCGAGCGCGGAAAGTCGAGTCTGACCCTACTTATGTCCACCAATAGCGCGTCACGTGAAAGAACACCGGCGCCGCGAATACGACCGAATCGAGCCGATCGAGCATGCCGCCGTGGCCCTCGATCAAGTCGCCCCAATCCTTGACGCCGCGATCGCGTTTGATCGCCGACATAACGAGCCCGCCAAAGAATCCCATCACGGTGATCAAAAACGCCATCAACGCTGCCTCCACGACCGTGAACGGCGTGATCCACCATAGCGCCGTGCCGAGCAGTGTCGCCGACGCAACGCCGCCGACGAGTCCACCCACCGTTTTCGACGGCGAGACATCGGGTGCAACTTTCCGTTCGCCGATCAACTTCCCCCAGATGTACTGAAACACGTCGCTCGATTGGACAACCAGCACGAGAAACGCGATCAGCAGGAGATTGCGGTCTTCGTATCCGGGAATTCGCAGCGTGAGCAGTGCCGGCACGTGCGATAAGCAGTAAACGCAGACCATCAGTCCCCATTGGACTTTCGCGTTGCGCTCCAGAAAGCGCTTCGTATCGCCGGCGATGACCGAGACGATCGGCAGCAGCAGAAATGCGTAGACGGGAATGAAAATCGAGTAGAGCCCGTACCATTCAGTCCAGACCAGCAGATATTGCAGCGGCAGGATGATGTAGAACGACGTCGCCAGCGCCTGATGGTCGCTGCGGCGCGTGTACGTCAGCGTAATGAATTCGCGCAGGGCCGCGAACGACGCGAAGAAGAACAACAGCATCACGCCTGCCCGACCGAACATGAATGCGATGCCGATCAGGATCACCATCACCCACCACGCCTTCACGCGCGCATTCAGGTTGTCGATGATGTCGTTCGGCCGGCCGTGCGCGACGGCGCGCTTCAGCAGGGCGCCCGCGATCGACGCCACGGCGAGCACCAGACCAATGCCCGCGAAGAGCTCCAGCGTTTGATGCTGTGCCGCGTGGGGCATCATCATGCCTCCGGCGGCGCCAACGCGAGCAGCGCGTCGCGTGTTCGCGCGACGAACGTCTCCTTGTCTTCGTGTGCTCGAAGCCGTAACGGCGCGCCGATCGTGATCGTGCAAAGCAGCGGCACGGGAAAAAATCGTCCTTTCGGCATCACACGACTCAAGTTTTCGATCCATACCGGCAGGAACTCGACGTCGGGGCACGCGACGGCGAGATGATAGACGCCCGACTTGAACGGAAGAAGTCGCGCGTCCGTCGTGTTGCGCGTCCCCTCGGGAAAAACGATCAGCGCATCGCCGCTTTCAAGCGCCGCCGCCATCCTCCGGATCGGATCGTCCTTGCCCGCCGCGTGACTCCGGTCGATCAACACGGAGCGGAACAGCCGATCGGCGGCGAAGCGGCGAATCGCGTCCTTGCTCCAGTAATCGAGACCCGCGACGGGCCGCGTACGTTCGCGTAAATCGTGCGGCAGACACGCCCATACGAGAACGAAATCGGCGTGGCTCGCATGATTCGCATAGTAGACGCGCGGTCCTGCGACGGGCGCGCACCCCTGCCAGCGCGCCCGAGCGCCGGTGATCGCCCGCGCAAAGCCGCAGATCGCGCTTGCCAGGATCGGTTCGACCCACGGCAATGTCATTGCGCGGCGACGAATGCACGCAGCGCGACTGCGTGATCGGCATGCAAAACGACGTTTGCACGCGCGGCGCGAATCATGGCCACCGCGGCGTCCACACTTGTCGCGCGGCCCGTGGCCAAAAGCCACGCCGCCGCTGCGCAGGCGCTACGCGAGTAGCCGAGCGCGCAGCAGACCAGCACTGGACCTTGTTTACGCAAACGCTCGATCGCGTTCGCTGCCGAAGTAAGCGTCTCGCGCGAGGGGGTGGTCAAATCCAGCACCGGAAAAACCGCGAGCGTGCGGGCGCCGGGTGTTACCGACAGCTCGGCCGTCAAATCGACGAGCGTGGCGAAAGGTGATGCCGTCATTTCGCGGCGCGTCGGCGTGCGTCCGATCCAGACGGCATCGGCAAGGTGCGAGGGCGCGGGATAAACGCGCGTCCACCAGCGGGAATTGACCCACGCTCCCGCCAGATAGGGTGCGAGAAGCCACCGCGTCGCGAGGCTCAAGCCACCGTCATCGCCTTTCTGGAATCCGTTGGCGCCGACCGCTGCATAAATGAGCGCAACAAGTCCGAGCGATAGCGCAGGCCAAAAAAGCCACAAAGCGACGCCCTCGATTGCCGTGGCAATCGCGACTACTGTGACGGCGCCGAGCAAATAAAACGCAGCGATCCGCATTCGGTGCGGGTCGCGCGACCAGGCAAAGGACGGCTGCTGTCGGGCGTCGTTCGGCCAGAGCCATACGCAAAGCCAGCCCAGTGCGAATCCAGTCGGGATGTCGATGAAATGGTGTTGGTAAGTGGTCAACACCGAAGCGCAGATCAATAGAAACACTGCGTCGACGATAAATCGTCCCGCGCGGGAGACTTTGCTCGCGTAGAGAACCCACAAAATGACGGCGAGCGCAATATGCAGTGACGGAATCTGGTTGAACGGCCGATCGAAACCCAGCAACACGTCGAAGAGAAATCCAAATGCGCCATCGACGGCGGGCCGCTCGAACGTGAAGCGATACGGGAATGCGATGAAACAGAAGACAGCTGCGACTTGCGCCGTCAACAACCGCTTCGCGTGGGTGTCGAGCTCACGGCGCGACGTGCAGACGAAGAGCGACAGTCCGTAGAGCAGATCGATGATCCAATACGGAACGATTGTCCACGGCCAAAAAGGAATCGCGTGCTCCCAGTCGAACACGATCGACGGAACAGTCGACCGTTGCGCGGCGATCCAATTGGCAAATCCATACGAGATGAAGAACAATGGCGCGAGCACCGCAAGCCACGCGATGGCGCGGCGCCAGGGACGCTCGGCCACAACGTGTTCCCGTGTCCCGCGAGCGGGAGAAGGGTCAGAGATGAGGGCGCTCACGGCGCGCCTCAGCCTCTTTGAGCTTCCGTGCCGACTCAAGCACCCTAACGCCGGCCTCGTGCGACGACTCGCGATCGACGACGATCCCTACGTGGGACCCCGCGCCGGCTGCTCGCGTTGCCAGCGAAACAGTGAAGATGCCCCACTCGTCGATTCGTTGCTCGAGCTTGCGAAAACCGGCGCTCTCGACCAACTGATCCATTTCCGCCTGCGTGCGCCGGCGCATCACCCATGGAAGACCGCCGCGATGACTCGTGAGCGCACGCGCGATCAATTCGAGCTGCGGATGCCACGGCTGCCCCGTATAAAGAAGAAGTCCACCTTCGGGGATCGCATCGGCTAGACCGGCGAGCGACGTGCGCACCAGCGCGTTGTCGGGAAAGAGCTCGTACAATCCCGAAACGATGCCGATCGTCGGGCGCGGCGTGATGCCGGCAAGACTCGCACGATCGAATGCGTCGCCGCGAACGAACTTGGCGACCCGCCCGAGACCCTTGGCACGAATCAGCGCGCTGCCCTGATCGACGTTGAGCTCGCTGTAATCACGCAAGAGAACGGAATCCGGTGCCGTCGGCGCGCCATCGAGTGCCTCCAGCACATAACGGCCGTGTCCCGCGGCAATGTCGACGATGCGCACGAACATACCGGCAGAACGCGCGAGCCCAATCGCCTTGCGGAGCAGCTCTTCGAGATGCAGCTTGCGTTGCCGAATGCCGCGCCATCCGATCGATTCGAGATAGTTACGATCGATGAGCTTGCCGAGCAAAGTTGCGCCGCCCGCGCGATTGCGATAGACGTAGTCGAGCGTGCTGCCGGAATCGAAGCCGGTCTTGCGGCCAAGCGCGATCCCCTCGGATAGCGCCGCGCCGGCGGTGAGGCCCGCTTTCGTCGCCGCCCAATACATACATTCCGCGCAACGACAACGACGGAAGCGGTGCCGCGAGCGCGTCGGTCTCTTGTTTCGTATAGCCTGCCTTGTCGGCGTCGCGCAAATCGGGATGCTCGAACCGTCGATCGAACGTACGCAGCAGAAAGTCACGCGCCTTTGTGATCGCGGACGCGCGGTCGCGCTCGCCCAGCGTGTCGTGATAGAAGCCGTCAAGAACGTGACGCTCCTTGATCGGCGAGCCCAATCGCTCGAAGAACCGGTGCTGCGGGGCGTGATGGACAACCCAGTCGGCGCCTGAAACAAGCAATTGCGTGGGTATGACGATCGCTTGGGCGTCGGCGACGATCCGCTCGGCCGTCTCGTAGAGCGACAGTAGGATATTGACCGAGATCGGCCGCGTTATCAGCGGATCGGCGTCATAGCTTGCCATTCGTTCCGGGTCATGCGTCAGGAACTTCGCCTTGACGTAGCTGTTGACGAAAAAACGGCCGCGCAGCTTCTGCATAAGCGCGAGACCCGCGCGCGCGAAAGGCACGTACAGCTTGACCTTGAAGGCCGGCGACGCGAGCACCATGCAGCGAATCCGCGGCGCATAATCGTGCGCCCACGTCGCCACGAGCACGGCGCCCACGCTTTGCGCAACGACGCCAATATCTTCCACGGCAAATCGATGCCGGTCGGCGATGTGGTCGATGAACGTCTGCACGTCGCGCACCGACGTGCCGAGGCTCGGACTGAAGCCGCGCGGTCCGGGCGAGCGCCCATGCCCGCGTGCGTCCCAAGCGAAACAATCAAATTGCGGCAGATCGAGCTCGTCGGGTAAATGGGCGATCCTGCCCGAATGTTCGTGGCCGCGATGGAAGAATACGAGTGCACCGCGTACCGGCTGTTGCGTCGCCGGCCAATGCCGATAAAACAAATCGACGTTATCGTGCGTGCGAAACGTCGACTCGATCACGGGACGTTTTGTCGACAACGGCGCCGCGACAACATCATTCATCGCATGTTCTCCTTAGGGCCTGTTAACAGTCCCTAGCTTCGGCGATCGCGCTTTGCACGCGGTTCGCGACTGTTACAGCGAGCAGCGCGGCGAAGAGCGGCAGCGCCATCGCGATCCAATCGGGAAGCGTTCCGCCAAGCCCGATCCACAATCCGAGCGCGCCGAAAGCGAACGCGCGATCGCTCTTGCCGAAGGGACCGTCAAAGCGCCGTGATGCGCCGACTGTCGTACCCATGATGCCCGCGAATTCGGTGACGATCGCGAGGACAATGACCACGGAGAGCCAAACCCCCGAGAACGGTGGAAGCCATGCGAAGGGCGCATACAGCGCCGCGTCGGAAATGACATCTCCCAATTCATTCAGATACGCGCCGAGGCGGCTTTCCTGGTTGAATTCGCGCGCAAGCATGCCGTCGAGCGCGTTCAACGCCATGCGAGCGAACATCCAGATCGGGATCAGCAGAAACGGCGTGCGCTCGGGCGCATGCCAGGCGACGAACGCACCCACCGCGATGGAAATCGCCGCGGCGATGATTGTCACTTGATTCGCGGTCACGCCGCTCCGCTCGAGTGCGGCCGCGACGGGGCGCAACAACGCCTGAAACCGCGGCTTCAACGCGTAGATCGACACGCGTTCCCCCTCCCTCGCGCGAGATCGGCGCACGCGGGAATGACGTGCGACGACGGGCGTCTGGCGCGCAGTTTACCGCAGGCGGCGCGTGATCAGCGCATGAGAAGCGCGACTTGCACCCATCGTCACGGCTCTTCGTAGATCGCTTGGCGAGCACGGGTCACGGCGTCCTCGGGTGAGGCGCCGGATGCCTCCTTGTCATCTTCAACTGCTGCGCCGTTGCGTCTGCGCAAAATCGCACACCAGACGATGCCGCCGCCCAGCAGCAATCCGAAGGGACCGATCCACAAGAGCCACGTGTTGCGTTGGAGCGGCGGCTTGTAAAGCACGAAGTCGCCGTAGCGAGCGACGAGGTATTGCTTGATCTCGGCGTCGCTCTTTCCTGAAGTCGCGAGTGCGCGTACTTCGCGGCGAAGGTCTTCGGCGAGCGGCGCGTTGGAGTCCGCGAGCGTCTGATTCTGGCAGACGAGGCAGCGCAATTCCGCTTCGAGTCGTTTGAGACGCCCCTCGAACTCGATATCGTTCAGCGCCTGGGCGGCCGCGGTTAACGCCGTGAAAGCAGCGGCAAGGAAAACCAGCAGTCGAGCCCTCATGACTTTTGCAGCTCGCGCACGAGCGGCAGGATTTTCTGATCAAGCGCTTCGGCCGTCACCGGGCCGATCTGCTTGAAGCGGATCACACCTTGCTTGTCGACGACGAACGTTTCGGGAACGCCGTAGACGCCGAAGTCGATGCCGACGCGTCCGTCCTGATCGACGATCGACACGCGATACGGATTGCCGTTTTGAGCGAGCCACGCCCGTCCATCCTCGGGTTTGTCCTTGTAGTCGAGCCCGACAACGGGCACGACGTCGGCGCTCGCGAGTCGCATGAGCAGTGGATGCTCAGTGCGGCACGAGACGCACCACGACGCCCAGACGTTCAACAGCCACACTTGGCCCTTCATATCGTCGCTTGTCAACGTCTTGGCCGGTTCATGCAGCGTGGAGAGCGCAAAGGCGGGCGCGGGTTTACCGATCAGCGGCGAGGGCACTTCACGAGGATCGAGCGACAAGCCGACCCACAGGAACACCAGCAGAACGGCGAAGACCGCGAGCGGCAAAATAAGACGCCAGGATTTCATCAAAGAGGGCCGATCAGGCAGCCTGCGCGGCGCGCACCATGGGAGCGAAACGTTCTTTCACCGTCAATCGGTAGCGGCGATCCGAAATGGCGAGGAAGGCGCCGACCGCCATCAACAAGCAGCCAAACCAGATCCAGTCGACAAAAGGCTTCACATAGATGCGCACGCCCCATGCGCCGTTCAACGCGTTTTCAGTGACAGGCTCGCCCAGTGAAACGTATTTGTCACCGAGAAATCCCGTGTCGATCGCCGCCTCGGTCATCGTCTGTCCCGATGCGACATACATTCTTTTTTCGGGGTGCAGCGTGTCGAGCACCTTGCCGTCGCGCGTGACGTCGACAGTGCCGACCAGTGCGTCGTAGTTCGCACCGCTCGCCGGCGCGACGCCGCGAAACGTGAACGCGTAGCCGCCCACCGCAACGCTTTGACCGACATTCAGACGCACGTCGCGCTCGACTTCGTAACCTTTCACCAGCGTAACGCCGGCAATGAACACCGCGACGCCGAAATGCGCGAGCAGCATGCCGTACCACGCGCGCGGATGCGCGCGGAGCTTCGCGACGACCCCGCGCTGCGGCGAAGCACGAACGCGTTGCAGCAGCGCGACGATTGTCGATCCCGCGACCCACGCGGAGAGCAGTACGCCTAGTGCAATCAACGGCGTCCAGCGGCCGAGGATAAAGGGCAACGCCATCGCCGTGACGATCGCCGCGCCAAACGCCCACTTGAGACGTGTCGCGAGATCCGGCAAGGACGCCTTGCGCCATGCGGAAAGCGGACCGATGCCCATCAGGAATACGAGCGGCGCCATCAGTGGGACGAACACGGCTTCGAAATAGGGCGGTCCGACGGAAATCTTGCCGAGCCCGAGCGCGTCGAGGAACAGCGGGTACAACGTGCCGAGCATCACAGTCCCTAACGCTGCGATGAAGAGAATATTGTTCGCAAGCAGCATCGATTCGCGCGAGATCGCCGCGAAAGCGGCGCCGCCGCCTACGGCACCCGCGCGCGCAGCGTAGAGGGCGAGGGAACCGCCGATGACGATCGCGAGGAACACGAGGATGAAAACACCGCGCGCCGGATCGGTCGCGAACGCGTGCACCGACGTGAGCACGCCGGAGCGGACGAGAAACGTGCCGACCAGCGACAACGAAAACGCGATGATTGCGAGCAGCACGGTCCAGCTTCGAAACGCGCCGCGTTTCTCAGTGACGGCAAGCGAATGAATCAACGCGGTACCCGCGAGCCACGGCATGAACGACGCATTCTCGACCGGATCCCAGAACCACCATCCGCCCCAGCCGAGCTCGTAATACGCCCAGGCGCTGCCGAGCGCGATGCCGATCGTCAAGAAGCCCCAGGCGACGGTCGTCCAAGGGCGCGACCAACGTGCCCACGTTGCGTCGAGCCGGCCGCCGATCAGTGCGGCAATCGCGAACGCGAACGCGACGGAGAACCCGACGTAGCCCATGTAGAGCATCGGCGGGTGAATCACCATGCCGGGATCCTGCAGGAGCGGATTCAGGTCCTGCCCTTCGGGCGCAGCGGGAATCAGCCGCGCGAACGGATTCGATGTCAGTAACAGAAAGAACAAAAATCCGACGGCGATGCCCCCCATGATTGCCAGCACGCGCGCGACGACGACAGCGGGCAGATTGCGTGAAAACAGCGTCACCGCGCCGGCCCAGCCCGTGAGCATCAGCAACCACAGCAGCAGCGAGCCTTCGTGCGATCCCCACGTTGCCGCGAAGCGATAATACGAAGGCAATCTCGAGTTCGAGTGCAGTGCGACGTTCTCCACCGAAAAATCGCTGGTCAGAAAGCTCCAAGCGAGACAGCCGAACGCGAACGCCACCAGCAGGAACAAAATGCGCGCCGCGGGGCGCGCCATCGCCATCAAAGCGACGTCGTTACGCGACGCACCGACGAGCGGCAACGTTCCCAACGCCAACGCGGCAAGAAGCGCGACGATCAACGCAAAGTGGCCGAGCTCCGGAATCATCGCGGATCGCCCTGCGATTGCAGGCTCGGCATCGTCATGCCCTTATGCGCACGATCGAGCGCGTCCTTTGCCTCGGGCGGCATGTAGTTCTCGTCGTGCTTCGCCAACACTTCGGTTGCGCGAAACGTCCCATCTGGACCGAGCTTGCCTTGCGCGACGACGCCTTTGCCTTCGCGGAACAAGTCGGGAAGCAATCCGGTGTAGACGACGGGAATCGTCTTCGCGGTGTCGGTCACGCGAAAGCGCACGGTCAACGAATCGGCATCGCGCGCGAGACTGCCGTTTTCGACGAGGCCGCCGATGCGAAACGCTCGACCCTGCGGCGCTTCCAGTCCGACGACCTGCGTGGGTGTGAAAAAGAACACGAGATTCGATTGAAACGCGTTCAGGACGAGCGCGGCAGCAACGCCGAGAACGACGATGCCGGCGCCGATCCACGCGAAACGTTTATGACGAGGCTTCACGCCTTCATGCCATTCCTGCCGGATCGAGCGACGAGCGCGTCGTCACCGGCATTTCGGGCTCCGCAAGCTTCGCTTCGACGAGGGTTCGACGCCGGCGCGCCCTAAGCATCAAAAGCTCGACCGCGATGACGAGCGCGGTGACGCCGTACGCCATCCAGACGTACCAGCCGTAGCCGCCCATAGACAAAAAAATGCTCATACCACCAGCCTACGCACTTCGGGCAAATGCGAGAGCCACGATGCGCCGCGCTCGCGCTCGACGATGATTGCGCGCACGCGGATCAGTGCGACGGCAATCGCGTAGCCCCATGTCGCGAGCGTCATCAACCCGAGCGCCGTCACCATGATCGCAGCCATCTTCGGCGCGGCCGTCATGCTGATCGTCGATCCCTGATGCAGCGTGTTCCACCACTTCACCGAGAAATAAATGATCGGGACATTGACGGCGCCGACGAGCGTCAGCACCGAGCACGCCTTGTCGGCGCGGCGCGGATCGTCGATCCCGTTGCGTAACGCAATCACGCCGAGATACAGAAAGAGCAGGATCAATTCGGACGTCATCCGCGCATCCCACGCCCAATACGTGCCCCACGTTGGACGGCCCCAGAAGGCGCCGGTCCACAGTGCGATGAAGGTCATCAGTGCGCCGGTGGGCGCGAGCGCCTGCGCCATCATCGCGGACAGCCGCGTGTTGTAACCAAGCGCCAGTGCGCTCCAGAACGCCATCACGAGATAAATGAACATCGACATCCACGCGGCGGGGACGTGGATGAAGATGATTCGATACGCGTCGCCTTGCTGTGCGTCAGTGGGCGCTACGACAAGCCCAATCCACAGTCCGACGAGCGCCAATGCCGCCGCCGCAGCCGCAAACCACGGCGCCATGCGACCCGCGATCGGGTAGAACGACGCAGGCGAAGCGTAGAGAAACCAGTGGGCGGCCATGGTGATTTAGATCAAAAAACCGTCAATCGAGCGCGACGCGCACTGCCGCGGCGGCCGCGAACGGCGCACCGACCAATGCGACCAGCAAACCTGCGCCGAGCAACGACAGGTGCGGACCTGCACTGAAGCCTGCTCTGACGGCGTCAACAGATCCGGCGCCGAAGATGAGGATCGGTACGTACAGCGGCAACACCAGCAACGCGAGCAAGGTACCGCCGCCGCGCAATCCCAGCGTCAGCGCTGCGCCGATGCCGCCTAGCAGTGAAAGTATCGGCGTGCCGATCAGCAATGCCGCCGTCAAAATCCACATCGCGTCCCTTTCGAGCGCATATTGCGCCGACAACAGCGGCGCCAGCAGCACGATGGGCAGGCCCGTCGTGAGCCAGTGTGCAGCTATTTTACCGGACACGAGCGCCGGAAGCGGCCACGGCGACAGTGCCATTTGCTCGAGCGTGCCATCAGCATGGTCGGCGGCGAACAAGCGCGACAGCGAGAGCAACGACGCGAGCAGCGCCGCAACCCACAACACGCCCGGACCGATCGCTGCGAGAAGGCTGCGCTCCGGCGTTGTGGCGAGCGGAAACAACGTGACCACGATCACGTAGAACAGGAGTTGAATGCCGAGTTCCGCCTTCGATCGTAACGAAATCTTTAAATCGCGAGCGAGCGCCCACGCGACAGCAGGCAAGACCGCGCCTTGAACCGATGCCGCAGGGGCGGATTCGATCGACGCGGCCATATCGTGTGTCAGGCGAGCGCCAGGTTGGCGAACCGCGGAACGGAAAGCGGCTGATGCGTCGCGACGACCGCGCAGCCGTTGGCATCGAGATGCTGGCACAGCAGTGTCGTCAACAGTGCGACGCCATCGCTGTCGAGCGCGGTCGTGGGCTCGTCGAGAATCCACAACGGCTTGTTGACGAGGGCGAGACGCGCTAGACCGATGCGCCGGCGCTGCCCCTGAGAGAGCACACGCGCCGGCAGTGTGCGCTGTCGCGATAACGCGACACGATCCAGCGCGAGCAATGCCTGCTCGGTTGTCACCTTCTCACCGCCGAGCGCGGCCAATACGACGAGATTTTCGATGGCAGAGAGTTCATCCTTCAGAGCCGGCAGATGTCCGGCAAAAGCGACGTCCTCGCGTAGTCGCGCATCAAACGGCGCCACGGTATTTCCCATCCAGCGAATGATGCCCACAGTAGGCGTCGACAAGCCGGCGAGCATGCGAAGTAGTGTGGTCTTGCCGCTGCCGTTGGGGCCGGTGACGAAAAGCGTTTGGCAGGCGTCGACGCGAAATCCGACGTTGGCGAAAAGTTGCGCGCGGCCGCGCACCGCGGCCAGACCGTCGCCTTCAAGCATCGCGGACGGCGATCCGTTCGACTTCATTGCACGACTTCGCCGATGACGACGTGGACGTTCGCGTCACCTGGCGCGACAGGCGCGCTCACGCCGCGCAAGTCACCGGCGCTTGCCTTTGCATTGCCGCTCTTGGAGACGCGCGCCTCGACGACGACGCGCGGCGTTGCCGAAAGCTTTGCTTCGGGAATCATCCCCATCGAATCGTCGAGATGGAAAGTCGCCGGCAATTCGCGTGCGTGCATCCGCGTGACCGCGAGCGGTACGCGACCACCATCGGCCGAGCGGGCAAGCACGAACACCGTATCGTCGGGCGCAACACGCGGCGCGATCTTCGGATCGACCTCGATGCGGCCGGCAAGCGTTCCTTTGGCGGGCACGCCGGAGGGCGGCGTGCTCTTGTTTGCGCCAATCTCCGCAATCACCTTGTCGATTTCACGGGCTTCATCGCTGTCGGATGCAATCTTCTGCCGCAACTCGCGCCAGCGCGCGAGCGAAGCGTCAACGTTGCCGTGTTCGAGCAGCGCAGTGGCCGACAGCGCCAACGCTTTACGATTACTGGGATCGATCGCGAGCGCCCGCGCAATGAGCTCTTCCGGCTTTCCGGCGAGCTTCCGTTGTTGTGCCATCGCGGCGGCATCGGCCCAGTCCGCGTAAAGCTGCGCATCATCCGGCGATCGCTTCGCCGCTTCGGCGAAGGCAGCGGCAGATTCGGAATATCGACCGAGTGCGGCATAGGACCGCGCAAGGAGCATCCAACCCTTCGGATCCTCGGGATGCGTTTGCATCCGCTGCGCCAGTTGCTCGACCATCGCGCGCACATCGTTGTCCGTGAATTGGGGACGTGCGGTCTGCACGCCGATCGCGGCGGGATTGCCCAGTATTTGGTACAACAGAACGGACGCTACGGGAACGACTGCGACGAGGACGACGATCGCGATCCACGGCGTGCGCGTCGCGCCCGCGGCGGTCGCGCTCGGTTGTTTGGCGATCTCGGCGCCGAGCCGGTGCACCAATTCTTCTTGCGCAGCGGCGTGCTCGCTTGCGCTGATAGCGCCCGCGGCGAGGTCGTCATCGAGTTGGCGTTTCTGATCGCGATAGACGGCCGTTGTGGCATCGAGCTCGGGCGGCGCAGCGTCTTGCCGCGGTTTTCCGCCTCGAAGCAGGGGGCGCGCGAGAACGACCAATGTCGCGGCGACGAGCGCGAGCGCAATGAACCAGAACAGCACGACGGAAATCATGAATGGCGGCGGGGGCTTTCGTAGCGGCCGCGCGAGGCAGGGGGCGACGAATTATACCGGGACGATTTGCGTTTACCGTGGTGGGGGGTCTGCGCCTGTGGCGCCCATCGGCTATGATTACAGCGCGGCGTTCACCTGGAGCAATGCAATGCCCGATAAGGATATCCGCGAAGCTTCGCTCGAATACCATCGTCGCGCGCCGCCGGGCAAGATTTCGCTGGCGCCGACGAAACAGCTTCTGAATCAGCGCGATCTCGCGCTCGCGTACTCGCCGGGCGTCGCCGCAGCATGCGACGAAATCGTTCGCGATCCGCGCGAAGCGTCCACACTCACGTCGCGCGGCAACTTGGTCGGTGTCGTCACCAACGGCACTGCAGTGCTCGGTCTCGGAATGATTGGACCGCTGGCGGCCAAGCCTGTGATGGAAGGCAAGGCCGTCCTGTTCAAGAAATTCGCCGGCCTCGATTGCTTCGATATCGAGTTGAACGAGCGCGATCCGGACAAGCTGATCGACATGATCGTCGCGCTCGAGCCGACGTTCGGCGGTATCAATCTCGAGGACATCAAGGCGCCGGAGTGCTTCTACATCGAGCGCAAATGCCGCGAGCGGATGAAGATACCGGTCTTTCACGACGATCAGCACGGCACTGCGATCATCGTCGGGGCGGCGATCGTCAATGGGCTGCGCGTCGTCGGCAAAGAGCTGGCGAACGTCAAGCTCGTCTGCTCCGGTGCGGGCGCCGCGGCGCTCGCATGTCTTGATCTGCTCGTGTCGGTGGGCATCAAGCGCGAGAACATCTGGGTGTCCGACATCAAGGGCGTCGTCTATGCCGGCCGCGTCGAGGAAATGGATGACCACAAGGCGCTGTACGTCCAGAAGACCTCCGCGCGCAAGCTGCAGGAAATCCTCCCGGGCGCCGATATCTTTCTCGGACTCTCCGCTGCCCGTGTGCTGAAGCCCGAGTGGCTTCCCTCGATGGCGAAAGATCCATTGATCCTCGCGCTCGCCAATCCCGAGCCGGAGATCATGCCGGACATCGCAAAAGCGGCGCGACCCGATGCCGTCATCGCAACCGGGCGGTCCGACTTTCCGAATCAGGTCAACAACGTCTTGTGCTTTCCGTTCATCTTTCGCGGCGCGCTCGACGTCGGCGCGACGACGATCAACGAAGCGATGAAGCTCGCCTGCGTGCGCGCCATCGCCGACCTCGCGATGGCCGAGCAGTCGGATATCGTGGCGGCAGCCTACGACATCGAGGATTTGCGCTTCGGACCGGAATATTTGATCCCGAAGCCGTTCGATCCGCGCCTCATCGTCAATATTGCGCCCGCGGTTGCGCGCGCGGCGATGGAGTCCGGCGTCGCGACGCGGCCGATCGAGGATTTCGAAGCGTATCGCGCCAAGCTCACGCGCTTCGTCTATCACACCGGCCTGTTGATGCGGCCGATTTTCGACGCAGCCAAGAAAGCGCCGAAACGGATCGTCTATGCGGAAGGCGAGGACGAGCGCGTGCTGCGCGCGGTGCAAGTTGTCGTCGACGAAGGGCTCGCGTTTCCGATCCTGGTCGGACGTCCGGCGGTGCTCGAAAAACGGATCGAACGCTTCGGCTTGCGCATCAAGCCGGGCAAAGACGTCGAGTTGATCAATCCCGAGTTCGACACGCGCTATCGCGAGTACTGGACGGAATACTACCGACTCACCGAGCGCAAAGGTGTATCGCAGCAACATGCGCAGATCGAGATGCGGCGCCAACTGACGTTGATCGGCGCGATGGCCGTCCATCGCGGCGAAGCCGACGGGATGTTGTGCGGAACGTTCGGCACGCACGCCGTGCATCGCTACTACATCGAGCAAGTCATCGGACGCCGCAACGGCGTCGGCAATTATGCGGCGATGAACGCGGTGCTGCTACCGGCGCGAACGATCTTCATTGCCGACACGTACGTTAATTGCGATCCCTCCGCCGAGCAGCTCGCTGAGATTACGCTGCTGGCGGCCGATGAAATTCGACGCTTCGGCATCACGCCCAACGTCGCATTGCTCTCGCACTCGTCATTCGGCACCAGCGATCTTCCGTGCGCTAAAAAGATGCGCGACGCTCTGGCGCTCATCCGCGCGCAGGCGCCGGACCTCGAAGTCGACGGCGAAATGCACGGCGATGCCGCACTGAGCGAAAACGTTCGCAAGTCCGTGTTTCCGAATTCACGACTCAAGGGCGAAGCCAACCTGCTGATCATGCCGACGCTCGACGCCGCCAACATATCGTTCAATCTGCTCAAAGCAGCAGCGGGCGGCGGCGTGACACTCGGTCCCATTCTGCTTGGAGTGGCGAAGCCGGTGCATATCCTGACGCAATCGGCAACGGTCCGCCGCATCGTCAACATGACGGCGCTGACCGTCGTCGACTGCGCGGTACAGCGGCAAGCGGCACTCATCTAGCCTCACGCTGCGACGCCGCTCGGTTCCCGGTAGTCCGCCGGCTGCGTTTCGTCTTTGCCCGGCGGCAGATGCAAGACGCGCACAACCTCGGTAACGATGACGGCGACGACGATATTCAGCGTCGAGACAATGCCGGTAATCGCTCCCACCAGCGCAAGCGTGGAGCTGCCATAGCGCGCGAATGAAGTCGGAGGCCGTCACGAACCCGTGTCGTTTGGCCACCTGCCACAGCTTTGGAAAAACGAGGAAAGCGAACGGGTAGATGATGATCGTGTAGGGCACCGCGAAAAAGCCGATGGCTCCCGCTCCAAACATCAGCGCGGGCACGGCGATGAACGTGTACGCCGTGTAGATATCGCCGCCGAGACAGAAACCACGTGATGACCGTGCCGAAGCGCCGCCCCGCGAGCCCCACTCGTTAAGAAGGTGAAGATCGCCGCGGCGCCATCGCGCCGCGAAAAAACCAACGACGTTCAGCCCACGAACAGCGCGATGCAAACGATGAGAGCGGTCCAGTCCATGACGGCCTAGGCGCGCTTCCCCCGTGGTCTTCACGTAGACGATGGCCGTCACCACTGCACCGAGAGGCAGCCACAAGAGTTTGGTACCAATTGTTGCAATTGCAATGTCGAACCAGTCGTAATCGGTTTGTAAGCGACTGGCGCGCTGCTATACTCGCGCGCCGCCGCGGGGACCGTGGTCGGTCTCAAAACACGACCATGATCGCTCGCGTCAAAACATTCCTGCGCCGCCTCGGACCCGGCCTTATCACCGGCGCCGCGGACGACGATCCAAGCGGCATCGCGACCTACTCGCAGGCGGGCGCGCAATTTGGCTTCGGCATGCTGTGGAGCGTGCTCCTCACGACGCCGCTGATGGTCGGCATTCAAATCGTGTCGGCGCGCATTGGTCGCGTCACCGGGCATGGCATTGCGCGCAATATCCGTGATCACTATCCCCGGCCGCTGCTCTATTTCGTCGTCGGTCTGCTCGTGATGGCCAACACGCTGAACATCGCGGCCGACATCGGCGCGATGGGCGAAGCGTTGCAGCTCGTCGTGGGCGGCGCCCCGCATTATCACGCGCTGGGGTTCGGCCTTATTGCGGTCGCGTTTCAATTGTTCGTGCCGTATCAGCGTCTCGCGCCCGTTCTGAAATGGCTGACGCTGTCGCTCGTGTCGTACGCGTTCGTTCTGCTGCTCGTCGACGTGCCATGGGGTCAGGTCGCGGCCGAGACGTTGCTGCCGCCGATCAGCTTCAAAAGCGATTACTTCGTGCTGCTCGTCGGCGTGCTGGGCACGACGATCAGTCCGTATCTTTTCTTCTGGCAGGCATCGCAAGAGGTCGAAGAGCAACGTGCAGGGGAGGGTGAAGAGCCGTTGCGTGATGCCCCAGAGCACGCGCGCAAGCATCTGCGGCGGATCAAGCTCGACACGTGGTTCGGCATGGTGTTTTCGAACGTGATCGCGCTCGCGATCATGATGACGACGGCGGTTACGTTGCACACTGCCGGCATCACCGATATACAAACGTCGGCGCAAGCGGCGCAAGCGCTGCGTCCGCTCGCAGGTGAATTCACGTTCACGCTGTTCGCGATGGGCATTATCGGGACGGGCATGCTGGCGGTGCCCGTGCTCGCCGGATCGGCCGCCTACGCCGTTGCAGAATCGATGAAATGGCCGATCGGACACGCGTTGAAGCCGCTGGAGGCGAAAGGCTTCTACAGCATCATCACGGCGGCAACGCTGATCGGCGTCGCGATCGATTTCTCGCCGCTCGATCCGTTCAAGGCGTTGTACTGGGCCGCGATTTTCAATGGCGTCGTCGCAGTGCCTATCATGGTCGTAATGATGCGCATGGCCGTGCGGCCCGACATCATGGGAACGTTCGTGATCAGGCCGCGTTTGCGGCGCCTCGGGTGGTTTGCGACGGCGCTGATGGCCGCGGCGGTTGTCGCGATGCTGACAACGCAGCTGGTCTAGCCGAAGAGACTCGCATCGCGGGCGGTGTCGGGCAGGTCCTACACGAACATCGGGCGACGACCGGTAGGGCAATGACTCGCGCCGCGATAGGGTGTGGACGAGGAGGTTTTATGAAGCCATCCATGATCGCGCTCGCCCTTGTCGGAATGACGCTCGGTATGACTGCATGCAATCGACCCGATACCGACCGCACGACTTCGATCCCTCGCGGTATTGACTCCGCCACGACGCTGCAAGATCCGACCGCCGGACGCGGCGCGCCGCCCGCGCCGCCGGAACGCGGTCCGATCCCGTCCAACGCGAACGCCGCGGCGCCCGGAACCGATGCAACAGCCGCCTTTGCGAAAGAACCCGAACTGAAGGACACCACGCCGCCGAAGGAGACCGGCGCGTCTGTCGAGGAGCAACAACTCTCGGCGCGTGCGCTTGATGCAGCGGTCAAGGAGCCGGATACCGCCTCCGCCGATGCGGCGAAGAAGGCTGTCATTGCCAGCAACACATCGGGCTCGTCGGAATCGGCGCGCGATACGGAGGCGAACCGGCCGCGCACGGGCACGATGACGAAAGACGAGGAAGTCAACCAGCTGCCGAAAGCGGGGCAGGTGAACAATCATTCGAGCACTGCGCTCGAAAAAGACAGCGGTCGGTAAGTTAGGCGTCGCGCAAACGGTCAGCGCCTCATCGACGGCGAAATTCATGTGGCGGCCGGCTTGCCTCGCGGCGCCGCGGTGCGTTCGCGTAAAATCCTCTCTACGGAGAGGTGGATGAGCGGTTGAAGTCGCACGCCTGGAAAGCGTGTTTAGGTTAATAGCCTAACGCGGGTTCGAATCCCGCCCTCTCCGCCATCCCAGCATCCCACAGCGTTCCAAGAAGTGCCATCCTTCAGTCGATTTACCTCTTAGAAACGCCGTTTTTGGTGACCATACGCACCAGGAGAGTTTTTGACATCCGGGGAATTCGGAAGAAATACCCCGTGCCGCGCACCGACGCCAAGATCCGACACTTGAAGCCCGCAGCCCGCCCTATACGGCTCTGGGATGGTGGCGGACTTTATCATCTCGTTCCGGCGGAAAATTGTGGCGTCTCAAGTACCGCTTCAATGGGAAGGAGAAGCTGCTGGCGCTCGGCAAGTGGGACACGGTTACATTGCGCGAAGCGCGCGAGCTTCGAGACGAATGGAAGAAGATTCTAGCTAAGGGGATGGACGCGGGCACTGTCCTCCGGAAAAGGCCAAGCTGGAAGCTCAGCATCGGGCAATGAACAGTTTCGAAGCGGTCGCACGTGAGTGGTATGGTAAGCGAGCGAAGGTCTGGTCCCTCATCACACCTCCGACGTGTTGTTTCGGTTGGAGACCAATCTCTTTCCGGATCTCGGGGGGCCATCGCGGAGATTTCCGCCCCCGAGTTGCTTGCGGCGGTGCGTAAAGTGGAGCATCGCGGCGCGTACGACTTGGCACATCGAATACTTCAGGTGGCTTCTGAGGTGTTTCGCTACGGTGTCGCAACGGCACGATGCGAACGCGATTCGGCGCCCGATCTGCGGGGAGCGCTGACACCGCATAAGGGGAAGAACCAGGCGGCGGTCAAACCGGACGAGATCCCGAAGCTCTTGGAGGCAATCGGTACATACGCTCAAATCGGTGACCGTTAGACCGCGCTAGCGCTACGCTTGCTTGCGCTGACCTTCGTCCGTACCGGGGAACATCGGAGCAACGTGGCAAGAACTTGAGCTCGAAGGAAAGGCCCCCGTGTGGATCGTATCGGCCGGGCGCGCCACCAGGCGCTTGATCAAGCGCGTGCCATCCCCTGGCGAGAGTGAGCTTGCGGCGGTAGCGTCAAAACGGTTTGCCATTGAATCGCACGCTATGTAATGTTGCGTGGAGGGAGTGGCCATGTACCGCAAATATGTCGTCGCTGCGGCGTTGATCGGTATTCTGGCGCTTGCGTGCTACGCCCACGGCACTACGGTTCGGATTGCTTATCGCGGAGGGTTCGAGACGCTCGATCCCGTCCGGGCGGGCGATGTGCTGACTCAGTCGATTGCTGGGACGCTTTTCGACCAGCTATATACGTACGATTACTTGGCACGACCGCTTAAACTGCGGCCGCTTGCGGCGTCCGCAATGCCTTCCGTTTCATCCGACGGTCGTGAAATTACCATCAGCATTCGCCAAGGCATTCGATTCTCCGATCATCGAGCATTCAAAATTCGGCCTCGGGAACTGGTTGCGGAAGACGTCGTTTATTCGGTGAAGCGCTTCATGGATCCGGCCATCGCTTCGCCGATCTATTCGCTCATCGCCGGGAAAATCGAGGGACTCGATGAGGTGGCCGACCGTGCCACGAAGCAGGGGGGTCGATTCGATTACGACGCACAGGTATCCGGCTTGGTTGCGGTGGATCGCTATACGGTACGTATCCGGCTGGTGCGCCCTGATCCGATATTCATCTTTCTGCTGGCCAATCCTGACCTTAGCATCGTGCCGCGCGAAGCAGTGGAGGCGGACGGAAAAGACTTCGCTCGCCATCCCACGGGCAGTGGTCCGTATGTAATGCGAGAGTTCATGCCTGGCAACCACCTTGTATTGGAGCGCAATCCTGAATACCGCTCCGTACGATGGGAAGATATCGCGAGCGTCGAATCGTCCGGCCCTGAGTGGGCCGCTTCACTGCGTGGACGCCGCTTTCCATTGCCCGATCGCGTCGAATTGACAGCAATCGCGGAACCCACCACCGGTGTTCTGGCGCTTGAACGTGGGGAAATCGATGTGTTGGTCGCGCCGAGTGCGGCAGTTGAGAACAATCGACTGAAACCGCATATCGCGGCGTCCGGTTTTAGATTGATTCGCGGAGCGTCGGCACGGATAGATTTTTTCAACTTCAATATGCGAGACGCACAAATCGGCGGCACCACACCCGCGAATATCGCTTTGCGTCGGGCGATCGCAATGTCGATAAATGATGATGAATACGTTCGGCTGTTTCTCAACGGAAATGGACATGCACCGAAACACCTGATTCCTCCCGGCATCTTTGGCTACGATGCGGCGTACCTGTATCCGATCCACTTTGAGCCCGCGGCGGCCAACGAGCTACTCGACCGTTTTGGCTACTCAAAAGGCAACGACGGTTACAGGCGTCGGCCCGACGGCGCGCCGCTCACGCTGACCTACATGGTCGGAACCAGCTCACGATCACGGCAATGGTCGGAATTTCTTAAACGCAGTTTCGATCGCATCGGTGTGCGATTACATTTCGACGCCGTAGCGGGCTCCGAGCAAATTGCCCGGATGGCGACATGTCACTACCAGATGATGGACGGCGGTTGGCTCTTTGATTGGCCCGACGGCTCCAATCTCATGCTCGCCTTTTATGGACGGAGCACCGGTACTGCCAGTCAGGGGTGTATGCAAGATCGCGAATTCGACGCTCTGTATGACCGTCTAGTCGTCACTCCGATGGGAAATGATCGGACGCCGCTGTACCGTCGCATGTTCGCGCGTCTCGACGCCTTGACGCCGATTCGGCTTATCCCTGTTCCCGATGATATGTATCTCGTCGCCCCGCATATCGAGGGACTGGTTATACATCCGGCGTTCGGCGACAACTTTGCGGTGTTTCCTTATCTCGACGTTGCAAAGAACGCTAAGTGACGACCGTTGTGCGCGTCGGCTTTGGGGTCGAATGCAGCCGTTCGCGTCTGATCGGCCGAGCGCTGGTCGATCGTTGCTTATCGATGATGGTCGCACAATGATCGTCATGGGGTCCAAGGACAGCGAGGCGCTTTTCCGTCATCCTATCGGCGGTGTCTGTGATGGACCCCGTTGCCGGCGTCGAACCGGTCCCATGTTGATGTTGTGCGGACAGGACGTCACCGTCGCGATTTAGCCCTCCTTTCAGGCGACGCTAAAACAAGACTGCTAAACGGGGCGCACCAATGGAGGTGGCGATGGCAGCACGTCTTCCAAGCGAGCGCGATGCGACTCATCGCGTACGACGAGATGTTCAGAGGGACGTTGTCTCAGACAGCTTATCCGCGTGAAGTTGTGAAGACGGCGCTGATGGTCATATGGCCGTAACTGCGGTACTACCAGCTACCGTCGATCACATACGGTCGATGATGGAACGACCCTTGCTACATGAACCTAATGAGTGATCGAAAAGCTTATGTGTCATACAACTCAGCAGAGAGGGAAGATGAAGTCCATTCTTGATCCATCGTTTCGATACACGAGCAGTGTGGAAACTGATTTACGAAAAACGTTCGCCAAAATCCGTCGCGCGCTACGCAAACAACATCAAGCGGGCGGCGGAGTTAACAGCGACGTGATGGGAAACGTACTTCCACTGCGTCCAAAGAAAGTGGCGTCCTAACAGAGCGGTTTCGATGAAACCGTGGTGAGTCTACGAGCACGCCATGCCGTGATCGGCATGGTCGTCCGCAGCTTTCGCGGCCGCTTCAGTCATGTATTCGCCTTGCTTCGTTTTGCCATACCACTTTGTCCCCGAGTAGTGGTAGGGGTTATGCTTCGCCCCGATCAGTCCGGGCACTGGAAGTAACTGGTGACGAAGTTTTTGATGAATCGACTCCTGCGCGCACTCCGCCTTACCTTCTCGCTGCTGCTCTGTGCTCCTTTCTATAGCAGCTATGCTGCTGATCTCCCGCCTCAGATCGTTCACATCCCAGTCGAGGGTCCAGGTACCCTTGGCTCAGACGCACGCATGGTCGCGGGGCTGTTCCTGCCGGCGGGGGATGGGCCGTTCGCGGTCGTGGTCTATTCGCACGGACGGTCAGGGACTGACTTAGAACGCAGCTTCACAAAAATTCCCGATGTACGCGGTCATGTTCGTTACTGGTTGAAAAAGGGATTTGCGGTTGTGGCGGCAATACGACCCGGCTACGGTGAAACGGGTGGTGTCGATCGCGAAGATTCGGGGGTTCGTTACGACGTTTTCGGCAACTGCTGGGGACAGCCTGACTTCGCTCACTCGGCAGCAGCGGCGACGACAGCGATACTGGCGACACTAACTTGGGTACGGCAGCAGCCGTGGGCAGACCCGGGACGAATTGTGCTCGTCGGTGCTTCGATGGGTGGCTTGGCTTCCATCGCAAGTGCTGCGACAAATCCTGATGGCGTGGTCGCTTACATAAACTTTTCCGGCGGGACCGGCGGTAACGGGAAGCGAGCGCCAGAACATAGCTGTGGTTCCGAGGCGATGGAGGCGCTCATGCCCGCATACGGCAAGACCACGCGTGTGCCGAGTCTGTGGCTCTATGCGCAAAACGACTCGTATTGGGGCGCAGACTGGCCACGCGCGTGGCATCGTGCATACGCCACCCATGACAGCCCGACTCAATTCGTGATGACCGACGCTGTGCCCAATGCCGATGGGCATCAGTTGCTTGCACGAGGTAGCCGCCTTTGGTCCGTGCATGTTGACCGATTCCTTGAGGAACTCGGTTTCTAGCGCATTTGAATTCCAGTAAAGCAGGAGGGCGAGTTGCTGACGGCGACGCTGAAGCAGGCACTCGCGCTCGTGGACTTCAAGGTGCTCGATCACTTCGTGGTGGCGAGCGTCGACACGATAAGCTTCACCGAGCGAAGGTTGCTCTAAACAACGACACTGGCATGTCCGCTTTCGCCATAAGCAGCCGATGGCCGCAAAATCTCACTGGGCGTTGCCGAAGCCTATTGGCTGGCGCAGACTTGCCTCTCCAGACGCTAGACCCTCCAAATAAGACTCTACGAAATGGTGGAGGCCGCGGTTCACGTACATTTTCGAGTCAATGGGACGGCCGATGGAACGAAGAGCGCCTTGCCGCCCATCCCATAGCAGGAGAAACACCGTGAGCGCTGACAAGCAGCAGCGAATCGAGCACGAGCTCCTCGGCGATCGCGCCGTGCCGGATGCCGCCTATTACGGCGTGCACACGCTCCGCGCGGTCGAGTACTTTCCGATCACGGCAGCCCGATCTCGATCTATCCGGACCTGATCCGCGTGCTGGCCTGCATCAAACAGGCAGCCGCCATCGTCAACTGCGAGCTTGGCCTGCTCGACAAGGCGATCAAGGACGTCATCGTCAAAGCGTGCGAGGACATCGGCGCCGGCTAGCTGCATGAACAGGTCGTGGTCGATGTAATTCAGGGCGGCGCCGGCACGTCGACGAACATGAACGCCAACGAAGTGATCGCCAATCTTGCGCTCGAGCACATGGGACACAAGCGCGGCGAGTATCAATACCTGCATCCCAACGAGCACGTCAACATGAGCCAGAGCACCAATGGGCCGGACGCAATTGCAGGACGCCGTGCCGATGACGCTGGGCCAGGAATTTTCCGCCTACGCAGTCATGTTGGGTGAGGACGAGGAGCGGCTCAAGGAGGCCGCGATGCTGATCTGCGAAATCAATCTAGGCGCCACCGCGATCGGCACCGGCATCAACGCGCATCCTGAATATGCGGGCTTCGTATGCCGCCGGCTCGCGGACATCGCCGGCATACCGCTCGTGACCGCGCCCAATCTTGTCGAAGCCACGCAGGATTGCGGCGCATTCGTCCAGCTCTCGGGTGTGTTGAAGCGCGTCGCGGTGAAGCTCTCCAAGACCTGCAATGATTTGCGGCTGCTCTCGAGAGGGCCGCGCGCGGGTCTGGGTGAGGTCAACTTGCCGCCGATGCAAGCCGGCTCGTCGATCATGCCAGGCAAAGTAAATCCAGTAATTCCCGAAGTGGTGAATCAGACAACTCCTGGTTGAAGCTCGCCAAACGCATCAACGAGCTGCTCACGCAGGACGACGTCGACGGAATCGTCATAACCCACGGAACGGACACCATCGAGGAGACCGCATACTTTCTCAATCTGGTCGTGAAAAGCAGGAAACCGGTCGTCATCGTCGGCGCGATGCGACCCTCGACCGCGATCTCTGCTGATGGGCCCGTCAATTTGTACAACGCGGTGACCCTGGCGGGAAGCGAGGAGGCCGTAGGCAAGGGTGTGCTGGTAGTGCTTAACGACCAGGTCAATGGTGCGCGTGACGTAACCAAGACCAACACGGCTAACGCGGACACCTTCCGTAGTTGGGAGCTCGGATTTCTCGGTTACATGCAAGACAACAAACCGCACTTCTACCGGTTGTCGACGCGCAAGCACACAGCAGATACCGAGTTCGATGTGTCGAAACTTGCCTCAGGTGGATATCGTCTACGGCTATGCCAACATGAACCGTATTCCGATCGACGCATTTGTTGCGGCCGGCGACAAGGGAATTGTGCACGCCGGGGTCGGCGATGGCAGTTTGGCGCGCCCGGCAGTCGAGCCCGCCCTAATCGAGGCCCGTAAGAAGGGAGTGATTATCGTGCGGTCGAGTCGCGTCGGCAACGGCATCGTCGCCCGCAACGGCGAGGCCAAGGATGACGATTTGGATTTCGTTGTCTCCGACACGCTCAATCCGCAGAAGGCGCGCATCTTGCTGATGCTCGCGCTCACCAAGACGATCGATACCAAGGAGATTCAACGCATGCTTTACATGTCCTGCTCGGAATCAGACCTGACGGACACTGTCCGCTCGGATTGAACCGTCAGCCACACAGAAAGCGGTCACCTCTTTGTGAGTCGTGGGTGAGCGCTATCGACCCGTTGCTGCCTGTCGTGCTCTAGAAAGCGAACATCCGCGGACTTCTCTGTACGGCCAGGAGCGGCCATTCGCCGGGTGCCGCCAACAATCGTGTAGTTAGAAGTTGTAGAGGAAGCCCACTCTAACGGTCCGGCTCTCCCTGGAAATGGAAATCGTTGACGCCTTCCGCCGCTTCGCCAGGTGGCGCGGGGCGGGTCTGAGCAGAAAGCGCCAAAAAGAGGGCGACCGAAGTCGCCCCTTTATTCTCAGTATGGTTCATCTACTGTTTGCAGATCTTCCAGATCACGCCGGTACCTGGAATCTGCAGAAGCGGACCATTCTGCGGCGGGCCGACAAAATGGGTATCGGCGCCGACGTCGCGCACTGCGCCGTAATCCACGACGTAGGCACACCCGTCCGGTCCGAACCTGACATTCAGCGGGCGGTTGAAACCGGCAGTATGGCCGGGACTGATGAATGCCTGATCACCGGTGTCGTTGCGGGCAAAATTCTGGATCTTCAGGGCGAGTGGCTTGTCGCCCTGCTGCTGTCCATCTCCCTGGTCATCTTCCATGCGCGACTGCTGATTGAAATTGATCAGCTTGACTTCGTGCCCCACTTCGGGCGCTGGCGCAGTCGCATTCGGTGGCGAGAAGCCGAAGTCGCCCTCTAGAGTGTAGAGCACTGCGCCCGCCTGGACCGGACCGCCGACAAACGATTTGGGAACAAAGTCGATCCCGGTGAACGAAGAGTCAGCCGCCTCAATCGCCAAAGGCGAGGTGATTGGCTGTGGTGGGAACGCCAGCACGTCACGGATCGGGACGTCCTCGGACAGAATCAGAGCGAGGCTCGCGGTAGTGCAGTGGCTGGGCGGATTGGCAGCGTCAAACGCGCAAAGGTCATCGCTCGGCCCACCGATCGGATTGAAGACCGCCTGGCTCGATGCCAGGAATCCGAACCGATCGGGCCATCCGTGATAGTCCGGACTGCCATCGGCATTTTGTCTAGCCAAATGCAGCCCGTCAGGGGCGCCGTTCGAGGGGCGCGCGCCCCGCTCGTCCGGGCCGTCCTCGCCGACGAGCATCCCTCCGTGCAAGGGATGATCGTTTGGCGCGAACCGGATGGCGTAACCATTCCTGTACCCCCACGAGAAGGGCTCGATCGTATCCGCCGCATTCGCGGCCTTAAGCTGGGCACGCAAGATCGCGCCGTCGCAGACGCCTTTGTGCATCGCGCTGTCGAAGGCTTTCACCGTCGCACCTGGACGCTGGACGCCGAACGGGGAATAGCCGCTCGTTTTCTTTCCTCCGCCGGAATCGAACACGTTCTGGCTCAGCATGATGTCCTGACATGGAATGTCCTGCTGGTTCGCGCCGTTGCCGTTGTCGCGACCGACGACGCCGCTATTGGTCGTCGACCCCTGCGACCAGTAGACCCATTTGTCGTCGAACGCGAGTTGCTCGGTCGGATGGTCACCCGTTGGCAATCCCGCAATGAACGGGGTGACCGTTCCAAGCTGCGGGTTGACGATCACTATGCGGGAGCTGTTGTTTTGCCCCGCGGCGTGTGTCGCCTGATTAGAATCCGTGGCGAACAGCCGCCCTCCGTGGAAGCCGCCCTCAAACGCGATATCGATCGCCGGCCCAGCGGCCTGAAACCCCGTGCCGGCCGCATTCGGCTTGCCGAGAGGACCGCGAATTAGTTTGCCGTTCTGATCGAATACCAGGATGTCCGGTGTGAACGGATTCTTCGGGTCAAAGTCACCTGTC
>VBCG01000064.1 GCA_005881895.1 Betaproteobacteria bacterium
CGACGCTGAACGGCCGCGAGCTTGCCGTCAAGGCTTACCTGGACGAGCACGTCATCCCGTGCCTGATCGGACGCGATCCGCGCCACATCGAGGACACCTGGCAATACCTCTATCGCGGCGCGTACTGGCGACGCGGACCCGTCACGATGGCCGCGATCGCCGCGGTCGATGTCGCCTTGTGGGACATCAAGGGCAAGCTCGCACAAATGCCGGTGTATCAACTGCTCGGCGGTAAGAGTCGCTGCGGCGCGATGGTTTACGGCCATGCGAACGGGCGCGATCACGCCGAGACCGTTGAGGCCGTGGGGCGTTATCTCGAAAAGGGCTTCAAGGCGATCCGCGTTCAATCGGGCGTGCCGGGTTTGGAGAAGGTCTATGGCGTCGGAAAAGGTTCGGGTTACTACGAGCCGGCGCAAAAGGGACTGCCGCCTGAAGAGCCGTGGGATACATCGCTCTATTTACGCCACACGCCGGAGCTCTTTCGAAAGGTGCGCGATGCCCACGGCTACGATTTCCACCTGTTGCACGATGCGCATCACCGCTTGACGCCGATCGAAGCCGCGCGGCTCGGCAAGGATAGCGAACCGTTTCGCCTATTCTGGATCGAGGACGCGACGCCGGCCGAGAATCAGGAATCGTTCCGTCTGATTCGGCAGCACACGACGACGCCGCTCGCCGTGGGCGAGATCTTCAATTCGATCTGGGACTGCAAGGACCTGATCCGCGAACAGTTGATCGACTATGTCCGCGCGACGATCGTGCACGCGGGCGGGATCACCCACGTGCGCCGCATCGCGGATTTTGCCGCGCTCTATCAGGTGCGCACCGGCTTTCATGGCGCCACCGATCTGTCGCCGGTGTGCATGGCCGCGGCGGTCAACTTCGATCTGTGGGCGCCGAACTTCGGCATTCAGGAGCTGATGCCGCACGCCGAAGTGACCGACGAAGTGTTCCCGCACAACTATCGCTTCGAGGACGGCTATCTGGTGATGGACGAAGTGCCCGGACTCGGCGTCGACATCGACGAGAAGCGCGCGGCGCAATATCCTTACGAGCGCGCCTATCTGCCCGTCGCGCGGCTGCGCGACGGCTCAATGTGGAATTGGTAGCGAGGTGCAAGCATGCTAAGCGTCGTCGTCGAGCAACCCAACCAGATGGCCGTGCGCGAGCGGCCGCAGCCGCAACCTAGCGCCGCCGAAGTTCGCGTGCGGGTCCGCTACGCCGGCATCTGCGGCTCGGACGTGCACATCCTGCACGGCAAGAATCCGTTCGTCGTGTATCCGCGGGTGATCGGCCACGAGTTCGTCGGCCGCATCGACGCGGTCGGCGAAGGCGTGGACCGCGCGCGCATCGGTGAGCTGGTCGCCGTGGATCCCGTGATCAGCTGCGGGCAATGCCACGCATGCCTCGCCGGCCGGCGCAATGTTTGCCGCAACTTGCAGGTGATCGGCGTGCATCGCGATGGCGGCTTCAGCGAATACATGACCGCTCCGGCGAGCAACGCGTACACGATTCCCGCCGACGTGCCGGAAACGTCATCGGCGATCATCGAACCGTTCGCCGTGGCGGCGCAGGTCACCACGCGGACAGGCGTTTTCGATAGCGATATCGCATTGATCTACGGCGCGGGTCCGGTGGGTCTCAACATCCTGCAAGTGCTGACCGGCGTCCACGGCATCCGCGCGCTGATCACCGACCAGATCGACGAGCGCCTTGACCTCGCGCGCATGTGCGGCGCGGGAGCCGACGATGTGATCAACACCAAGCGCGAGGCCCTGCCGGAGGCGCTTGCCAAGCGGGGCGTCGATGGTGGCCCGACGCTGATCTACGACGCGGTGGGCCACCCGAGCATTTTGGAAGAAGCCGTGCGCATCGCGGCGCCGGCCGGCCGCATCGGTGTGCTCGGCTTCTCCACGCATCCGTCCGCGATCCCGCAGCAGGAGCTCACGAAGAAGGAGCTGACTCTTTACGCGTCGCGGCTCAACTGCTCGATGTTTCCGCGGGTGATCGAATGGGTGGCGAAAGGGCTCGTGCATCCGGAGCGGATCATCACGCATCGCATCGACTTCAGGGACGTCAGCGATGCCTTTGCGGTGGTGGAGGGCAGTCCCAAGGATGCATGCAAGGTGCTGCTCGAGTTCACGGGCAGCGCGTAACCGACGCGTCGATCTGAGAATCGGCCTTCGACTGGCCACTCGAGATGGTCACTGCGACACCGCTCGATATCGTCGCGCTGGGCGAAGCGATGATCGAGTTCAACCAGACCAATGCGGATGCGCGCGCGTACGTGCAGGGATTCGGGGGCGATACTTCGAATGCGTTGATCGCCGCCGTGCGGCAGGGCGCCAAAGGTGGTTACATCACCAAGCTCGGCGACGACACGTTCGGACGCATGCTGCTGCAACTCTGGCACGACGAGGACGTCGACACCGAGGGCGTCGCCATCGATGCGGCAGCGCCCACCGGCACCTACTTCGTCAATCACGGCACGCATGGCCATACGTTTAGCTATCTACGCGCCGGTTCCGCCGCCAGCCAGATACGGCCGACCGATGTGCCGGCCGCGCTCGTCGAGCGCGCGCGTATCTTGCATGTGTCCGGCATCAGTCAGGCAATCAGTGCATCGGCGACCGATACGGTGTTCCACGCGATCAACGTCGCGCGTGCGGCCCAGATCAAGGTTTCGTACGATCCCAATCTGCGATTGAAGCTGTGGCCGATCGATCGCGCACGCGCGATCATCTGCGCCACGATCCCATTAACCGACTATTTCCTGCCCAGTCTCGACGATGTCCGACTCGTTTGCGGCGGAGACGATCCGGCCGCGATCCTGAACTGGTGTCAACGGCTGGGCGCAAGGACCGTGGTGTTGAAGATGGGAAAGGAAGGCTCCTGGGTATCGAAGGGCGAGGCACGCACAAGGATCATGGCCTATCCGGTCGAGGCGGTCGATGCGACCGGCGCGGGCGATTGCTTCGACGGCTCACTGCTCGCGCGCTTTGCCGCCGGCGACGATGTCGTTACGGCCGCGCGCTGGGCAAGTGCCGCAGCAGCATTGACGACCACCGGCTACGGCGCGGTGGCGCCTTTGCCGACGGCCGATCGAGTCGCGCACTTTCTCGCGGGCGGCGCGATGAATGTAAGCGCATCGAAGCAATCGGCATGATCAATCGTTCCGTGCCTTTCGCTTGAATTGATCGATGCAATGTTCGCAACGGAAGGATCGAGCAATGATAACTAGCGAGACATTGGCCAAATTGTTCCCGCTCGAGCGTGACATTCCCGCCGAGCATCGGCTCGCAGCACCGATTCAGCAGCGTACTTGGCTCGTCAACGGCCAGTTAGGCACCTGGAACGGCACATGCAAGACCGTGTTGTCGCCGGTTTGCGTGAGGTCGTCTGGCAACGAACTGAAGCAGCTCGAAATCGGCAGCTACCCCGTGATGGGGGAAACGCAGAGCGATGAGGCCCTCGACGCCGCAGTCGCTGCCTATGACAACGGGCGCGGAGAATGGCCGACGATGCCCGTCGCGGATCGCATCGACTGCATGCAGGACTTCGTCAAGCAAATGATGGCGCAGCGGCGGGCGGTTACGCAGCTCATCATGTGGGAAATCGGCAAGAGCCTTTCCGATTCGGAAAAGGAGTTCGACCGGACCGTCGACTACATCAAGCAGACCCTCTCTGCGCTCAAGGATCTCGACAACAACAGCTCGCGCTTCACCGTGGTCGAAGGCACGATCGGACAGATCCGCCGCACGCCGCTCGGCGTTGTGTTGTGCATGGGCCCGTACAACTATCCGTTGAACGAGACGTTTGCGACGTTGATCCCCGCGCTGCTCATGGGCAACACCGTCGTCTTCAAGCCGCCGCAGTACGGCACGTTGCTGTTCACGCCGCTGCTGGAAGCGTTTCGCAGCGCGTTTCCGGAGGGTGTCATCAACACGGTCTATGCGCCCGGCGCCGTCGTGGTGCCGCGCATGCTCGCGTCCGGAAAAGTAAACGTCCTGGCGTTGATCGGCTCCAGCAAGGTCGCCGATCATCTCAAGAAGCAGCATCCGAAGTCGCACCGGCTGCGCGCCATTCTCGGCCTCGATGCGAAGAACGCAGCCATCGTTCTGCCCGACGCGGACATCGAATTGACGGTCAAGGAATGCCTGCTTGGCACGCTTTCGTTCAACGGCCAACGCTGCACCGCGCTCAAGATGCTCATCGTGCACGAGACGATTGCTGACCTGTTTTTGCGTCGTTTCACCGAGGAGCTTGCCAACCTAAAGGTGGGCATGCCATGGGAGAAGGGCGTGACCATTACGCCATTGCCTGGCCTGCATCGAACCGCGTATATGACGGACGCCATCGAAGACGCAAGGGCCAAAGGCGCGCGTGTCGTCAACGAGGGCGGAGGCGCGTTCGCCATGACCCTGTTCTACCCGGCGGTCGTTTACCCCGTGCGCGAGGGGATGAAGCTCTACCGTGAAGAACAGTTCGGTCCCATCATTCCCGTCATGCCGTTTACGAACGTCGAGGATGCGCTCGAATACGTGGTGACCTCGGACCACGGCCAGCAGGTAAGCGTCTTCGGCTCCGATCCGGCTCAAATCGGCGCGCTCGTGGATCCGCTGGTCAATCAGGTGTGTCGGGTGAACATCAATTGTCAGTGTCAACGCGGGCCGGATGTGTTCCCATTCGCCGGTCGCAAGGATTCCGCGGAAGGTACGTTGTCGGTAACGGATGCCCTGCGTTCGTTCTCCATCCGCTCGATGGTGGCGGCGAAGCAGACCGAGGCCAGCGAAAATTTGCTCGACGCGATCGTCGTCGAGCACAAGTCCAAATTCATCAACACCCGCTTCATTTTCTGACCACGGCATTACCGGAGCCTTTGATCATTCGCATCATGATCGATCCTGCGTAACGTGAGGAACCTTAGCATGGATGCGCTGGATTTGATGCGAATCGGCCCGGTGATCCCGGTGATCGTTATCGACGATCTCGCGCACGCAGTCCCGCTGGCAAGAGCGCTGGTTGCAGGCGGCGTGCGCGTTTTGGAAGTCACGTTACGCACGCGGGTCGCGCTGGACGCCGTACGTGCGATTGACCGTGAGGTTGAAGATGCAATCGTCGGTGTCGGCACGATTTCGCGGGCCGAGCATTTTCAGCAAGCCGTCGACGCGGGGGCGCGCTTCGGTGTGAGTCCAGGGCTCACCAACGAACTCATCGACGCTGCGCAAGCAAACAAGCTACCTCTACTGCCGGGTGTGATGACGCCGTCCGACGTCATCGCGGCCCGCGCGGCTGGATTCTTCGCGCTGAAGCTGTTTCCCGCGCAACAGGCAGGCGGAATCGGCATGCTGAAGGCTTTGAGCGGGCCATTTCCCGACGTGACGTTCTGTCCGACCGGCGGCGTAACAGCGGCAAGCGCGCCTGGCTATCTGGCGCTTCCGAACGTCGGTTGCGTCGGCGGATCGTGGTTGACTCCTCAAACTGCAGTCAACGCCGGTGAATGGGGGAAGATCAGTGCACTTGCGCGCGAGGCGTCGAGATTGCGCGAGATCGTCGCCTGACGAAAACACCTCACGGACAATTTGCAATGAACAAGGTCGTCCTCTTGCGTCACGGAGAATCGGTCTGGAATCGGGAAAATCGCTTCAGCGGGTGGGCTGATGTCGAACTCACCGCGAAGGGCGTGACCGAAGCCAGAACAGCCGGAGAGTTGTTGAAGAAAGAAGGTTTCGCGTTCGACGTGGCCTTCACGTCGGTACTCAAGCGCGCGATCAAGACGCTGTGGATCGTGCTCGAGGAAACCGACCGCATGTGGATTCCCGTGCATGACTCGTGGCGCTTGAACGAGCGACACTACGGCGCGCTGCAAGGTCTCAACAAGGCGGAGACCGCAGCGAAATACGGCGAGGCCCAAGTGAAGATCTGGCGGCGCGCCTACGATACCCCGCCGCCTCGGCTGGACGATGGCGATCCCCGGCTCGAAATCGATAATCCGCGCTACGCCGAGATCGATGCCCGCGAGTTTCCCAGAACGGAATGCCTGAAAGATACCGTGGCGCGGTTTCTGCCGTATTGGCAGGCAACTATTGCGCCCGCGATACGCATGGGCGAGAGCGTGATCGTGGCCGCCCATGGCAATAGCCTTCGCGCGCTCGTGAAATACCTGGATAACGTGTCCGATGCCGACATCGTAGAGCTCAACATTCCCACCGGACAGCCGCTGGTCTACGAGCTGGACGAGAACCTGAAACCGATCCGGAGCTACTACTTGGGCGACGAAGAGACGATCAAGGCAGCGATGCAGGCCGTCGCCAACCAGGGCAAAGCGACACAGCCATAAGGCGACCGCGACGACCACTCGCGCAACCGTCACGCCACGATTGCTCGGTGATGCAAAAAATTCGCGGTGCGGATCTCGCGCTGCGATGGCAGTTCTGTGAAACCAAAATGATCGGAGGCGTATACCAGAGAACTAGATTGAATG
>VBCG01000113.1 GCA_005881895.1 Betaproteobacteria bacterium
GCGAATGGCCGCGTGGGGCTACGGCGACTTGGCCGGCAAAGTGATCGCAGGCGCCGATTGGATACTGGCCGACGCCGTCGGCGAGGAACCGCTCGACCCAACGGCATTTGCGCTGGTGCAAGACAATGTCAAAGTATGGCTCTCCGGACCCGACCGCATCGCAGCTCACGATATCGAAGCTCTGCGGGGATTGGTCAACGGCCTGCTGATCGCAGGCTTCGCGATGCAGTCGCATGGGAACTCACGTCCGGCGAGCGGCAGCGAACACCAGCTCTCGCATGTCTGGGAGATGGATCGTCTTACCGTAGACGGCGAGCCCGCAGCGCATGGGGCGTGCGTCGGCGTCGGCGCCGTCGCGATGCTCGCACTGTATGAATGGTTCTTGGCGCAGGACGTGCCCGCCGCTGTCAATCAGCGCGAATGGGACGACGATCTCGATCGGCGCCGGATCGAAGCCGAGGTGCAGGCTTCATTTCTCGAACCGTTTCTCGTCGAAAGCGCCCGAACGGAAATGGCGGCCAAGATCGCGCGTGCAGGAGCGCGGCCGTCGCGTTTGCGCGCACTCGGTGCGGCATGGCCCGCGTTGCGCGGGCGAATCGAATCGACGCTCATCCCTTCCGCCACGATGGAGCAGTGGCTTTCTGCGTGCGGTGCGGCATCTCATCCCGCGGATCTTGGCGTCCCGCTCGCCAAGCTGGCAGCAGACTATCGCCGCGCACGCCTGATCCGGCGGCGCTACACAATTCTGGACTGCCTCGACGACTTGGGCTGGCTCGACAAGGCCATTGAGGCGCTCTTCGAAAGCAGCGGCTTCTGGGGCAGTCGGTCGCGACAATCGAATATTGCAGCGGCCGTCAACCGCGTCGTGACGGATTCGCGTGCGCTCAGCAATGACGAACTCACCGACGATCGCTCGCGTGGCTAGTCGGAGCGCTGCACGGTGACATCGGATCGCCGCTTCAAGTCTGGTAGCAGCGCGGTTCCGAGGCCAGGCCCGCTCATCGCGTAGGCCTCGCCGTTCTCAATGCGCGGCAACTCCGTCACCAGCTCTTTGTACCAACCCGTGTAATAGGCGCGCACGACTTCCTGGAATAGTGCGTTCGGTGCGTTGAGCGACAGATGCAGCGAGGCGATCAGCACGACAGGGCCGGTGCAATCGTGCGGCGCGATGGGCCGTAGCGAAGCCTCCGCCATCGCAGCGATCTTCTTCGCCTCGGACAAGCCACCGCACCAACCGAGGTCGAACATGACGTAGTCGACCGCCTGTTTGGCAAGAAGATCGCGAAATGCATGGCGAGTAGCCAGCGTCTCGCTCGCGCATACCGGAATGCGCACACGCCTTCGGTAATCAGCAAGGGCGTCGAGGTCGACCATCTTGATCGGATCTTCGGACCAGTAGACGTTGTACTCGGCGAGCGCCTCCGCGATGCGCACCGCCGCCGGCACGTTCCACAGTGAATGGAATTCGCACATGATGTCGATGCGGTTTCCAACCGCCGTGCGGATCTTGCGGAACGGCTCGAGTCCGACCTGCAAGTCCTGCGCTGAAATGTCGCGACCGCCCGAAGCGATGGCAAACGGATCGAACGGCCAGATCTTCATCGCGGTGATGCCCATGTCGAGCAGCGATTGCGCGAGCTCCGCGGGCTGCCGGGTGAAGGCGACCTGATCGTCGTAAGGTCCTGCTACGGGTTCGTCGCCGCGCCGTGCAGTGACCACGCGCCTGGCGCCGCCCGCCTGGTTGTACGCGTAGCCGGCACAGGTGTTGTAGACGCGGATCTTCTCGCGCGTCGGACCGCCCAACAGTTCGTATACCGGCCGCCCCAGCGCCTTACCCCACAAGTCCCAGAGCGCAATGTCAACGGCGCTGGCGGCGCGGATTTCGGCGCTGGTGCTCGCGAATCCAAGATACGGATCGAGCAGTGCGTTGCTGTGCGCATCGATCGTCAGCGGATCTTTGCCGAGCAGATAGGGCGCGACGGTTTCATGGATCTGTGCCGCGACTGTTTTCGGCGTGCGAAACGTTTCGCCGAGTCCGGTCAAACCTTCATCGGTATGAACCTCGACAAATGTGATGTTCGGGTATGCCCCGACATGAATCGTTTCGATCGCGGTGATGCGCATACAGGTACGCGCCGTTCAGGTCAGCGCCGGCCTGACAATATTGATGCAGGGCCTGCCGTCGAATCGGCGTCGGATGTTGTCAGCCATCGTCTGCTGACGCCGGCGTATTGTGCCCAACGTCCAACCCGACATGTGCGGCGTCATCACGACGTTCGGCAGCGTGTGGAACGGGAGCGCCGAAGGAACAACATTCGGCTGTTCCGGCGTCGGATAGTTGAACCAAGTGTCGATGATCGCGCCGGCGATGCGACCATTCTTCAGTGCGTCATACAACGAGCGCTCATCGATGGTCGGTCCGCGCCCTACATTGACCACGACGGCCGTAGCGCGCATGGCCGCGAAGGCTGCGGCGTCGACGATGCCGGTCGTCTCCGCGGCCAGTGGAACCGAGACCACGAAGAAGTCGGCCGAGGCCCAGAATTCGTGAAGCTTGTCCAACGTAAACGCGCGATCGATGATCGAGGAGGTCGCCACCGCGCTTCGGTTGGCGACATGTACTTTCATCTCGAAGGCCTTTGCCCGCATCGCAATGGCTTTGCCGATGTGCCCGTAGCCTAAGAGCCCGATCGTCTTTTCGGCGAGTTCGTCATGAAGTCGCTCGAGTGACCCGGACGAGTAGGCCCAATTACCCTGTCGCAACTTTTGGTCCGCATCGGCGAGAGGCACATGCCGCGCGAGCAGCGCCGCCATCACATATTCGGCGATCGCCTGCTCATGACCGAAGCAATTGCACACGACGGCCGAGCCGGGAATGGCGGCGAGATCCACCGCATCGTATCCGGCGCCTGGAACGTGAAAGAGCCGCAGGCTCTCCGGCTGAGGCAAATCTCTGGCGAACCTGACGCCGATGATCGCCTCAGCGGCGGCATACGCTTCCCGGTGCGCGGAACTCGTCAGGAGGTCCGGCAATATTCGGATGTCTGCCGTCTCGCCCACGCGCCGGCCAAAGTCGTGGCTGAATGAGGCGGCATTCTCGCCGTGAAACACGATGCGCATCGGACGCAATTCCGAATCTCAATGAGGGTTCAGATAGGCCAGGCTGCAGTCAAGGAGCGAAGGATCGATCTCGTGCTCGAGCACGTCAAACATGCTGTCGACGAAACCGATCAAATCGTCCACGGCGTCGAGTGCCTTGTCGATGTGACGATTGGCGACGGCGTCGAGCAACGCCACGTGGCAATCGATTGACTGCTGCAGATTCTGGCCGCGTGCAATATGCGTGTGATGCAGCCAGCCGATCCGTCGAAAAATCGTGTGCAACGGCCGCAGTGTGTGCTCGACAAACGGCTCGCCTGCGGCTGCCATGATCAGTTGATCGACCTTGCGGTCCACCACGTTGAACTTGTTGATGGTCAAATTCTCGGAGTGCTCGCGCAGCAGACGCATCAGGTGCCGCATCTGATTGCGCTCTGACGGTCCGGAACGCTCGGCCGCGAGACGGATGACGAAGCGTTCCGTGTCGCGGCGCAACGGCAAGAGGCCGCGTTCACGAGCGAGGTCGATCGGCGCAATTTGCACACCGTGCCGTGGACGGACGATCACCAACGTATCGGCCGCTAATCGGCTGACCGCCTGGAGCACCGGCGTACGTCCGAAATGTATGAGCTCCTGCAGGTCTTGCATCGCCATGAAGCGACCCGGCTTGAGCTGGCAATTGACGAGCATCTGCTCGATCCGCTCGTAGGCGAGATCGACCTGATTGACGAGGCCGCGGGCAAGCGAGGCGGTATCGGGGCTTGCGTGGTCTTCGCTCGTTACAAGACGCGGTCGACGCTGCGCGCGACTAGCCATGGGTTCGATCAGCAGCGAAATTTTTTTTGCGCATGTGTTGACTTCCAGTGAAATATCACAGTATTCTAACGGCGTGTCAAGAAATATTTCCGCTGCTTGACGTGCGCAGGAGGGATGGACGGGCACCAGTGCATCAAGTGCGCCAGCGTGCAATTCGCATTCGCCAAAGCAGCCCGCATCCCTGTCAGGAGGAACTCATGAAGCCGCAGTCCCGCACCGTTGGTTGGGCTTTTTCGCTGTTGGTCGCTACGGTTCTTGCAGCAACCGCGCCTACGACCGCATTCGCGCAGGCGAAAGAGGTCATCACTTTCGCCGCAGTGACATTCAGCGAAGCCGGGCGAGGCGATCGGCTGAAGGCGTGGATCGACAAGTTCAACAAGAGCCAGAATGCGATCGAGGTCCAGCCGGTCGCGCTGCCGTTCGCCTCGTTCGCGAAGACGATCTTCACCCAGATGGGCGGTGGCGCCGGTCCCGACTTGGTTCGCTTCGACCAGATCGATTTCTACGCTGCGGTCGCGGCGAACCGCGTCTTGCAATTGGACGAGATCATCAACGATCGGGACTACAAGTTCACGGCGCCGGATCGCTACATGAAGGTCGGCGGCAAGCGTTATGGCACGCCGTTCGAGATCAGCAATTACGTGCTGCTCTACAACCCGACGCTCGTCAAGGATCGCAAGGCGCCCGCCAACTTCGACGAATTTCTTGCCACGGCGAAAGCTGCTAGCGGCAACGGTGTGTACGGCTTTGCTTACCGCGCGACGATGGCGGAGGCCCCCGGATTTTGGCAGGACCTGTGCAACTTCGTGTACGGCTTCGGCGGCCGCTGGAGCGACGAGCAGGGCAACCTCACGCTCAATAGCCCGAAGGTGATCGAAGGCGTGATTGCGTACAAGAAAATGTACGACGCGGGCGTCACACCGAAAGGAACAGATGCCGCCACTTATCGCCGCATGTTCTGGGAGGGCAAGCTCGCAATGGAAATCGATAACGGTGGCGTCGCAGGCATCTTCAACCAGCAAGCGCCTGATCTCCCGCTCGCCGCAGCCCCATCGCCGTTTCCCACGCGCGCGCAAGGCCTGGTGCTGGCGCCGTTTACGGTGAACGCAAACACCAAGCACAAAACCGCTGCATTCACGTTCTACAAATGGGTCCTGCAGCCGGAGAACCAGAAGCAGCTGCAGGATCTCCTCGGGGCGAGCAATGTCGCGACCGTCGTCCAGCGTTCGCCCGAAGATCTCGCCAAGCGGCCGTGGCTCAAGGTGTACGACGAGCAAACGCCGAACAGCATTCCGCAGCTCGTGCAAGGTCAGGAGCTCAAGACGCCCGAGATCCTGCAGATTGTGCTCGAGCATGTGCTGAAGGTGCTGCAAGGCGGCGCCGATCCGAAGACGACGATGGACGATGCGCAGAAGCAGGCGCAGGCCAGGGTCGCACGCAAGTGACACCGGACCAAGCCGCGACTCGCGACATCGCGCTGGCGAAGCAGCCTGCGCGAACGGCGCGCCTTGAAGGCAGCCGCTGGACGCCGTACTTGTTCGTCGCGCCGGTCCTGTATCTGCTGGTGTTCCAGGGATACCCGCTGCTGCAGGAGCTGGTCCTCAGCTTCACATCGACGTCACTGTTGTCGCCGGCGGAGCACACGTTCGTCGGCGGCCAGAACTACGCCGATCTTGTCGGGACCACCGATTTCCATCATGTGCTGTTGATCACGGCGATCTATACGGTGGCTTGCGTCGTATTGTCGATCGGCTTGGGTCTCGTCGCCGCGCTGCTTCTCAACGCGCCGTTCGCAGGACGCGGGGTCGCGCGTGCGATGGTCACCATTCCGTGGGCCGCGCCGCCCGTCGCGGTGGCGTTGATCTTCACTTGGATGCTCAACGCTCAATACGGGATCTTCAATCGGGCGTTGCGCGCTCTTGGCTTCGCGGCCGGTGCGGAAAATTGGCTGGACAATCCGTCGCTCGCGCTGCCCGCAATCCTGATCACGACGATCTGGCAGATCTTTCCCTTCGCATCGGTCGTGATCCTGGCGGCACTGCAAGGTGTGTCGCAAGAGCAGCGTGAAGCTGCGGTGATCGACGGCGCCGATCGGCTGAGCGTCTTCCGCGCCGTCGTGTGGCCCACGATTCAACCGTCGGTCATGTTGCTCGCGTTGTTCATCACGATCTGGTCGTTGCGGCGGTTCGACCTGATCTGGTTGATGACTCAGGGAGGACCGATCGGTGCGACCAATACGCTGGTCATCGAGCTGTATCGCCGCGCCTTCGTCTATCGCGATCTCGGACAGGCCGCCGCCGTAGGCATGGTCGGGCTCTCGATCGCGATTCTCGTCACGATGGTCTATTTCCGGCTGACGTTGCGCGCCGAACGCACCAAGGGACAGCGATGACCCGCGCCGGCACGTGGCAGCACGGTTTACGGATCGCTGCGATCCTCGGTTTGCTCGGCGCGGCCGCGTTTCCGCTGTACTGGATGTTCGTCACGTCGATGACGCCATCGTCGGAGCTGTTCGCGCCGTCTGCACGTCTCTTTCCAAAGCCGTCCGAGATCGGCGTCTATCGCGACGCGTTCCACGGTACGTCGGTGACAACGTGGGTGATAAATAGCGCGATCGTCGCCGTGGGAACGACGCTATTGAGCATTGCGCTCGCCATTTTCCCCGCCTACGCACTCTCGCGGTTTCGCTTTCGCGGCATGGGACTCGTGGGATTCGGCCTCTTCATCACGCAGATGTTGCCCGAAGCCATGTTGGTGGTGCCTCTCTATGCGATCTTCGGCGATCTGGCGTTGCTCAATACGTTGACCGGACTGATTCTCGCCAACAGCGCGTTCACCGTTCCGGTCATCACGTGGATATTGAAAGGTGCGATCGACGGCGTGCCGATCGACATCGAAGAAGCGGCGCGTATCGATGGTTGCTCGCGTTTCGATATCGTCATCGGCGTCGTCCTTCCGCTGGTCGCGCCAACGCTCGCCGCGGCCGCGGTCATCGCTTTCTTCCACGGCTGGAACGAATACATCTTCGCGCAGACGCTGATCAGCGACCAGGGTCTGCGCACCGCCTCGGTCGGCCTCGCGGGATTCGTAGGCGAGCTGAGCACGCCTGTGCACACGGTGATGGCGATCGGCCTGATGTACACGCTGCCGGCCGTCATTTTCTATTTGTTCGTCCAGCGCTACGTGGTGGCCGGCATGACCGCCGGCAGCGTCAAGGGCTGAAGCGAAGATTGGGTCAACTGCCATGGCGTCGATCAAGCTTGACCGTGTCACCCGAACATTCGGAACGAAGACGGCGGTCAGCAACGTCAGCCTCGACGTTCCCGACCGGGAATTTCTCGTGCTGCTGGGGCCATCCGGCTGCGGGAAATCGACGCTGCTGCGCATGCTCGCCGGTCTTGAAAGCGTGTCCAGTGGCGAGATTCACCTGAACCAGCGGCGGGTGGACCAGCTTCCGCCAACCGCGCGCGACATGGCGTTCGTGTTCCAGTCGTACGCGCTGTATCCGCACATGACGGTGCGCCGGAATATCACGTTTCCGCTGATCATGCGCCAGTTCAAGTGGTGGTTCCATCTTCCGATCATCGGCGGCATGGCGAAACGGAATATCGAAGAATCGCCGCAGGTCAGCGATCTCGTGGGACGAACGGCGAAAATTCTGGCGCTCACCGAGATGATGGATCGTTTTCCGCGCACGCTTTCAGGGGGACAGCGGCAGCGTGTGGCGCTCGGTCGCGCGATGGTGCGCCAGCCCGAGGTGTTCCTGATGGACGAGCCGCTCTCGAACCTCGACGCGAAGCTGCGCATGTCGATGCGCGCGGAGATCATCAAGCTGCATCGCGACGTCGGCGGAACGTTCGTCTACGTGACGCACGATCAGATCGAGGCGATGACGATGGGGACGATGATCGCTCTGATGCGCGACGGCGTCGTGCAGCAGTTCGGCACGCCGCGCGAGATCTACCTGAATCCCGCCAACACCTTCGTCGCGCGCTTCATCGGCACGCCACCGATGAATCTGATCGAGGCCCGGATCGAACGTGGGTCGCTGCGCATCGGGGAAGGCACGTTTGCATTGCCGCCGCAGTTGGCCGCCATCGCAAGCGGCGACCAACATGTGCTGGTGGGAATCCGTCCCAACGCATTCACGATCGTCGAGCGACGCGAGCAAACGCTGGCGGGAAAAGTGGCGCTGGTCGAGCACGTGGGCGCCGAATCGGTCATCGACGTGCGTCTCGATCACGCCACGACTGCGCACCGCGAAGAAGGCGAAGGCCGCAACGAAGTGATGATCACCGAACAGGGCTACAGCGATCTGCGCGCCAACGACGCGGTGAGCGTCGCGGCCGACCTGACCGACGCAGTGCTTTTCTCACCGGATTCCGGACTGCGCTTGCGTCCGACTTCACACTGAACGGACGACGTCCATGAAAATCACTGCGCTCGAAACGTTGCGCACTGAAGAATTCTCGAATGTGCTGTGGGTGCGCGTTCATACCGACAGCGGAGTGATCGGACTCGGCGAAACGTTCTACGGCGCCGGCGCGGTCGAGGCGCATATCCACGACACGCTGGCGGGACGATTGATCGGCCGCGATCCGTTGCACATCGAGGCGTTGAGCAAGGAGATGGTGAATCTTCCGATGGCGCAATCGTCCACCGGCGCGGAATATCGCGCGGCGTCGGCGATCGACATCGCGTTGTGGGACATCTTCGGCAAGGTGTGCCAGCAACCCGTACACCAGATGCTCGGCGGGCTGTGTCGCGACAAGCTTCGCGTCTACAACACCTGCGCCGGCTATCGCTACGTTCGCTCGCGCAACATTCGACCCGTATCTAACTGGAACGTCGGCGAGAGCGAGGGTCCCTTCGAGGATCTCGACGCGTTCATGAATCGGGCGGATGCATTGGCGGAGAGCCTGCTGGAAAGCGGCATCACCGCGATGAAAATCTGGCCATTCGATCCGCCGGCGCAGGAGAATGGCGGTCTGTACATCTCCGCCGCCGAGATGAAGAAGGCGATCGAGCCGTTCGAGAAGATTCGCAAGGCGGTGGGCGATCGGATGGACATCATGGTCGAGTTCCATTCACTGTGGAATCTGCCGACCGCGAAGAAGATCGCGCGCGCACTCGAGCCCTTCGCACCGATGTGGTATGAGGATCCGATCCGAATGAATTCGCCGCAGGCGCTCGCGGAGTACGCACGCTCGACGGACGTCTGGGTGTGCGCGAGCGAGACGCTCGGCTCACGCTGGCCGTACAAGGAAATGCTCGCGAGGGATGCGCTCCATGTCGCGATGGTCGATTTGTGCTGGACCGGCGGACTGACCGAAGGGCGCAAGATCGCCGCATTGGCGGAGACGTGGCATCGTCCGTTCGCGCCGCACGACTGCATCGGTCCGGTGGGATTCATCGCGGCCGTGCACATGTCGTTCAGCCAGCCGAACACGCTGATCCAGGAATCGGTGCGCGCGTTCTATCGCGGCTGGTATAACGAGCTCGTCACCGTTGTGCCGCGCATCGAGAACGGCTACGTGTACCCGATGGAAGGTCCCGGGCTCGGTGTCGAGCTGCAGCCTGCGGTGTTCAAGCGTGCGGACCTTACGGTTCGGCGCACGTCTGCCTGATTGCAGGAGCGCTGCATGTCAACCGAACTCTTCAGCCTTGCCGGTCGCACCGCGTTGGTCACCGGCTCTTCGCGCGGTTTGGGCAACGCGATCGCTGAAGGATTTGCTGCGGCGGGCGCCGCGCTGGTGCTCAATGGGTCCGATCCGGCACGCCTCGCAACGGCGGCGTCGGCGCTTCGGGCCAAAGGTTACAACGTGACCGAAGCCGCATTCGACGTGACGAACGAATCGGCTGTGTGCGACGCTTTCGCGAAGCTCGACGCGGAGGGAGTCGCGGTCGACATCCTGGTCAACAACGCCGGAATACAGCTCCGCAAGCCATTGGTTGAGCTGTCGGTCGCGGAATGGCAACGGGTGATCGACACCAATCTGACTAGCGCATTTGTCGTGGGACGCGAAGCGGCGCGCCGAATGATAAAACGCGGCAAGGGCGGCAAGGTCATCAACATCGGATCGCTGACGAGCGAAGTGGCGCGCGCCACCGTTGCGCCGTACACCGCAGCGAAGGGCGGCATCAAGCTGCTGACGCGCTCGATGGCCGCCGAATGGGCTGAACACGACATCCAGGCCAACGCGATCGGACCGGGTTACATGTTGACCGAGATGAACAAGGCGCTCATCGAGAATCCGGCGTTCGATGCATGGGTCAAAGGACGGACACCGGCACGTCGTTGGGGCAAGCCGGAGGAGTTGGTTGGCGCCGCGGTCTTCCTCGCCTCGGCGGCATCCGGTTACGTGAACGGACAAATCATCTATGTCGACGGCGGCATGCTCGCCGTGTTGTGACCTATTCCCCAATCAGCGTCATTCATTGCGAAGGAAGTTTCCATGCGTTCAGTCGTCGTTCACGCTCCCCTCGATCTGCGAGTGGAAAACATGCCCGCTGCAACCGGTCCGGGTCCGGGCGAAGTCAAGGTAAGTTTGGCTGCAGGTGGAATCTGCGGGTCCGATTTGCACTATTACCAGCATGGCGGATTCGGCACGATTCGCCTCAAGGAGCCAATGATCCTCGGACACGAGGTCGCGGGAACCGTCGTCGAGGTCGGCGAGGGTGTGACGCGTGTCAGAGTCGGCGATCGTGTTGCCGTCAACCCGAGTCACCCGTGCGGCCACTGCCGCTACTGTATCGAAGGACATTCGAATCAATGTCTCGATGTTCGCTTCTACGGCAGCGCGATGCGATTTCCCCACGTCCAAGGCGCGTTCCGCGATGAGATTGTCATCACGCAGGAGCAGGCCTTCCCCGTGAAACACGATGTGCCGCTGGACGAAGCTGCTTTCGCGGAGCCGTTCTCGGTTGCGTTGCACGCGGTGACGCGCGCCGGCTCGGTGCTCGGCAAGAAAGTGCTGGTGACGGGATGCGGCCCGATCGGGTGCCTCACGATCATGGCCGCGCGCCAGGGAGGAGCAAGCGAGATTGTCGTGACCGACGTCAGCGCGCCACCGCTTGCCACCGCTGCGAAGATTGGTGCGGATCGAACCCTCAACGTGGCCGAGAACCCCGATGCGCTGCCGCCCTACGCACCGCACAAAGGGTATTTCGACATGACGTTCGAGTGCTCGGGCAATGCCCGCGCGCTGGTGGGTGCGCTCGAGGTCACGCGGCCTCTCGGCGCAGTCGTGATCGTTGGGCTCGGCGGCGAAGCGACGTTGCCGATGAATGCCGTGGTCACCAAGGAGCTCGAGGTGTGCGGCGCGTTTCGCACCGGCGTCGAATTCGGCTGGGCGGTCGAGCTCATTTCCAATCGACGCGTCGACATGCGTCCGCTGCTGACTGCGACGTATCCGATCGAGCAGGCCGTCGAAGCGTTCCAGTTCGCCGGCGACAAGGCGCGCGCGATGAAGGTTCAATTGAGCTTCGCCGGCGCGCAATAGCGCTCGATGGATGAACGTCCACCCGTCGATATCGTCGCCATGGGGGAGGCGATGGTCGAGTTCAATCAAACGGGCAGTGCTGATGCGCGTACTTATCTGCAAGGGTTTGGCGGCGACACGTCGAATGCGTTGATCGCCGCGGCACGCCAGGGTGCAAGGTGCGCTTACATCACCAAGGTCGGCGACGACGAGTTCGGGCGTATGTGCCTCGCACTCTGGAACGAAGAGGGAATCGATACCGAAGGTGTCGGCATCGATTCTTCTGCACCGACCGGCATTTACTTCGTGCGGCACGGCAACGACGGACATACGTTCAGCTACGTGCGCGCCGGCTCCGCGGCGAGTCGCATGCAGCCTGCCGATGTTCCGGCGCCGTTGATTGAACGTGCGCGCTACCTGCATGTGTCCGGAATCAGTCAGGCGATCAGTGCGTCGGCGACCGACAGCGTTTTTCACGCCATCAATATTGCCCGCGCAGCCGGTGTGAGGGTCGCGTACGACCCCAACCTGCGTCTCAAGCTGTGGCCGCCGGACCGCGCTCGTGTGGTGATTCTTGCGACGATCCCGCTCACCGATTATTTTTTGCCAAGCCTCGAGGACGTCCGTCTGTTGTCGGGATTGGACGATCCGGGTGCGATGTCATGGGCAAGGGGCGCGCACAGTTGTGTTCAAGCTCGGGCAAGCGGGATCGTGGGTATCGCACGGCGCGGAGCGCACGCGAATCCCCGCTTTCCCGGTTGACGCAATCGACGCCACCGGTGCCGGCGATTGCTTCGACGGTTCACTGCTCGCGCGCCTTGCCGCCGGCGACGATGTCGTCTCGGCGGCGCGATGGGCAAGTGCCGCGGCAGCGTTGACGACTACCGGCTATGGTGCGGTGGCTCCTTTGCCGACGGCCGATCGAGTCGCAGAGTTCCTGGCGAGCGGCGCGCGCGCAACGTGAAGGGCCTTAGCATGGATGCGCTGGATTTGATGCGTGTGGGACCCGTGATCCCGGTGATCGTTATCGATGATGTTGCGCACGCAGTTCCGTTGGCAAGAGCACTGGTTGCAGGTGGCGTGCGTGTTTTGGAAGTCACCTTGCGTACGCGCGTCGCGCTCGACGCCGTACGGGCCATTAGCCGTGAGGTTGAAGACGCAATCGTTGGTGTCGGCACGATCTCCCGGCCCGAGCATTTTCAACAAGCCATCGACGCGGGGGCGAGCTTCGGTGTGAGTCCGGGCCTCACCGCTGAGCTCATCGATGCCGCTCGAAGCAGCAAGCTGCCGCTGTTGCCCGGTGTGATGACACCGTCCGATGTCATCGCGGCCCGCGCGGCAGGATTCTTCGCGTTGAAGCTGTTTCCTGCGCAACAGGCGGGCGGGATCGATATGCTCAAAGCGTTGCGCGGGCCGTTTCCCGATGTAACGTTTTGTCCGACAGGGGGCGTGACGGCGGCAAGCGCGCCTGGCTATCTGGCGCTTCCGAACGTCGGGTGCGTCGGCGGATCGTGGTTGAATCCTCTCGCTGCGGTCAAGGCCGGTGCATGGGGACAGATCACCGCACTCGCGCTCGAGGCTTCGAGATTGCGCTCGCTCGCCGCCTGACGAAGCTTCCGACAGGAGGTAGCCTAGCCGCGCCGCTCGAAGCGCTCATGCTTCGTCCACCCAATAGTCCAGGCGGTGGTCCGCGCGCGTCATATGCCGAAGGCCGCCGCCGAAAGCGCCGATCTTCTTCGAATCGGGGTATTCGCATATCTCCGCCGGCAACATCGTGCTGACGGACAGATAGGCGAGCTCTGCGTCCGAGTCGTTGACGATCTGGTGCGCCGTTTCCGGGCCGCCGGTTGGGCAACAGATCACGTCACCGGCGCGGATCTTCCGTGTCTCGTCGCCGTAGCGCAGCGTGCCTTTGCCCTTCACGATAAAGAACATCTCCTCTTCCCCGCGATGACTGTGGAAGGGACACGAGCGCTTTCCAGGCGGGACGACATCATAGGAATAGCCGAGGTCCTTCGCTCCGAGCAGCGGCCCAATGCGCACCGCATCGCACTCAAATTTATCGCCCTTTGCGAAATGCTCGAGCTTGAGCTCGTCGATGTTGACGACTCTCGAATCGATTACCCTCATCGGTTATTTCTCCGCACACGCGATGTAGGGGCGAGTCATGCGAATAGCGCGATCGCGGCGAACAAAAGGCCGACCAAAACGAGCACCGCGAGCACGCTACCCGGCATGCTGCGACCCTGCCGTATCGGGGTTCGTTCGGTAACTCGGGCTGCTGAAACATTGGCCGTCGTTTGCTTGGCGCGCCGTCCGAGGGTGGACCAGACACCGCGCCGGCCGGCAAACGCGCTCACGCTGGGCTTGCCGTGGTTGAGCGGAGAGCTCGCTGTCGTGCTGAAACTGCGGCGAAAGCGGAAGCCCATTGGTGTGGCGCGTCGGCGAACGGGTTTCGCCTTGCACCTGCGCATCGAAAACATCATACGCTCGACGCCGGGTACGTGCTACGCGATGTGGTGCGCGAAGATGTGCGGGTTTGCGGTAAGGCGTGACGGTTTGAGCGTCGACGCTCGTCAACGGCTTCCTGCTATCGACCGTTAGTCAATGGCTTTGCGGCCGGACTCCAATAATGACAAGCGGTAGGCCGCGCAAGATGCAGTCATTTTTCGCGCTATTTTTGCGCATGCGCGCCGTCGCTGATGCACAATGTGAAGGCGCCGAAGGCAGAACGTTCGACGCAACGCATCGATGCGACGGAGCGCGCGTCGACCATGCCTGATTGACCGCACGATAGCGTCACGCTTCGCGTACGAGGGACCCGTCCTTGGCGCTTTGCACCGCACGCGAGACAGTCGCGTCACGCCCCACGCCGGTGGCATGGCCGCTTTGGGTCGAGGCGGGACTCGTTGCTGCGGCGATCGGCGGCTTGCTCCCATGGTTCGACCGCGTTACTACCGACGACCTGGGTCGCGATCGCCGCTTTGCCGATGTCATCATCGCGGTCAGGGGATTGGCCGATCCCGTGTTGCCTTCTCTTTGCGCCTCGCACGGCGGGCGCGCCGAGCCGCTTGTCCGCGAGCGGCTCTGTCGGTCGATTGACAACGAATCCGCGGGTGCTGACGTTGCCCGCATGCCACCCGCGTTGGCCGACACGCGCGTCCGCACGCGGAGCGCCTTTCTCGCACCGCTCAACGAGGCACAAGCGCGCCTTTCCGAGCTTCGCGTGCAGCAGCGCGAAGGCCTGGAAGACCTGCTGGCGCTCGACAATGGGATCGAGGCGGCCGAGCGCGAGTTGCAACCGTTCCTCAAGCGCTACGAGTTGGACGGACCGGACGGCATGGGGCCAGTGTCGCTCGCGTGCGCGTTCGAGATCGTCGATGGCGCATTGGCGCAATCGTCCTCGGCCGCGAGCGCCGAGCACGATATCTCGCGCGCGAACGCGGTCCTACTTCTGGGCGCGGCGTTCGACGGCCATCCAGCCACCGCGGCCCTTGCCGACGCTGGCGTGCTGCCGGTCGTCGCGATTCCGAGCAAGGGACCGTGCGCCGGTATCAGCCTGACCGATGGACTGACGCGGGGCGCCGCAGTGATCGCCGATGCGCGCCACGCTCCCACGATCGCGACGAAGAACGAGGCGATGCGGGCGTTGTTGCATTCGGCAGGCTGGCAGTGGGCTGGCTGGATGCTCGCGGGATTTGCCTTGCTGCAGTTGAGCCGGCGATCGATCGCGCCCGCGACGGGCGTCGCATCGGCGCTCGCGGTGTGGGCCGCCGCGGCGTGGCTCGGCCGCGTACCATGGCCGTTGGGAATCGATCGTGCGTTCGTGCTCGGCCGCGACGGGTCGTCGTGGTTCACGTCCCCCGCACCGTTTGTCGCATGGTTGCTCGCTGCAGCGCTCATCGTGCTGGTGTCGTCGGCGTGGCTTCGCCGATCGCTGCCGGCGGGGCCGCAGACGATCGCATCGCGCGTTGGTTATCCCGGTTTCGTTTTCCTGACTGGCATTGGATGGTTGCTGCTCCTTGATCTGTCGGCGAACGGATACATCGGCAACCGTTATCTGGCGCTTTATCACCAAGGGCATCTTTGGCTCGGCATGCTGATCTTCAGCGTGCTGGTCTTCCTGCGTCAGTCCTTGGGCCGCGCGCTCGCGCTGTGCCTGTCGCTGCTCGACGCAATTGGGAACGCATTCAGGCGGCATCTCGGCGCGCGCCGCGCGGCGGTCGCGTTCGTTCTCATCGTCATTGGCCTTGTCGCCGCTGTCGGCCTGCTGTTCACGAACATGCGCCAAATCACGTCCGAAATCGGCCGCGTTTGGCTCATCGTCGGCGCTGCATGGTTTTTCTTCCTGCGCGGTACGCCGCTCGCCGAGCGCGTTGCGCGAAGCGGCAATTCGATCGTCTCGCTGATCCGCTACATCGCGCCAATGCTGTTCGTCATTCTGGTCCTGATCGGCGCGATGTTCGTGACGCGCGACATGGGACCGCTGCTGATCGCGGGCTACGGCGCCGGCGCGTTCGCGGCGGCGTCGGTCGCGATGTGGTGGCACCAACGGTTTCGCAAGACGCGGCCGGCGTTCGCGATCGCAATGGTGCTGTTCGTCGCATGGATACTGGGACTCACCACCGCGCTCTTCGAGCTTGGCTCGATCGACGACGTGACCGCGGCCCGGCTTGAAAATCTCGCCGCGCCGCTCGCTTCGGCGAACGATCAGCTTGCGCTCGTCACATGGTTCCAAGCTGCAGCACCGCCCGCCGGTTTCGGATTGGGCAACGTTCCCTGGTGCGGCTATTCCGTCGCGCGCACCTGCGCTGGCGTCCCGGCGCAAATCCAGAGCGACTACACATTTACCGCACTGGTCGGGGCGTTCGGAACCGTGTTCGCATGGGCAATCACATTGGGAACGGCGGTGTGGTTGCACCGCTTGATTCGACACCACGGTCGCGTCACACGCGGCGAGCCGCGCTTCATCGTCGCACAGGGTCGCGTGTCGACCGACGATCAGGCATTTCTGAGCTGGCTCGCGGTCGCGTGGGTCGTCCTCGCGCTATGCCAACTCGCTGTGACGGTCGCCGGCAATCTCGCCGTCCTGCCGCTTACCGGCGTGACGTTCCCATTCGTCAGCTTCGGCATGACGTCGCTGTGCGTCAACATGGCGTTCCTCGCGTTATGTTTGCATATCAACGTTCCTGAGCGGGCCGCCGATGCGTGAACAGCGGTCCGTCACGCTGCTCGGGCTCGCGATTGCCGCGAGCGGTGCCGTCGTTCCGGTGTTGCTGATCGTGTTGCTGATCGTGGCCGAAGTGCGGCCGTCGGATCCGTCCGCCAGCGCGCGGCGCAACGGCGATCGGCACGTCAGCATCCGTCAAGTCGCCGCGCTTAAAACATTCGAGCGCGCAGTCGTTCGGCGCGACCAAATCCGTACGCCATTGCCGACCGCCGACGCGCTTCTCGAAGGCGTTCCCCAGTGTCGCGCCGAATGGGATGGCCACAGCAATATGCTGCAGCAAATTCGGCAATGGCTTGCGAAGGCGCGGACTGCGCAACTTTCACCGGCCCAGCGATTGGCTGCGCAACTCGAGGAGCTCGATGTCGCGCTCGTGCGCTTCAGCACGGGCGAAAATCGTCGCGTCACGGACGCGGTGGGCTTCGACGCATCGCGCTGGTTCATTGCCCTTCAAGCTGCGCTGCAGGTTGCCGTCGAAACACCCGACTATCCGGGGCACCGATTCACCGTGCAATGCGCCGACGTCGCGAGCGCCGTCGCCATGCTTTCGCGCGGCGACGGGCGAATGCTTTCTGCCCTCGCGTGGCGCGGAACCGTCGTTGAACGCACGCTGGCGACTTGGCGTCCCGAGCAATACGTCGACATCTCGGCGCGTCAGATCGCCCGGCGAAACCCGTGGAGCGGCCTGCCCGGCTGCGTCTACCTCGGCAACTCGGCGCCGCACCGCGACGTCGCGTTGCCCGCGTACTCTGTCACTGGCAGGCGCCGCTCGGACGCCGAGCTTTGCAGCCGTCCCGCGATGTTCGGTCTTGCCGGCGACGATTCCGCGACGAAAGCGCCGGAGCCGATTGTCGGCGAGGCGAGCGACGCGATCCCCGTCGACGATCCGCGCTGGCACGTTCCACCGTCGCTAGGCGCCATGCTGCAGCCGCTTGCGACGCTGCAGCGTCCGACCGGCGCGCTGTATCGGTTGTATACGGAGGCGCAGGCGGATGCGAGCGCAACGCCGACCGGCTATCGCTTCGGCCCGAACAAGATCGATGTGCACGGATCGCCGGTCGACGTGGGCTTTTCGGTCGACGTCACGATCGATCCCTCTGCGCAGGCGCTCGCGCAGCAAATCGCCGCCTGCTACACGGGGCGCCAGGACGTTTGCGAGTTGCTTCGACTGCAACGCAAGGAAGACGCGGCGCAACCGATCGGCCATCGCATGCTCGAGCACGCCGTCGTGCGCATGGCCGCCGTCGCGGTCATCGATGTCGCGAGTGGCCGTATCGAGGCGCTCGCCGGTGCGTTGTCGCCCTGCACGCGGCAGGAGTACGACGGTCCCGGTCGCGCTGCGCATTGCGACAAGCGCCTTCCGTATCCGATTCGCTATCGTCCCGATGCGCTGCTGAACCCGGCCGTCTTCCACGACGCGATGCCCGCATCGGTCATCAAACCGATCATGGCCGCAGCCTTTCTCTCCGATCCGCTCGTCGGCGCGCGATGGCTGGCGATCGAACACGTGGACATCGCGCGCGCCGCAACGCCCACGCGCGACTCGCTGCGAGGGCAGCTGATGCGGTCCAATTCGGCGCGCTTCCTCGATCGCATGTTCTGCGCGGACCAGGGATTCATCAATTGCCGGCGGCCATGGGAAGTGCAGTCGGCGGCGCTTACGTTCGGCTGGAACGGCGGATGCGCGGAGGCCGCCGACGATTGCGGCAAGCGCGATATCTTGTTCGGCCGCGCCATCGACGCGAGCAACGAATCGGGTGTCGTCACACCGCTCGCGCTGCGTGTTCCTTACGGTCGATTGCTCGTGCAACCCATCGGCAACAAGATCGGCGCACCGCTTCGGCTACGCACCGCGACGCAACTCGACACCGCTAAGGTTCAACGCTGCGCGGCGGGCGCGGACGGCAAGCGGCTGACGGGTGACGACTGGGAAAAGTGCCGTGGCGGCGGCGTTGTCGACATCGTCGCCGAAGGATGGGGACAAGGGCAGGCGCGCTCGACTGCGCTCGGCGTCGCCGGCATGATGGCGGCACTCGCCGCGGCGGCGAATGGGCAAGCGACGGTAGAAAAGCCGCATCTCGTTCATGCGGTGCGCGGCGTCGGCGCCGCCGATGCGAGTCGGCTCGAATCCGCTGTTCTCCGTTGGAATCTGGCCGCGCCGGAGCCGAACAAGATCGCGCCCGATGCCGCGGCAATCATCCTGAGCGGGCTCTCGTACAGTCATCGCGCGGGGACTGCACGCCTCGCCTGCGAGCAGGTGTTCGATGCCAACGTGTGCCGCGACATCGATTGGATCGCGGGAAAGACCGGCACGCCGACGTTTCCCAACGACGGCCGATCGCTCGATGAGATTGCGCGGCTTTGCGGCGGCACCGCGGCCAAAGGGCACGGCGATCACAGCGCGTGCGGACCATTGCGTCCGTACAAATGGTATACGGCGGCGTATCGTACTGATCGAAGCGACATGCGTTGGACGAAAGTAATCGGCGTGCTCACCGAACGCAACTGGATTGCCGACACCGGCCGTATCCACGGCGCCGGCGATCTCGGCCCGAACCCGGCCGCGGAGATCGCATTGCAGATCGTCGCGCGTCATGCCGGTGTTTTGGCGGAGGGCGGCAAATGAAGCAGATGCGCAACGGCCGCCGCGGCCCGCGGCGAACGTCAGCGCGCGGTGATCGCGTCGAGGCGCCGCTCGTCTGGACATTCGATGGCCCGTTCGCGCTATGCCTCCAGGACATGGAGGACACGTTTCGTCGCGCGATCGTCCAGGTCGGCGACGTCTCCCGGATTCTGGTCCAGATCGACTTGTCGCTGCCGGCGTTGAAGCCGCGCGTCGATGCCGGCGAAGCGATCCAGCCGGCGTGGGGACAATTCGTCGATCGGCTGTCGCACGGATACGGATTGCCGGTCGCGCCGCGCGTGCGGCATCTCTCCGCGCGAGGACCGCTTGCCACGATGGTGATCGCTTACCGGAGTTGACGACATGGCGCTCAAGGGATGGGTAATCAATCGGGTGAATCGTTTGTTCACGCGCGTCGACTTGCCGCCGCGCGCGACATCGTTGGGCCAAGCTGTGATGCGGCGCACGCGAGATCAACGAGCGGTGGGCGCGCGCAACGGCGGCGGCCACGAAGGCCTGGGATCGCAGCACCACCTCGGCGCGTACGCGCCGTTGATCGGCGCGCTGCGCCAGGAGCTCGAACACTTCGTCGCGAGCCATGTCCGCATGCACCTCGCGATCGCGGAGCACGACCGTTATCTGCTGACGTCGATCGGCGTTGAGTGCACGGGCGATGAGCAATCGCGCGAGCTGTTGCAGCGCTTCGTGCGCGAGTTCAAGCCCGAGCAGATCAAGCAGTATCTGGCGAAGGAGGTGATCGGCCGGCTGCCCAACGCGAGCGCGATCGATTTGTCGCATTTCGGTGGACTGAACGCAACGCGCGACGACGCCGTCGCGGATGAAACCTACGGCGAATTGTTGTCGGAGCTCCGCCGCAGCGAGCCGCGCGCGGGCGAGCATCCCTATAAGGTAAGTCTCAAAGGCCGCTGGTCTGAGCACGGGATTGTCGCCGCGACGGACAAGGGACGCGGATTCGAAGCGACGCGCACGCCCATCGCCGGACGAGCCCTCGAAATCGAAATCGACGACGCGAATGGCAACCGCCGTGTGACGCTGCCGTCGGTGATTCCCGGGCAGCGTTACGTCGTCGGCTGCGGCGAAGGCTGCGACATCGTCGTCAATGGGGAATACGCAAGTCGCCGACATTGCGAGATCTGGTTCGACCGCGGCATCTGGTGGGCCACCGATAGCGGATCGACGAACGGCATTCGCGTCGAGTCCGCGAACAAGGTGCTGGGACGCAGCGGCGCGCATGCAGCGCGTTCCGGACATGGGGCATCGGTGATCGAAGTCGTCGCCGGCGCGCGCATCGTGCTCTCCGCGGTCGCGCGCGGCGAAGCGGCGCACTATCCGCAACTATTGCTTCGCACGCGCGGTGAAAGCGCCGCGCTGACAACGCCGATTGCGCCTCCGGTTCATGCGCCAACGACACCGTCGACGCCGATCGTCGTCGCGCGCCGGCGTGGCAGCGGCATGATGATGACGGTGCGGATGGCGTCCGGCGAACGCACGGTCGAGCTCCCGGTTGCGCCCCTCCCATTCGGCGTCGGCCGCTCGCGCAGCCAAGGGTTGGTCATCGATTGGGCGCATGAGGACGTTTCGGGCCATCACGTCGATATCGTGAAACTCGACGACGCCGGCGCCGATGTGGTCGTTCACGGCGACAACGGCGTGAAGGTGGCCGGCGTCACGCATCCGACCCAAACGCGCTTTCGCTGGAATGTCGGCGAGCCGATGACGCTCGGCGGCGCGCAGGGAGGGGAATCGGAATGCACGCTGACGTTATCGCGCCGAGCGTAAGAGTCAGCGTATTGCAGCAGGCGACCTGACCCAATGAGCGATCGATGAGCCTTGTCACGCCGCGCGAGCCCGGTACGTCGTCACGCATCGACGGCACGCAAAGCAACCAGCCCATCGTCGCGCAGCAGGCGGTGTTCGCGGCACGTTCAAGCGAGCTCGAGTTGGTGGCTGCGTCGGATTGCAACCGGCGTCACGGCGTCAACGAGGATTCGTACAGTCCTCTCGACCGGCCATCTCCCGTTTATGTCGTCGCGGATGGCGTAGGCGGCGGCGCGATGGCATCGTGGACCAGTCGCGCATTGGTGCAACGGGTCCACGCGGCGCTCGATCAACGGCGCATCGATGCTGCTGCAATCCGCGCAGCGCTTCTCGATGCGGACCACGAATTGGGACGCGGGATCGCGCGGGCGAGCGCGGGTTCCGGCGCAGCGACGGTCGCGCTGTGCGCGGGCATCGGTCCTTCGCTCGCCGACTGGCTGATTGCATGGGTCGGCGACTGCCGCGTCTATCGCGCGCGCCCGACGATCTCCGAACCCGCCGAGCTTTTGACGCGCGATGACACGTATGGCCAGCTGGGCGAGCAACCGCCGCCCGGCGGTTCGCCCGACGATCCGGCACGCATGATCGGCAACGGCGCCGTCGTCGCGCCCAATGTCGAAAGCGTCAAATTGCATGACGGCGAGATGCTTGTGCTCTGCAGCGACGGCTTGCACAAGCACGTGGACGCGCACGAAATCAGCCGCGCGCTGCGAACGCAAACGCCGCTGTCGCGTGCCTGCGAGCGACTGCTCGAACTCGTGCGCTCGCGCGGCGGGACCGATGACGCGACGTTGCTCGTCGTCCATCGGAAGCCCGTTCGGCACCGCCGGTTTGCATGGATGGCTATTCGATGACGCCCGAGCAAATCGACCGTGTATTCGGCCGCGGTCGCCTGAAAATGGCGACGGGCGAGCATGTCGAAGTGTTTCGCGAAGCCATCGTGCCCGGCGAGCGGCGGCGCTATACGAAGCGCTTCCTCGACACGACCGACGGTCACTTCGCGCACTGGACCGAGCGTGAATGGCGCATTCTCGCGCGCCTGATCGGACACGGCATCGACTGCGTGCCGGATGTCGTGCAGTTCGATCGCGGCTCGATCGCGGGAACGCAGCTCGTGCAGACCTACGACGCCGGCGTAACCGTCGATCAATGGGCGACGTTGTTGCCGCTGATTCGTGACGGGCGCGTGTATCGCCACACATTCGAGGACTGCGCGCATTGGTGGGCGCTCGCGCATCACTCGCTGATCGCGTTGAAGAAAATCCATCAGCTGCAGCTCGTGCACCTCGACATCAAGGGCGACAATGTCTGCATCCCGCTCGGCCCCGCGAGCTTCGACTCCGACGCACCCGGCGAGCGCCTCCATCCGCTCTTCGGTCAGCTCACGCTGATCGACTTCGCTTTCGCGCTGGTATCGGGCGAAGCGCTCACACAGCCGCTGCCGATCGGCTGGCAGCGCGAGTAGGAAGGCCGTAACGGCGATCTCCAGTTGACGCGGCAGCTCGACTGGCGCTGCGACATGTACAGCCTGGCGGCAATGCTCAAGCGTTACCTGCCGGAGGAAGGCGCCGTGCGTCAGTCGGCGACAACCGGCTGGGCCGCCGAGCGCTACGACGCGGCGAAGTCGCTGATTCTTGCGCTGCGCGAACATCACGATCGAGATGCGCCGCAATCGCATCCGCATGCGGCGTTGATCAACACGACCGGCGCGCGGCTGCGCGAGAAGGATCTTGCATCGTCGCTCGCGTCCGGCTGGACACTCGCACGCGATGTCGACGTCATACCGGCGAGCGCTTCTCCGCTCACGCCGATGACGCGCCTCGCGCCCTCCATTCGCGTGTTCGTGTCGCCGCACGAGCGCGTGTCGAACGATTCGCATATCGCCGCTGTTGCGAGTCGCGACAAGCTCGCGCCGCTGATCATTCCGCCGCGCGATGATTCCGCTCGCCCCGCCGCACGTCGTAGCGGCGCGTCGCGCGCGGCGCTCGCAGCCGCGGTGCTCGTCGCTCTGGCGCTGGTCGCACTTGCGACGCCGGCGTTGTTGCCCGACGTCTCGCGCGCCGTCATGGCTCGTGCGCACACCTGGGCCACCCGGGCCGGCACGATGTGGCCGCACAGCGGGTCGACGGCACCGTCGGTGGACGCCGCGAAACCGAAAGTCGAGCCGGCGATGCCGAGCGCGACGCCGACTCAGGTGGCCGATGCGGCGCCCGCATCTACTACGACGCCATCCAGCACGGCGAACGAACCACTTCCCGCGAATTCCGATGCAGCCGAGCCGCATGCGACTCCGCCGGTCTCCGAAGCGATTGCGACGCCCGCAAGCGGGCCACAGGTCGCATCGCCTTCGCTCGCGCCCATGACACCGAGAAGAGCGGCGGCCCCAACGAAGACCGCGAGCACAAACGGCAAGAAAGCCACCGCGAATTCGGCTGCTCCGCTCGCCGGGCAATCATCAAAGCCGACGGCGGTCAGTAAGAACGCGCAACGGCCGCTCGCTGTTTCATCGGCCACTCGCCCTGTGTCGAGCGCGCATGCCGCGTTACCCGTCACGGTTGTTGCACACGGAGGTTCGGGACATGCGCAAGCGATCGCGCGAGCTGAACCGGCGCCCGCGCCGACGCCGATCACGTTAGCCGCATCGTCGGTCGATCACGGCACGTCTTCGTCAGCGTCAACATCATCAACACCATCCAACGCGCCGTCGAATGCGGCGACGAATGGACAAGGGCAGACCGCGTCCACGCAGATCGCCGAAGCGCCAACGGCGCCGCCTGCATCGCCGCCGCGTGAACGAGCACGCTCGTCGCACATTGCGGACGCCGGTTGGTTTTCGCGGCTGTTGCAACTCGTCGGAAAAAAGGCGGCGCCCATCGAGGATCGACGATTGCAGCCGGCGGCGCCGAAAAAGCCGGTGACCGAAGCGCAGCAGACGCCACCGAGTGCTCAGCAGTCGGCACAAGTGGAGGTGCAGCCGTCAGTCGCGCAAGCGAAGATCGCGAACGCACCGCTGCCGCCCAATGCGATACCGGCGCCGACGCAGTGGCAACGCGACGCGCCGGGAGTTGTCGCGCTGCCGGCCAAAATTCCCTCGCCTTTCGCTGCGCCACCCCTTCAAGCGATACCGGAGCCGCCAATCCAGACGGAGTCCCTCGATCGCGACCAGGTGTTGACGAGCGAGGCGCGACGCGCGCTGCGCCAGGTCGTTCCGCGGATCGCGGCGCAGGCACAATCCGAGATCGCGCGCGTGTTATGGGTTGCCGCGAACGCGAATGATCCCACGCAGGATCGCGCGGTCATCGAGGCGGCGCAATCGATCCAGATCGGCGACGACGGATCGAATCTCCCACAGGGAATCGCGCCCGCAGAAGCGCGGCGGCTCAACGACGAGGCGATGGACGCGTATTGGTCGCGTCGCAACATGACCGAGGCGTTCGATCTTCAGTTGAAGGCGTTCGGCGCAAATCCCTATGACGCGGAAATCGCCGGAAATCTGGCCTTGCTGCATCTCAAGCCCAGTCGATTGCAGCCCGAGACGGCGCGCCAGCTTGCGTTGGTCGCGCTTGCGTATCGCGGCGCGCGATCTCGCAGCGGGCGGTCCGAGGATTGGACGACGTATGCGATTGCAAGCGCGCTGACGGGGCGCGCCGCTGACGCGAGAAACGCACTGTTCGTCACCGTGGCGTTGTCGCGCAACATCGAGCGGACCTGCAGAACGGCGATGGGCGCGCTGTCGAACTACGGCGAACGGCTGCGCGAGCCCGTCGAGGCGATGTTCAATCGAATCCACATGCAGGGACGCGGGTACGAAACGCCATATTGTTCATGGCCGCCGAAGTGGGCGATGGGTACGCGGTCGCAGTAACGGATGAGCTCGATGAGCAATGGTCAAGGGCGCGAAGCCGGAGACACGAGCCTCAGCGAACTCTGTGCACTCGGTAGCACCGGCTTGTTGACACGATCGCCGAAAACGCGGCGCACGCCGAGCGCGTGGCGAATCAGCAGGTTCGCATACAGCCCCGGACCGCTCGAATAGATGCGCCATCCGCCCTCGGCCGTAATGGTGCCGGCCCCGACGCGCGACCACTCGGAACTTGCCTCATAGCGATCCGCGAATGCGGCATCGCTGCTGCTGAAATAGGCATTGCGCTGCCTTGGCGCCGCATTCGCGACGCGTTCGGTCACACCGATCGGATTCGCGACGAGCAGCGCATCCCATAGCGCGTCGGCTTCGCCGAGGAGCGCCATCGCTTCTCCGTAGCGGAGATGCGCGTGGACGTACATGAGACCGATCTCGCGCCCGAAGAACGACGCGGATTCGGCGCGCCGGAATATCCGCTCGGGGCCGCCGTGATAAGGGACGGGTCGGTCGATCAGTCGCGCGCCGTCCGGAAACAGCAAACGCTCGCGAATGATGCGCAGATGATGTTGCGCCTGTTCGGGCGTGAACAATCCCGCGATGATGCTTCGCGTCATCGGCAGCAGCGAATACTTGAGCCCCGTCCGGACGTCGGACGGATGCAGCAGGAGCTCCGGCGCATCGCTTCCCGGTTCGAAGAGGCCGTACCCCGCGACTGTCCCATCGCGGACCAGGAAACGATTGAAGTCGCCGCGCATGGTGAGCGCGAGCGCGGAGATCAGCTTTGCTTTGTCGTTACGGCCCGCCCGTTGCAGCACGTCGGCATAGCGCACAAGCTGCTGATATAACAATGCGACGGTCCAGCTGCTCACCATCGCGTCGCGCAGCTTGGGATCAGCCGGTTGCAGCGCATCGTTCCAGTCACCCTCGCCGTAGCGGATCAGATGCGTGCCGGGTATGAAGCGCTCCCGTACCGTCGCAACCAGTTTATCGACATGGACTGCAATCGAATCCGCGCGGGCGGTACGCTCCAATGTCTCGTCGTTGCGCCACGGCGTGGTGTCGTCGAGAAACGCCAGATCGTTGGTGGCCTCGAGATAGTCGTTCAGCGCTTTGAGCGGCCAGACGATCACATCGCCGTGGCTGTGGCTGTCCCGAATGGACGTGTAAGGCTCGAGCATGAACCACTGCGGCCAGTCGCCGCGCGCGGCGTATTGCTCTGCGAAAACGATCCGCAATATCTGCTTGACGGGCCCGTCGTGCTCGAGCGTCAGGAAGAATTCGACCGGTCC
>VBCG01000033.1 GCA_005881895.1 Betaproteobacteria bacterium
CGCCGCCGCACGCCCGACGACATCTCGCCCGGATAGTTATGCTCGACGCCGGAAAGCCCCGCATCGGCGAGCATCGCGCGACCCTTGTCGATCGCCTCGCTGCGCATCAGGCGGCCTTGCATCACGGGACCGAAAATCACATTCTCCAGATTGCTCTTCCAGGGAAAGAGCGCGCCGTTCTGAAAGACCACGATGCGGTCCGGCCCGGGATTTGACTTCGGCATCTCGGTCGAGCACAACACCTCGCCGTCCATGACGATTCTTCCCGAGGTGATCTCATGAAAGCCGGCGATCGCATTGAGCAGCGTGGTCTTGCCGCAGCCCGATGGACCCACGATCATGCAGATCTCGCCCGGCTCGATCTCGAGCGTGCAATGATCGACCGCGACCACCGCAGCACCGCCCGAGTCGTAGATCTTGACCACGTCCTCGATCAGGATATGTCCGCGCGTCGACGTGGACGCCGGGGGACGCATATCCACTTAGGGAACCTCTGAAATAGCCCCACGCGGTTGCGACGGCCGCGTTTCGGGATGGGATACGCGAAGCAGCGAGCGACGCGTACCGAGCGTACGCGAGCGAAGCTGCGCCAAAGTAGACCGCCCGAAACGTGGCCGTCCCTTCGGGCTGCGGCAAAATGCGGCGCCTGCTTCGCCCCCCTCCTCGGTAATAGTATTGACTATTCCCTTCGTCGTGTGTCTCGCATTCATCCGCATTTTTCTCGCAGCGCAATCCACGTGGGGCTATTTCAGAGGTTCCTTTTAGCGTTCCGAAAGCGCGAGTTCGCGCACGCGCCATTCCATCAGGTAATCGCCGGCGATACGCACAAGGGCGCTCGTCGTGTAGCCCACGATACCGAGCGTCGCCATGCCGATGATGATCGTTGGATAGCGGACCATCATGTAGGAAGTGTTGATCACGTAACCGAGGCCGTACTGGCCCGAGACCATTTCTGCGGCGACCAGCGAAAACCAGGACACGCCGATCGAGATCTGCAAGCCGGTAAAGATGAACGGCAGAGCCCCGGGGATGATCACATGGCGAAACACCTGCCGCCGATTGGCGCCGAGACATTTGGCAGCCCGGATATACGATTCGTCGATCGATTCGACGCCGAGCATCGTGTTCAACGCCGTCGTAAAGAACGACGCGAGAAACGCGAGGAACACCACCGCGGACTCGGTGGCGACGAACATAACGATGGCGAGGGGCACCCAAGCCAGGACCGGGATGGGACGCAGCAACTCGAAGACCGGGAACACGTACTCCTTGAACGCCCTTGACCAGCCGAGCAGCAATCCCACCGGCACGCCGAGAAGGGTCGCGAGAAAAAATGCTTGCGCGATGCGCCAGACCGACATCGCGATGTGCTGGTAGTACTCCGCGGTGTAGAGCGACAGTCCATACGTTGGTGAGGGCGAGAGCCATTCCTTCACAACGGCGGTGATCCCGGGCATCTCGCGGAAGCGCGGCAACTTCCACACTTCGACGGCCAGATACCAGGTGAGCAGGAACAACGCGAAGCCGCAGACCATGAGGTAAGGGCGCGGGCTTTTAAGCCATAGCGAGAGCCGATACAGCGTCAGGCTGACGCTCGACATCTCTTCGGTGAGCGGTCCGGCCAACCGTCGCACCTGCGCAAGGACCGCCGGCAGCGTGAATTCACGCTGGATCATGGTGGCGAAGCGCTCCATGACGTGCGGTCCTTCGAGCGGCTCGGATTCGAGCAGCGCGACGAGCTCTTCGGTATCGATGCGCAGCACGTACGTCGGCTCTGCCGCCCGCACCGTTGCGAGGCGTCGCGTCTGTCCGAGCAGCATTCCCGCCCACCCGAATACGCCGCCTCTTCCCAGACGCTTCAGCGGCTCGCGCGCGCCGGCTTCCGTCTTGAACGTGTGTTCGACCACGCCCCACACCACGACGAAGATATCGTCGGCGGCGTCGCCGGCGGCATAAATCCGCTCGCTTGCGGCGAATTGCGAAGTGCGCGCGAGCGCCGCGACGCGCTTTAGAAATCGCTCGGAAGCGTCCTTGAACGGTGCGGCGTCGCGCAGTGCAGCGACGGGATCGTCGGCTGCAACGACCGGCAACGATACGGAGGCCATCACCCCTTAGGCGCCTGGGAGTCCGGCAGCGCCTTCACTTCCCCAATCGGTGCTTTCAGGCCCCGCGCCTTGAGGATGTCCTCGGTCCACGTCGACTCGATTGCTTCCGGGCGCAGCGTCTCGACATTGATGCTCTTGATCGAGTACAGAAAAGCCGCAGCCCGCTTGATCAGCTCACGCGTTTCGGGGGCGAACGTGTAGTACATGACGTTGCGCGTATCGGTACCGCCCGCTGCGGCCGGGTATCTGCCGTAGAGCGAATTCCACAGCACCTTTTCCGAGAACCCGGTCGTCTGTTCTTTGGCCATCTTGATCACTTCGGCGGCATTCTTCGGGTCGGCCAGGAACAACTGAGCATCGAGCTCGGCTTCGAGCCACGCTTTGACTACGTCAGGGCGCTGCTTGATCAAATCGGCGCGCATGCCGAGGAAGCCGCCGTCATTTTCCTGTACGCTCGCGCCGGTCGCGACCAGGCGTGCGAGACCCTCTTCCACCAGGCGCGAAGTGGTCGGCTCCCACATAACCGCCGCATCGATCTTCCCGGCGCGAAAGTTGGACGTGATCACCTCGATATTCTGGTTCAGGTATTCCTTCGGCTCGATGCTCGACTTCCTGAATACCGCCTGCGCGAAGCGGTCCGTGCAGCTACCCTTGGGCACCGCGACCGTTTTGCCGTTCAGCCACTTGATCGCCTCCTGCGCGTCCTTGAACTGCGGCGCGTCCTTGCGTACCAGGAAGGCGTTGCACTGGTCGAAGGCGAGGCCAAGGTTCGCGACCAGGCGAATGTCGGCCACATCCTGCTTGGTGGTCGAGACGATAGAGGGCATGTCGCCCATGTAGCCGATGTTCTGCTTGCCGGCGAGCAGGTTGTTGACGATGATTGCGCCTTGCAGACCAATCTGGAACTCGACCTCCGAGCCCTTCGGCAGATACTTTTCATAGAACTTCTTGCCGCGCATCACCACCCCCGACCACGCCTGCGTGTAGTACGGTTGATAGCCGACGACAAGTTTGACCGGTGTGCCGGGCTTACCGTAATCAATGTCGGCGGCGAGCGCCGGCAGTCCCAAGCCTGTGCCGAACACCGCGGCCATTGCAGCTGCTGCGAAGTGCTTCCTACGCATGATCCCCTCCTCTCGGTTTTGTACTTCCATTGTCTTACGTTACTGCGCGCCGGATGACGCAAGATAGCGCGCAATCAGCGCAGCAAGCCGCCGCATCACGATGAACCCCGCCGCAGGATCGCGCTCCAGAACGCCCAGCGCCGCCTTGCCGTTGATACGCAGCAACCGCGACTCTTCGAGGCAGCGCGCACTCGCGATTCGCGCCGGGTAACCATCGAGAAGCGCGGCCCAGCCGAATACCTCGCCTTTTTTCAGCATGAACCCTCCAGGCGTAGTCCGCTCGCCGCGCCCGACGAGGAACTCGACGCGCCCGGCATCGAGCACGAAGAAGTCCTCGGCCGCGTCTCCCGGGCGATAAAGCACGGTTCCCGGCGGGAAGGTTTCACTTCGGGCAAGACCTGCGAGTTCATCCAGCGTGGCGGATGCGATGCCGTTGAAGATCTCGCCGACGTCGAGCGCGGTCGCAGCGCCGGCAAGATAGAGCGAATCGCCCTCGACCGCCAGCGAATACTTTTGTAGAGGCGCCTCGGCGAGGCCGAGCGGCGCGCCCGTGCGCACGTCCCACTGCCATAAATGCATGTGACACGTGAGAGTTGAGCCGTCGAATACACCCTCGCACAGCGGCACGTCCTGATGCGGGCACGTTGCCTGGAAACCGAAGAACTCGCCACCTGCGTTGGCGACCAGGAGCTTCAGACCGCCCTCGATTTCGACTTCCTTCAGGCCGTTTTCCGGCACATCCGCAGCTCGGCACACGACGCGTCTCGCCATGGTTAGCTGTATTTGTCGTAGCGGATGTTGTTCGTCGTCAGCTTCGCTTTCAGAAGCAGCACGCGAATCGCCGCGTCGACGCAGGGCGGAGGACCCGCAACATAGGCGCGCACGTCGTGGTACTTCCCGGTCATCACACGCTCGGTGACCTCATGCACCAATCCGCGCTCGAAACCGAGTGCCGGCCAATCGCGCGCCGCCGAAGCCGGTACGTCTTCGTCCGAGAGTGCCACCGTGATCTGAACGCGCTCCGGAAATTCCCGCTGGAACGACGACAATTCATCGAGAAAAAACGTGTCGCGCATCGTGCGCACTCCGAAGAATACCCACCCGCGCCAGCGCTCGAAATAGCGCTCGCGCCACGCCCGCGCGAGGATCGACATCATCCCCGCGATGCCGGAGCCGCCGGCGATGCATAGCACGTTCTTGGCGAGCATGGGATCGAACGTCGCGCTGCCGAGCGGACCGAACATCGAGAGCCGCTCGCCCTCGCGATTCGCGCCGAAGAGCCATTCGGAGAATCCACCGTCGGGCTTGCGCTTGACGACGAAGTCGAGACGACGAGCGCCGCGCTCGAAGTTGCACATCGAATACGCTCGATATCCGGTCATGGCCAACGGAGCGAGCAGGACGAACTGCCCGGCGTCGAAATCGCGCGGCTGCTCGAGCTGCACGCTGAACGCCATGACATCGGGCGCGATCTGACGCGGTGCACGTAGCACGACGCTGCAGGAATCGGGCGTGCACGCGCCTGCCTCCGCGGCATGGACGAACTTGTCGACTTCCAGCGTGAGGTCCGCGGATGCCGCACACTGGCACATGAGGAACTCGCGGCGCTCAGGCTTGACGAGTTTTTTGCCCGGCGCACCCGCCCAACCGTCGGCCACCGTTCCGCCGACCAGTGTGGCCTTGCACGTTCCACAGGTGCCGGTCGCACATTCGTAAGGCAGCGCGATGCCCGCGCGCAATCCGGCGTGCAGCACCCTCTCATCCGGCCGCGCTTCGAACTCATAGCCGCGGTTGCGGGCGTTGACCTGAATCCGCATCCGACAGGCCCTAGAAAGGCACGTGATAACCGTAGCCGAGCTGACGCGTCTCGAGCCGCACGGTTCGACGGGCGAGCTTCGCACCGTCCTCGTTCAACCTCACCGTGTCGTGAAGCCGCCCCACGGCGAACAACTCCGTGGCGCCACCATCGAGCTGCGTGCGAAATACCTGTAGCGCCGAGACGACATTGACCTCCGAATCGGTGCCCGGCTCGACCGTATATACGGTGGCATGGCGCGTGATCGGTGAGTGATCGCTGTTATGCCGCGGAAGGTTCGTGAACAGCGTTTGCATGCCGCCACGGTCGTGATCGAGCCAAACCTGTTCGCGCCGCAACTCGGGGCTGTAGGTCGTGATCGCGTAGTGGAAATCCGCGTCGCATAGCGCAAGAAACGCCGTGTAATCCTTCGCGTCAAGCGCGAGGCAGGAGCGGTAGATGAGCTCCTCGATCGCGTACCGTTGTTCGGATTGCACGATCGCTCCTCTCTCAGTTTCCTTCACGCGGCGGCGCGAACCGGCTCGCTCTTGCCCTCGCGGCAAGGGTCATACGCCGGCCGCCCCATGCGCCTCGACCATTCCGCGTAGTAGTGCCGCATTCCAACCTCATCGTGGATCGTGCTGTTTTCCTCGCGACCCTGCAGCACCCAGCGGCTGCCGGTGCCTTCGTGCATCGCGCGTCCCTGCCCGTGCACGGCGAGCAAGTCCTCGTGCAGATTACGGCCGAAGGGTCCCCAGATCATGTTGTGATCGAACACGCGCTGCTTCCGTTCTTCCTTCGTATCACGCTTGAGCCCGAGGCCGCGGAACTCGATGAGCACTTCGTTCGGACCGAGCGGAATCGCCGTGTCGATCCGCAACACCGACGTGCGCAGGTTGTAGGTCATTCCCGGAAAGATGTCGACCATGTACCAGCCGCCGACCGCCATTTTCGGCCAGCCCACAGCGCGCTCCTTCGACCCCTCGTACTTGTCGTACTGGATCTGCATCGAGCCGACCGTCGCGTGCCCGTTCGCGAACGGCGTGTAGCGCCGCTCGTAATAGCCCGGCTGCAGCATGCCGGTTATGCGATTGAAGTAGTGCAGGAAGTCGTGGTAGAACTCGCTGTTCGTGTCGTGCCACAGCTTGAAATTGGTGCGCACACGCGCCTTGTGGAAGTGGAACACTTCCATCGGCTCTTCCATGTACGGCTCGAGAATGTCCATCGCGCCGCCGATGAACTCGCGCAACGGCATGCAGTTGTCGGTGATGTTGATCCAGACAAAACCGCCGAAGGCGACCTCGCACTTCACCTCGCGCAGCGCCGCATCGGCCTTGCAAAAGCGCTTCTGATATCCCTGCTCCTCGCGCGAGATGTCGACGCAGTTGCCGCGCGTGTCGAACGACCACTGATGAAAGATGCAGGTCATCCGCTTGGCGTTACCCGCCGGATCGTAGAGGATGGTGTTGCCGCGATGCGGACAGATGTTGTAGAAAGCGCGCACCTTCTTGTCGTCGCCGCGAACGACAATCAGCGGAACGCCGGCGGGATGATTGAACAGGCGGTAGTCGAAGGGCGCCTCGATCTCGGACTCGTGGCAGGCGATGATCCACGACGGCCGGAAGAGCTTTTCTTTCTCCTCCTCGAAGATCGCGTCGTCGGTGTACACGCGCGAATCGACAAAATGCGTTTGCGGAAACGTGGGTGGCGAGTCCCACTGCGCGGCGTTCTTTGCCATGACCAAAAATCTCCTTCTCTGGCAAATCAATGATGCGTCCAGGGATTCTGTGCCAGCGCAAAATCATGCGCAAGTGCGTGGCTCGGCGGATGTGTTTCCTCAAGAAACGGATGCGGCCGCCTGAAACACGCCGGTCATCGGCAGTCGCATTCTTTTGCTTCACCCGGCCCGCATTTGTTTAGAATGAAACAGGCGCTATCGGGTTTCATCAAAGACGGGGAGGAATCGCCATGAAAACCCAAGATCCCTACGACAACGAGAAGACGCGTCGCAAGATCGAAGCGATGGTCGAAGCCGAGGAGCGCTATCTGGCCGCGCTCCGACGCGAACGGCTCGAATCCGAAGCCACTCCATTACGAATCACCGGAAGGCGGACCTTCCTGGCCGCAGCGGCCGCAGCTGCGGGCATCGGTGGACTTCCCCGCATCGCGGGCGCCGCTGCGCCTCCCGGCGCGGTCGAGAGACCTGTCCCTGCCGACCCGACCAAAGTACAAGGCACGCCCACGAACGACGATGGCGGATACGGTTCGCGTTCGCAATTCGAAAGCGAGGCGCGCTGGCGTTTCGGCACGCCGACCAAAGAGTCTTCCTGGACCATGACGCCGCTCGAGCACGGCATGGGCATCATCACACCGTCGGGGCTGCACTTCGAGCGACACCACGGCGGCATCACGACGATCGATCCGTCGCGGCATACGCTGCTGGTTCACGGCATGGTCGAGCAGGCGAAGAAATATTCGATGGCGGACATCCACCGCTTTCCATCGATCTCGCGCACGATGTTCATCGAATGTTCGGGCAATGGACTTACCGAATGGAGCAAGCCCACGTTGAAGACCGTGCAGGGCACGCACGGCCTCACCAGCACGTCCGAATGGACCGGTGTGCCGCTGGCATTGCTGCTGCGCGAGTCCGGTATCAAACCCGGCGCGAAGTGGGTTCTCGCCGAAGGCGCGGATGCCGCCGTGATGACCCGCAGCATTCCGCTCGACAAATGCCTCGACGACGCGTTCATCGCCTATGGACAGAACGGCGAGGCGATCCGTCCCGAGCAAGGCTATCCGATACGTCTGATGCTCCCCGGTTGGGAAGGCAACACGCACATCAAGTGGCTGCGCCGTCTCGAGGTCAGCGACGTTCCGTACCAGACGCGCGAGGAAACATCGAAATACACCGACCTGATGGCGAACGGCATCGCTCGCCAGTTCACCTTCGTGATGGAAGCGAAATCGGTGATCACTTTTCCCTCGGGCGAAATGAAGCTCCCGGGTCCCGGCTTTTACGAAGTCACCGGAATTGCGTGGAGCGGACGCGGGAAGATCACGCGGCTCGAGGTGTCAGCAGATGGCGGAAAGACATGGGCCGATGCGCATTTGCAGGGCCCCGTGCTGCCAATCTGCCATACGCGGTTCCGCTTCCCTTGGCTCTGGGACGGAAAACCGGCGGTACTGCAAAGCAGGGCCACCGACGAGACCGGCTACGTTCAGCCGATGTTGAAGCAACTGACCGACGTGCGCGGCTTGAACGGCCCGATCGGTTCCATCTATCACTTGAATGCCGTCCAAAGTTGGGCGGTTGCTGCCGACGGGAGCGTGACCAATGTTCACGCTTAGGACGGCAAAGTGGCTCGGAGTCAGTGCCTGCGCTGCGCTTCTCGCAGCAGGATGCGCGGCGACACAGCGATCAGGTGAAGTTCCGCAGAGCGCCTACGCCGGCGGCAAGCTTAATCTCGGCACCGCGCCGACGACTGCGGAGATTGCGCATTACTTCTCTTATCCTGCAGACGGGCGTGGCTTGCCGTCCGGCAGCGGCAGCTACGCGCAAGGCGAGAAGGTTTATCAGACGAAGTGCCTGGCGTGTCACGGCGACAAGCTGCAGGGCACGCCTCTAGGCGACCGGCTCATCGGCGGGCGCGGCACGCTGGTCAATAACAGCCCTGCAAAAGCGCCGGTCAAAACGGTCGAGAGCTATTGGCCTTACGCGACGTCGGTGTTCGATTACGTCAAGCGGGCAATGCCGTTCAATGCGCCAGGATCGCTGAGCGATGACGAGGCCTACGCCGTGGTCGCGTATATCCTGGGTGAGGCCAACATCGTCGCGAAGAACGAGGTAATCAACGCCGGCACGCTCGCGCGCGTGCAAATGCCCAATCGCAACGGCTTCGTGAGCCCCGATCCACGTCCCGACGTCCCGTAAGCGATCACGCGCCGGTCGCGTCACTGTCTGCTAAGTTCGAATCAAATGGACGAGCAGACACTCAAAACGTGGCGGACAGCGCTTCGCGCGGAACTTATTGCGCGTCGGCTCGCAGCGAACCCGGAAGATCGGAGAAGATGGAACGATGCGCTCGACGCGCACATTGAAGCGTTGCTGGCGGACGTCGCCGAAAAAATCATCGCGTTCTGTTGGCCCTACCAGGCCGAATACGATGCACGTTCGTTGATCCTGCGTTTCCTTGGGCATGGGGCACGGGCCGCGTTACCCGTCGTGGTTGCCTCGCGTCAACCGATGGTTTTCCGGCAATGGACGCCCGAGACCAGGATGGTCGCCGGCGTCTATGACATACCGGTGCCCGCGGATTCTCCCGAAGTGGTGCCGGACGTCGCACTGATCGCATTGGCGGGATTTGACGACGCGGGTTATCGGCTCGGATACGGCGCTGGATTTTTCGATCGCACCTTGGCCGTGATCGAGCCGCGCCCAATGACGGTCGGAGTTGGATTCGAGCTTGCGCGCGTGCCGACGATTTATCCGCAGTGGCACGATATCCCGCTCGATTACGTCGTGACCGAGGTCGGCATTCGACGGCGAGAAGCCGGCAGTGTCATGCAATCTCCGCCGACCGCGCAGAAAACGATTCGCAATTGACTCAACAGCCAACGCCCTGAGTTCTAGGTGCGTCAGCGGCGCTCTCTTCATCGAGGGTAAGGTCGACCATGAACTCGTTGGCCAGGCCTTCCAATGCGCTCCGCAACATGTCGACGGTAAGCGTGTGCGGAACCGACAGCAGCGCAACCGCCTTGAAGAGCTGTTCGCCGGACCACGCGCCGCTCGTGAATTCCGTCTCGAGTTCTTCGATGCTCACGTCGCGATCCAGCAGGGCACGCGAAACGGCGTCGACAATGCCCGGCCGATCGTGCCCAACAAGTTCCAGTTTGATGAGGCGCCGATCTGCAGCGGCACGCGTGCTTGTGACTTGCGCGATGACGATGCGCAAGCCTGATGCTTCCAGCTCGCGCAGAGCCTCCGCCATCGCTTCGGCCTTTTCCGCCGGCACGTCCCATCGCACGATTCCGGCGAATTGACCCGAAAGGCTTGCCATGCGGCTCTCCGCCCAGTTGGCGTCGAAGGCACGCCCGCGATCCGCGAGCATGCGAACAATACCGGGGCGATCCGGGCCGATAACGGTGATGACGAGAGAAATGTTCATGACGCGCACCCTTTCGCAGGCCGGTACTTCAACGAGAAGGCGGTCAAGACCTTCGTCGCCGCTATTTTGTTGGGAACGGGGATCTATTAGGTCTTTGCTTGAAGCGCCCGACGAGGCCGCCCAAGTGCCCCCTCCCCGCCAACACAAGGTGGCGTCCCCAGCGGGATTCGAACCCGCGTTACCGCCGTGAAAGGGCGGTGTCCTGGGCCTCTAGACGATAGGGACCGCAAGGCAGTCGCGTCGCTGTCCACATGCACCCCGAGGCTGCTGCTACTGCGCTTGCTTCAGCTCTTCGCTACTGGCCGTAACTCGTGCTTTGGTTGACCTTGCGCCAACCAATCGGCGCGGCGTCCCCCAGTTACTCCGCGAAACGCGCGTCACGGCGCTGTTTCCTCTGGGTGTGCTGGCTTTCGAAATCGTGTCTGCATCGTGATTTCAGCCCTCGGAATGTCGTCATCCGCGGGATGTGGACCATCTCCAGTGTGTTCGAAGCACCCTAACAACGACATCAGGAGCGACTTGTTGGTGAACTCGCCGTCTCGATGTCCAAAGGCAAGCGCCGGTCCCTCCTTGTCGAGGGGGATCGTAGACATGATCGCATGCCAAGTGAGTGCGCCAAGTTCATCTACGATCACAGATAGAGGCGCG
>VBCG01000079.1 GCA_005881895.1 Betaproteobacteria bacterium
TTCGTGTTCGGCCTGATCATGGTGTTCCTGATCCTCGCCGGCCAATACGAGAAATGGTCGTTGCCGTTCGGTGTGCTGCTTGCCGTGCCCTTCGCGTTGTTCGGTGCGTTGCTCGCCATCCTCATTCGAGGCCTGTCCAACGATGTCTATTTCCAGATTGGTCTCACGATGCTCGTCGCGCTCGCGGCGAAGAACGCGATCCTGATCTTCGAGTACGCGGTCCTCAATCGGGATTCGGGGCAGTCGGTCTTCGATGCGTCGGTCAATGCTGCACGCGACCGCCTGCGGCCGATCGTGATGACGTCGCTCGCGTTCATTCTGGGTTGCGTGCCGCTCGCGATCTCGGTCGGCGTCGCCGCCGGTAGCAAGCATTCGATCGGCACCGGCGTCATCGGTGGAATGCTCGGTGCGACAGTCATCGCCGTGTTCTTCATCCCGATGTTCTATTTCGTGATCGAGTCGTTGTCGGAACGCTTTGGCGGAAAGAAGTACGAAGTGCCGGTGGGGGAAGCGCGCGCGTTGTCGGGTGGCGCCGGAGTCCCCGCCGCTGCGCCGCAAGCGCCGCGCGAGGGGAGCTGACGTGCGCGGAGTCGCACTGTTCTGTGTCGCAGCATTCGCCGGCGGCTGCACACTGGGACCCAACTATCAGCGGCCGCAAATCGAAGCTCCGACTGCGTATCGCTACGCTGAGCCGGCTGCGCAGGCGATCGCCGATGTCGAGTGGTGGGAAGGCTTCGGCGATCCGGTGCTGTCCGATCTCGTTCGCGACGCGCTACGCAAAAACCTCGATGTGCGAATCGCGGCGGCGCGCGTCGACATTTTTCTGGGAACGCTCGCCACCACGCGGAGCGCTCTTTTTCCACAAGTCGCCATCTCTCCTGCATTCCCCGTTCAAGCCGCGCGACAACGCGGCTCGCGCATCGCGACGCCGCAAAAGATACCTCTGGACGCGACGGTTGAATACGCGACGTATCAAGCGGGGTTGTCCGCGTCGTGGGAAATCGATTTGTGGGGCAAGGTGCGGCGGCAAACCGACGGGGCAACGGCAGACGTGTTCGCCAACGAAGAAGCGCGCCGCGGCGTTGTCCTGTCGGTGGCCGCGGCGACCGCCAGCGGCTACATTGCGCTACGCGATCTGGATCGGCAGCTCGACATTGCACGCGAGACCGCACGCTCCCGCGGCGATTCGCTCGAGTTGTTTCAGAAACGCTTTGCCGGCGGCGTCGTGTCGCAGCTCGAAGTTTCGCAGGTCACATCGGAATTCGAATCTGCGCTGTCGACGATCCCCGGCATCGAGCGGGACATCGCCGTGCAGGAGCAGGCGCTCTCGCTATTGATGGGTCGCAATCCCGGTCCCATTCCGCGCGGTAGGTCCATCGATCAGCTAAAACCGATCGTGATCCCTGCGGGCCTTCCGTCGGAATTGCTCGAGCGGCGTCCCGACGTACGTCAAGCCGAACAGCAACTCATCTCGGCGAACGCGCAGATCGGCGCCGCCAAGGCGCTCTACTTCCCGTCGATCTCACTTACCGGCGTATTCGGTGCCGTATCGACCGCGCTGGGCGATCTTTTCACGGGGCCCGCGCGCACGTGGACGTTCGCGGCAGGGCTGACGGCGCCCATTTTCAATGCGGGCGCCCTCGCGGGTCAGGTGCAACAGGCCGAAGCCGGACAACGCCTTGCGCTCGCCAATTACAGCAAGACGGTGCAGGCAGCGTTTGGCGATGTCGAGAACGCGTTGATCACAGCTTCGATGGCGCGAGCGACGCAAGCAGCGTTGCAACGCACCGTCGCCGCGCTTGCCGATTACGCTCGCCTTGCACGCCTGCGTTACGACAACGGTTATACGAGCTATATCGAGGTGCTCGATGCCGAGCGAAGCCTGTTCGAGGCGCAGTTGAGCTATGCGCACAGCCAGAATACGACGCTCGCCGCACAAGTCGCAATCTACAAGGCGATGGGCGGCGGATGGATCGACGCTGCGGACCGATTGACGCCCGTTGGCGCGGCGGCGCCACTCGACAAGCGCGTCGCAGATCAGCCGATGTTTTGATGTCCGAGCCCGCGTCGATCAGTCGCCGCGTACGGATGGTTCGCGCACTCTCGACGGGTGCAATGCTCGCGTTAAGCGGCATCGCGAGTGCACAACTTGCGGCGCCGCTGCCGTCGCCGAAGGAGGCTGCGCCGGCGGAAACGGCGAAGCCCGCTACTCCCGATCCCGCAACGCGACTGGCTGAAGTCAGCGCGATGCTCGCCCGACTCGAAGCGCCCACCGCGAACGCGGAAGGCAGCCCGCCGGGAACGCCCGACGCCGAGGTCGGCGATCGAATGCGCTTGCTGCATCAACTCGAACGCTCGCTCGCGCAGCGACTCGACGCGCAAGAGCGCCACGCGCACGTCGTGCAGGCGCGCCGTGACGCCGAGTCGCGCGCCGACAATTGGCGTGCCTTCGCCGATCCGCCGCCGTATTCGCTTGCGTTCGTCGACTCGCTCGAGCAAACGCAGGAAACGATCGAGCAGCAGATTGCGACGATCGAGTCGCGCGAGACCGTGCTCACCGGGCTAATGCAGCGTCTGCAACGGCGGCTGCGCGACAGCGAAGCCGAGCTCCGCTTGGCAACGGAGCGCTTCGAGGGCGCAAGCGCGGATACGGAGCAGCGTCGGCGGGCGAAATGGCTCCGCGACCTTGCGCAGTTGCGCAGCGAAGAAATCGCAGCTGCGCTCGACGAGGTTCAGCAATCACGTACGAATGCCGCCGAAGAGAAAGGCACCGCGCAGGCCGATCTCCGATTGACGAAGGCCCAGCTTGCGATCGCGCGAACCGCCACGCGCTTTACGAAGGACGATCTCGATCGCATCGATGCCCGGCTTGCCGGCGAATCGAAGGCGCTCTCCGGCGAGCTCGACCGGCAGACGGGCGTATGGAAAGACAGAAAACGCGAGGCCGAGGACACGGCAAAGCGTTTCGCCGATGCGCGCAAGGCAGGCGCGTTACCGGCCGAGTCGCCTGACGCCTACGCCGCGCGAATCGCAGCGCTCGATCGGGACGCAGACGTCTCACAGAGGCGTGCCGAGAACGCGAACCTCGCACTCGACGGCGTCAAGACGCAGCTTGCACTGATCGATTACGAGCACAAAGCATGGACGATGCGCTACGAGCTCATGCAGTCGAACGATCTCACGCGCGAATCGGCCGCGTACGAGAATCTGGTTAACTCGCTCGCCGGGCTCCAGGCGTGGAACGAATATCAGAAGCAGCAGCTCGACAACGCAGCGAGCTTCGTTGCGACGATGGATTCGAAGCTCCGTGGTGCTTCTGCAGCCGAGGCGGTCGCGTTGCGCGAGATGCGTGATGTCTACATGGAACGTGGGACGATCCTGCGCAGTTCGCTCAGCGCGACGCAGCCGCTCGAACGGCTTTTGTCGCGCTGGCGCGCCAATGCCGGCAATCCGGACGCGCCGCGGTCGTTCGTCACGCGGATCGCCGACATGTGGGTCGTCGCAAGATTATGGGTAAAGCACATCTGGGACTTCGAGCTCTTCAGCGTCGAGGACAGCTTCGAAACGGCGGAGGGGCGCAAGGTCGTCGCACAGCGTTCGGTAACGATCGGCAAGACCATTGGGGCATTGACGCTGATCGTGCTGGGCTCCTGGTTGTGCGCGAAGCTCGCCCAGCTCGCGGGTTGGGTCGCGATCCGCATGTTCCGCCAGACGCCGGCGTACTCGAACATCATTTACCGGTGGACGCTCGCGCTGCTGGTCGCGTTGCTCGTGGTGGCAAGCCTTCTCGCCGTGCAGATTCCGTTGACGGTGTTCGCGTTCATCGGCGGTGCATTGGCGATCGGCGTCGGTTTTGGCGCGCAAAATTTGCTCAAGAATCTGATGTCCGGCGTCATGCTTTTGATCGAGAAGCCATTGCGCGTCGGCGATCTGATCGAGTTCGGCGGCGTCCGCGGGCGCGTGACGAACATCGGGTTCAGAGCGTCGGTCGTGCGTACTGCCGACGGGATTGAGGCACTGATCCCCAATTCGACATTCATCGAAAGCAACGTCACCAACTTGACCTACTCGTCGACCGAGATGCGCCAGACAATCGTCATCGGCGTTGCATACGGGGCGGATCCCGCCGTCGTGCGGCAGGTCCTGATCGCGGTCGCCCGCAATCATCCGGAGGTGCTGAAGAACCCCGAGCCTGCGGCCTATTTCGATGAGTTCGGCGACGACGCGCAAAAGTTTCGGTTAACGTACTGGATCGATGTCGGCCCCGATCTCGACACGGGACGCATCGCAACCGAACTCCGCGAAGCGATTCTGCAACGGCTGACGACGAGCGGCATCGGCATTCCGTTTCCGCAGCGGACACTGCACGTCGACACGCCGGTGCGGGTCGAGATCACGCAGGCGCGCAAGGACGCGTAAAATGAAATTCAGCGCTTCGGCGAAGAAAGCTCGGCCGCGGCAAGATCGCGCGTAAGCTCGGCGAATATCTCGCCCAACGCCGTATTGAGCGCGCCGGCGTACGCTTCCGTCGTTGGCGTAGCCAGCGGAACGCGTTTTTGATAATCGCGCGTCCACACCGGCATGCCGCTGCCGCCGCTCGACTGGAACAGGTAATACGAAACGGTGACATCCGCGGACACCTTCTTGCCGTCGCGCTCATCACCATAGAGCGCGGACACGAAGCCATCGAGCACCCAATCGGCGTCCGCCGAATAGCCCGGTGGCACGACTCGCGCGAATGCCTTCGATCGCTCGAGCGCACGCGCCGTCAACTCGGTCAGCATCGTCGACGGCGGGATGAGAAACTCGCTGTAATAGTCGGTCTCGTAGCGCAAGTCGGCTTCCCGCAACACGAAGTTCCGGCCCCGAAACGGCGCTGCGATGTTGATCGCGCCAACCCGCACCGACGTCGGCTGCGACTTCGCGACTGCAACTGGGGCTGGCGGATCGAGCAAATACTGCTGCTTCACCGGTGCCGGGCGGTTGAGCGCACAACTCGCAAGCACGATTGCGGCGATCGCGACGAGCGCGGAATGCTTCATGGGGTACGCTCCAGCGGTCGGGGCGGCGCGCCGAAGATCACGTTGGACGGATAACGCTTGGCGTCTTCGGTCAGGTCGCGCAGGTTGTCCGAAATTTGCCGCAGGTTCTCGATCGTCGTCGTGAGATCGCTCTCGCCGCCGCCGAAGATGCGGTCAAGACGCGAAAGCGTGCTCTCCATGTGGGCGATCGACGATGCGAGCTTGGGATCGGCAACCAGGTCGCGTACTTTCTGGATCGCCGCATCAGCCGATTCCGGCAGTTTCTTGAATGTGGGATTCGTGAGCGTCACCTGAAGCTCGGCGTTGGTCTTGCGAAGCTCGGCCAGCAGCGCCACCGCTTCATCGGAGAGCTTCTTCGCGGCGACGTCGTTTAGCGTCGACTCGATCTTCGCGAGCGTCCGCTCCGTTCTCTGCTGCAGGCTCTTCGTGTCGAGCGCGGCCACGCGGTCATTGGTCGTGGTCAAGAGCTTGTTCAAGTTGTTGACAACGCCCTCGACGTCGAGGTGATGCAGCCGTTCCATGATCTCGCTGGCCGAATTGACGATCTGGCCGACGGTCGACGGCGCGCTCGGAATATAGATGTTGTCGGGCGTCCAATCGATAGGCAGTGGCGGGTTGTTCGCCGGATCGACGTAGTCGATTTCGAGATAGCTCGTACCGGTAATGCCCTGGGGCGCGAGCTTGACGCGCAGCCCCTTCTCGACTTCCAGCGCCGTCGATTCGGGGCTGGCGATATCGTTCGCGGCCTTCCCGCCGACGAGCCGCGGTTGCATCTGCGCCTCAACCAGCACGTAGCGTCTGCGATCGCCCATCGGTTTGTCCTGCTCGTATTTGACGTACGTGAAGCTGATCCGCGTCACTTGGCCGACCTCGACGCCGCGGTATTTCATCTTCGAGCCGATGTCCAAGCCCTGGACCGATTCGTTGAAATACGTTTCGACTGTCACGCGTTTTTGCAGGAAGCGGCCCGTCCCGATGATCAGAAGGACGATGATGCCGGCGGCGATCGCGCCGATGACGAACAGGCCGAGCTTGAAGTAGTTCGCTCGCTGGCTCATCTAGGCTACCGCGTGGTCGGGTTCGCGGTGGAAAAACTGCCGCACCCACGGATCTTCGCTCGTGTCGCGCAGCACGCGTGGATCGCCTTCGGCGATGATGCCCTTCTTCCGTTTGTCGAGCATGATGACGCGGTCGGCCACGGCGAAGATGCTGGCGAGCTCGTGCGTGACGATCACGAATGTGACGTCCAGATTCTCGGCCAGCCGGCGGATCAGCGCGTCGAGTGACGCCGATGTGATCGGATCGAGTCCCGCCGAGGGCTCGTCGAGAAAGAGGATCATCGGATCAAGCGCCATTGCGCGGGCGATCGCCGCGCGCTTTTGCATGCCGCCGGAGATTTCCGCAGGCAGATGCCCGGTGAATTGCTCGAGGCCCACCAATTCGAGCTTCATCCGGCCAATCAAGCCGATCGCGTCATTGTCGAGGTCCGTGTACTCCTCGAGCGGCAAGCGCACGTTCTCGAGCAGCGTCATCGAGCCGAACAGCGCACCCGATTGATACATGACGCCGATCTTGCGCAGGATCGTGTGGCGAGTCGCCTCGTCCGCCGAAACGATGTCGTCGCCGTCGATCAGCACGCGACCAGCCTTCGGATCATAGAGACCGATCATGTGCTTCAGGAGCGTGCTCTTGCCGCAGCCGGAGCCGCCGAGGATCACGAAGACCTCGCCGCGGCGCACGTCGAAGCT
>VBCG01000080.1 GCA_005881895.1 Betaproteobacteria bacterium
CTGTGGCTCTGGGTCTCACCTGGCTCGCCACCGTGCCGCCGACCGCTGCCATCGTGGGCAAGCTCTTCGGCATCCGTTATCTGGCCACGTTGTTCGGCCTCACGCTGCTATCGCATCAGATCGGCGGGTTTCTCGGTGCGTATCTCGGCGGAATCGCGTTGAGCGAAACCGGTAATTATCAGTGGATGTGGTATGCGGATATGACGCTGGCTGCCGCCGCCGCGGTCGTGAATCTGCCGATTAACGAGGCGCGGATTGTTGAGCCGGTGCCCGTAGCAACGTGACCGCCGGGCCCAATTGCTGTCCAGGTTACCGCAGGTTCACCGTGCACACTCGGGAACGAGCATGACCAATCGAAACGAAGTCCTACTGCGTTGGCAAACCGAGGAGGCAACGGTGCGGGCAAGACTGGCCGCCCCTGGTGTGACATCGCCACAGGATCTCAAGGCGTCCAGCGGGATCGAGTTTCTGCAGCGTATCTTCAATGGAGAGCTGCCATCGCCGCCGATCGGGGAAACGCTTGGCTTTGTTCCAATCGCCGCCGAGCCCGGACGCGTCGTATTTCAAGGCACCCCTGACAAGCGCCACTACAATCCGCTCGGCGGCGTGCACGGCGGCTACTTCTGCACGCTGCTCGACTCCGCGCTCGGATGCGCAATCCATTCGACGCTGCCGAAGGGCGTTGGATACACAACGTTGGAGCTCAAAGTAAACCTTATCCGTTCATTGAGCGACGAAGTGGGCCCCGTGCGGGCCGAGGGCAAGACGATTCATGTCGGCAGCCGCGTAGGCATCGCGGAGGCCATCATCACCGACGTCGACGGGAAACGGTACGCGCATGCGACCACGACATGTCTCATTTTCCCGCTTCCGTAGGCGGATATTGATCGCCGCAGTCTGAGCGGCTGTCCGGCGCCGCATCTCGCATCGCAGGTTTCGAGCGCGCGAAGGCGCACGGTGTGGTTGCTGACATCCACGACGGCAGTCCAGAGGCGGATCCAGCGACCATCGGTTCAGGAATCCGTTGGCCGTAGCCGTGCGTCGCAACAGTGTGGTTGTCAGGCGCGCCGTCGATGCGATGCCCGTGAATTGTCTTCCGGCATTGCTGTGGACGCCGCGTCGGTCAACGTACAAGCAACAGATCATGCTTAGCAACAATGGCGTTCGGACCACGGAAATCTACTTGAAGCAACTGACACAAGAGACACTGCGAACGACAGCGAGCGACGGAGCGCACGGACCCCAATAAGAGTCTTGAAGGAACTGATATCAATGCACTTCGGCGAATCGAGCGACGGACCGCGTATACCCCAGCAGGAGTGCTTGAAGGAACTGATATCAAATGTAATTCGGTGGATAGAGCGACGGACCAAATAGACCCAAAATAGACCCCAAGAATGCGCAGAAGTTAGCGGTGCTATCGCTACAAGCCAATGTGGAATTGGCTCCCCGACCAGGGCTCGAACCTGGGACCTGCGGATTAACAGAGCGCCGCTCCGAAACGGCTCAAGGCTAGATTTGGCGCGGCTTTCCGGCTTATCCGACTCGGTCTATTTCGGTCGAGTTAGGGCTGGTTGTTGCCCCAAAACGTCCGCTGCGAGCGTTCAATAGACCGACGCTCCGAAGGTTCAAATCGGGGGCCTGCAACCTGATCTATCTACCGATTCGGCGCGCCAGGTAATACGCACTCCTGCTCGGCGTGGAGGTACCCACCGCAGGCACGACCCGCTCGCGGTAAGCAGACGCTGCAGTAGTATTCGATTACCGTCCCCCCGCGCTCCAGCAGCGATTGCGAAATGTTGATGCCGAGTGCCTTGGCGGTCCAGATGATCACAAGCTCGAACTTGGTCGGCTGCCCATCAGCTTCTATGCTCACGCGGCGACGGCGAGGACTGCCGGAACATTGACGAAGACATGACCTGACAGCAGAAGACGCGCGGTTCGCACAACGCCAGCCCGCGAGATCACAACATCGCGGGCGGTCGCCGTCGGATCGACCTCGACGCGCATTTCCATTCTTCCCGCGGGGTGCTCGATAGCAATCGTCCCGGTATTCCGCCCGGGAACGGCTATGGACGCCGCGACGCTGCCAGGCACGCAGCATGCCGCCGCTATGCAAAGAGCGCCGGTGACAGCATGTGCGGCATGGCAGGTCCATGGGGTCAGATAGCGCGACGAAATGCTGCCGCCGTGCTCCGGCGTAGCGAGCAACGCAACCTTCGGAAGCACCTTTCCGATTGCGTCGCCAAGTCCCATTCGTCGCGCTGCTTCGAGCCGGATCGTTTCGACGCGGTTGAACAACGCCTTGTCATGATCGAGCGCAGGCTTGGTCTCGTGGCCCGTATTGCCGAGCGCTGTTGCGGCGATGAGCACCAGTGGTGATGCAAAGTCAACGCATGAGACTTGGATTCCGTTGATGACGTCGATCGGCTCTCCGGTCGGTAGCAGCTTTCCGGTCTTCGCACCGGCAGCGTCGAGAAAGTTGAGCATGACCGGCGCACCTTGCCCGGGTACCCCGTCGATCGCCGTCCTTCCTTTATAGGTGACCTTGCCGTCGGGCGTTTGCACTATCGCCTCGATCGTCTTGCCGGTGTTGCGATTGAAGATGCGCAATGTCGTCTGCGGCGATGTTGCCGTCACGAGACCCCGCTCAATCGCGAACGGACCGACGGCAGACAGCATGTTGCCGCAATTGGGCGCGGTGTCGACCGTATCGCCTCCTACGGCGACTTGCGCGAAGAGGTACTCGACGTCGATACCCGGCCGCTTGGAGCGCCCCACGATCACCGCCTTGCTCGTAAGGCTGTCGCCTCCACCGATGCCGTCGATCTGCCGGATGTGTTCTGAGCCCATCACAGCAAGCAGCGTGCGATGAAGCTGCGCGATGTCGTCCGGAAGGTCGGACGCGAGGAAGAACGGACCCTTCGACGTGCCACCGCGCATCATCATGCAGGGTATGCGGGTCAACATCGCATGCTCAGTGCTTGCGGACGCTCGCCAGCACCCGATCGACCATCACGCCCGACTGACCGAGATAGTTCGAGGGATCGCATAGCTTCGCAAGCTCGGCCCGATTCAGGTGCTTCGTGATCTCCTTGTTCTCGGCGAGCAGGTCGAGTAACGGACGCTTTTTCCGGATCGCCTCGCGACAGATGTCGTAGACGAGATCGTGCGCGTATTCGCGACCGAGGTACGGACCGAGTCCCATCATCACCGCCTCGGACACGACGAGTCCATTCGTCATGTCGAGCACTTCGCGCATCCTCTCCGCGTCGACCTCCAGGCCGCTCAGAACGAAACGCGACTGCTTGAGTGCACCCGAAAGCAGGCAGAACGCCTCGGGCAGCACGATCCATTCGATCTCCCACGGCCCGGTCGATCGCTCGTGATCGGCGACCATCGCGTCGAGAAGTGCCGCGGCGTGCTGCCGAACGACCGAGATCGTCGCGTGGATATAACAGGACGAGATCGGGTTGCGCTTCTGCGGCATCGTGCTGCTCGAGCCTCGGCCCGGCGCGAACGGTTCGTAAACTTCGCCGACTTCAGTTTGCATCATCAGCTTTACGTCCATCGCAAGCTTGCCGAGCGTGCCGCCGACGAGGCCGAGGAAGCACCCGACTTCGGCGATCGTGTCGCGGATCGTGTGCCACGCGATGAGCGGTTGCGCGAGCCCAAGCTCCTCCATGAGGCCTTGCTGTGCTTCCATCGCGCCTTTCTCGATCGAGGCGAGCGTGCCCGCGGCCCCGCCGAACTCCCCCATCAGCACGCGCGGGCGCATTTGCGCGAGCCGCTCGCGATGGCGCTCGATCGCGGAGAGCAACTCCGCCATCTTGAAGCCGAACGTGATCGGCACTGCCTGCTGCAGGTTGCTGCGCGCGACCATCGGCGTATCGCGGTGCCGCTTGGCGAGATCGGCCAGCGCGCCGGAGATCGCGCGCAGGTCGTCGTCGATCAACTCGAGCGCTTCGCGGATCTGCAGCACCGTTGCGGTGTCGGTGATGTCCTGCGTAGTCGCACCCCAATGGCAGTACTCGCCGAGCTTGTCGCGGCACAACGCGTTCAATTGCGAAACAATGCCGAGGATCGGATATCCGATGCGCTCGGTCTGTTGCTTGAGCTTCGCCATGTCGATCTGGTCGATCGTGCAGTGCTTGACGATCTCGTCGGCAGCTTCCTTCGGGATGATGCCAAGGCGACCTTGAACTCGCGCAAGTGCCGCTTCGATGTCAAGGTACTTCTGCGTGCGGTTCTCGTCGGACCACACGTTGCGCATCGCCTCGTCGCTGAAGATGTCGCCGAAGATGATGGAGTCGATGATTGTGGAAGACATATGAGGGTCTTGTAAGTTGGGATCTGTCAGCTAGAGGTCGGGCGTCAAGCGCGGGCTAGGATGCGCAGCGCTTTAGCAATTACAGGCCTATCGACCATCTTTCCGGCAACCTGAACGGCGCCCGGACTCGATTCGGCGACGGCGGCGACTTCCTTCGCCCAGGCAATCTCGCTCTCGCTGGGCCGCATGGCGGCGTTGATCGAATCGACCTGCTTCGGATGGATGCACAGCTTGGCACCGAAGCCGCAGGCGCGCGCGAAGTTGAGATCGGCAAGGAGCTGCGCCTCGTCGCTGATCGCCGACGTCACGCCGGCGATCGGTGGAGCAATTGCTGCGGCGCGCGAGGCCACTGCGATGCGGCACGCCGGGTAGATGAATCCGCGTTCGTCGCCGGTCAAGTCGAGGTCCAGCGCGTAGTCCAGGGTACCGAACGCGATGCGCTGGACACGCGCAGCGCCCGCGAGCATATCGACGTCCGCGACGCCCCTCGCCGTCTCCACCAGTGGGATAACGAATCCACTCGCGCCCAACGCCGAGGCAACGCGATCGATCTGCCTGGGGCTCTCGGCCTTCGGGAGTATGGCGCCGCGCACGCCCGTTTCAGCGACCAGTGCAATGTCCGCGTCGTGCCACGGAGTACTGTCGTCATTGATACGAACCAGGATGCGGTCGGCCGCAGCGCCACAGGTCTCATACCAGGATGCAAACGACGCGCGTGCGGCGGCCTTATCCTCCGGCGCAACGGCATCCTCCAGGTCGACGATCACCGCGCCGGCCTGCGACGCGACCGCCTTGTCGAAGCGGTCCGCGCGGTTGCCGGGCACGAACAGGTACGTGAGCGGGAGATTCGGCACGGTCGTTTGCGCGTCACGATTGGCGGACGTCACAGGGCACCCGTCTTCCGCAACTGCGCAACCTGCTCGGTGGAGTAGCCGAGCTCCTCGAGAATCGATGCAGTGTGCTCACCAAGAGCCGGCACGGGATCCATGCGCGGTTCCGCCTGTTCCCACGAACCCGGTGGAAGAAGCGCGGGCACCACCCCGGCGGGTGTGTTCACTTCGCGCCAGCGTTTGCGCGCCTGGAGCTGCGGATGCCTCCAGACAGCGTGCATGTCGTTCACCCGCGCGTTGGCGATTTGCGCTTGATCGAGCCGCTTGACGACCTCTTCTGCGGTAAGTGCAGCAAAGGCCTCGAGGATGATCGCGCGCAGCTCGGCGCGTGCTCCGCTGCGCTTTGAATTGGTCGAGAAGCGCGCATCCTTCGCGAGCTCCGGGCGCTGCAGCACGGTCTTGCAAAACATCTCCCACTCGCGCTCGTTCTGCAGCCCGAGCATGACCGTCTTGCCATCCCCTGCCGGAAAGGGTCCGTACGGATAGATGGTAGCGTGACTCGCGCCCGTGCGCGCGGGCGGCGTCGCCCCCTCGAACGCGTAGTAGAGCGGATAATTCATCCACTCGACCAAGGATTCGAGCATCGAGATATCGAGATGCTGTCCGTGGCCGGTGCTGTTCCGTTCCAGCAACGACGCCAGGATGCTCGAGTACGCGTACATTCCCGCCGCGATATCGGCGATCGATGGTCCGGCCTTCGAAGGCTCCTCCTCGGTGCCGGTCACGGACAGGAATCCCGCTTCGCTCTGGATCAGCAGGTCATAGGCTTTCTTGTCGCGATACGGTCCGTCGGCGCCGTATCCTGAAATATCGCAAACGATCAACGCCGGCTTTTGAGATGCGAGCGCGGCATACGACAGGCCCAACCGGGCGGCAGCGCCCGGCGCGAGGTTTATGCTTGACGTCGAGTGTCAGGCTCTCCTTGCTGCGGTTCGTCCATACGAAATGCGATGCCAGCCCCCGCACGCGCTCGTCGTAGCCGCGCGCGAAGTCTCCGACTCCGGGGCGCTCCACCTTGATGACGCGCGCACCCAGGTCGGCAAGCTGCCGCGTCGCGAACGGCGCGGCGATGGCGTGTTCGAGTGTGACGACAGTGATACCGGTAAGCGGTCTCATCGCATGTGCTCCATCAACCGATCTGCGCAGTGGCTTCCATCGCAAGCCAGCCTTCGTAGTCCTTGGCCCACAGCCGCACGCTCTTGCCATCCGCCGACGGCTTGCCACATACGTCGAACGGATTGATGTCGAACAACGGCCGCACGGCGCGAAACTCGTAGCGTCGCACGACGGCGTCCGGCAGCTCGGATCGCAGCAGATCGAGGAGCAGCGTCGCGATCAGCGGCCCGTGGACGATCAATCCGGGATAACCCTCGACCTCGGTAACGTACTTGCGGTCGTAGTGAATGCGATGACCGTTGAACGTCAGCGCCGAATAGCGAAACAGCAACACGTCATCCGGCACCCAGTGGCGCTGCCAGGGATTGTCCGACGGCGCGGCCTTCGGCGGCGGCGCTGCATCGTCCGGCTTCGCGGCCTCGCGATAGACGATGTCGTGGAACTCGACGATCGCGGGCAACCGCTCGTCGTTTGCCCGAATTTCGTGGCGCACCTTGACGAATACCGGCGGGCCGGTGCGGCCGGGCTTTTCGGTGACCTCGGCGATCGTCGATACGCGGGTGATGTGGTCGCCAACGCGCGGCGGTCGGCTGAATTCAAACTGACTACCCGCCCACATCCGGCGCGGAAGCGGAACCGGCGGAAGAAACCCGCCGCGTTTCGCGTGACCGTCCGGTCCGACTTCGGACTGACGATAAAGCGGCAGGAAATAGAGCCAGTGCCACAGCGGCGGCAGCGGCGTGCCGACGGGCGGACGTTCGGGGGCGCGATCGAGCGTCGCCGAAAGCGCTGCGTAGGGTGTCGCGGTCACGCTGTCGGTAACCGTCTCGGTTTTGCCGATCCAGCTTGAAAGATCGGCGTTCGTGGTTGCAGTCATGTCAATCTCCTGTCAGCGCTCGAATCAAGCGGGCTTGACGGCGGCCGGCTCGGTGACCCCGAGCGTTGCGTCGACGAGCCTGCCCTCGTCGAGTGCTTGCTCGGTCTTCTCGAAATTCACGTTGAGTTCGGAGGCGAGCACGGCTCGATCGCAGGCGTTCTCCCAGATCGCCACAACAACGCTCGCGACGCAGTTGCTGATGATGCTGGTGAGCGCTCGCGCTTCGGACATGAAGCGGTCGACGCCGACGAGGATAGCAACCCCGGCCACAGGCAAGTCCGGCATGACGGTCAACGTCGCGACCAGCGCCACGAACCCGCTCCCGGTGACGCCCGCCGCACCCTTCGACGTCAACAGCATCAGGCCGAGCATCGCGATGATCTGACCCGCGGAGAGATGAATGTTGCATGCCTGCGCGATGAAGATCGACGCGAGCGTGAGATAGATCGCCGTGCCGTCGAGGTTGAACGAGTAGCCGGTCGGCAGCACCAGGCCGACGATGCCCTTCTTGCAGCCGAGCTTCTCGAGCTTCACCAACACGCGCGGAAGAACGGGCTCGGTCGACGACGTTCCCAACACGATCAGTAGCTCTTCCTTGAAGTAGCGGAGCAGCTTGAACAGACTGAAGCCGTGCAGACGGGCAAGCACACCAAGCACGACCACGACGAAGAAGCCGCAGGCGACGTAGAACGTGAGGATCAGGTGGCCGAGCGAGCCGATCGACTTGATGCCGTAACGGCCAACGGTAAATGCCATCGCACCGAAAGCCCCGATCGGCGCGAGCTTCATGATGAAGCCGAAGGTCGCGAACAGCATGTGCGAAAAAGCATCGATCGCATCGAGCGCTGCCTTGCCGGCAACGCCGATGCGTGACAGACCGAAGCCGCTCAGGACCGCGAGCAACAGAACGGGCAGCACCTCGCCTTCAGCGAAGGCACCGAAGAACGAACCCGGGATGATGTGGAGCACGAACTCGACGAAGCCCTTGGGCATGGCCTCGTTCGTGAAACGCTTGGCGACCGATGGATCAAGCGTCGCGGGATCGATATTCATGCCTGCGCCCGGCTGCATCGCAAAGACGGTGACGAGTCCGGTGATGAGCGCGAGGATCGTAAGCACGTAGAACAATGCCATCGACTTCACCAGTGTCTTGCCGATCTCCTTGCCGTCGTTGAGACTCGTGATGCCGAGCACGATCGTGCAGAAGACGACCGGTGCGATCATCATCTTCACGAGCTTGACGAAGCCGTCGCCGAGCACCTTCAAGGATGCGCCGACCTCGGGCCAAAAATGACCGACGGCGATGCCGAGCGCAAGTCCGACGAGGACCTGGAAATACAACGCCCGATAGAGCTTGGAAAACTTCACGACTCCTCCTTCGATAGTGCCCGGTTGGATGGCAACGTGGGCCGGATTGCTGGGGTTTCGGACCTCTTGAAGGGCCATTCGACCGTCGCTTGCCGGATGAGTGGAATTGTCGGCGGGCTGGGATAAACTGTGAATTGCAAATATGCGTACGATTGATGCGCCATGAACATGAATTTCGACCTGGCCGATCTGCGCGCCTTCATTGCGGTCGCCGAGCTCTCGAGCTTCCGCGCGGCGGCAGAGACCATTCACCTCTCGCAACCGGCGTTGAGCAGGCGCATCGACAAGCTGGAGGACGCGCTCGGCGTGCGCCTTTTCGACCGCGACACCCGAAACGTCGAGCTCACCGCGGTCGGGCGGGACTTCGCACGCAAGTCCCGTAGCCTCCTGGACGACTTGGACACGATCCTGCTCGGTGTACGCGACGTAGCGGCCAATCGCTGGGGACAGGTGACACTCGCGTGCATCCCTTCCACCGTGCATTACTTCCTGCCGACCGTGCTTCGGCAGTACCACGAACGCTTTCCTCGAATTCGTGTGCACATCATCGACGAGAGCGCGAACGAGGTGCTTTCCGCGGTGGTGCATGGCGAGGCGGAGCTTGGCCTCGACATGACCGGAAGCGACGAGCCGACGATCGAGTTCGAGCCATTGTTGAGCGAGTCGTTCGTCGCAGCGTGTCTCCGTGACCACCCGCTCGCGCGCCAACGCACGGTGACGTGGGCTGAGCTTTCGCGTTACGACTTCATGACCGTCGACAAGGCGAGCGGCAATCGTCTCGTGATGGATCTCGCGCTCGCATCGACGCGCGAGCGGCCGCAACCGTGCTTCGAGACGCGTCATGTGTCGACGTTGGTCAGCTTCGTGGAGTCGGGGCTCGGGGTCGCTGCCGTGCCGCGCCTGTCGATGCCGCGCAAAGGTCACCCGTCGCTGGTGAGCGTGCCGATCGTTGAACCCGAGGTGACACGCACTGTAGGCCTCATCAAGCGGCGCGGCCGCTCGCTATCGCCGGCGGCCGAGCATCTGTATGCGATGTTGCGCGCCGTTGCGCACAAGCAGATCGCAGCTGGAAAGAACTCGACGCCAGCGCAGCGCGCGGGGTCTACTGCGGGACCGGATGCGGGGCGCGGCGGACGAACGCGGAGCCGTCGAACAGCGGACGTGCGGTGAGAACGACGCTTGCATGCGCAACACGCGTGCCCCGTGCAAGCTCGACGCGAACGGTAAGGCAGCCGGACGGATGCTCGATCACGATCGCGGGCGCCTCACGGCGAGCGGACGCAGCGAGGCCTGCTGCAATGGTGCCACCGACGAGCGTTGCCGCTGCGATACAAAGCGCGCCGGTCGTCGAATGCGCGACGTGGCAATTCCACGGCACATAGAAGCGCGATGCGATCGTGCCGCCCTTCCGCGGCGGAGCGAGCAGCGCCACCTTGGGCAGGACGCTGTGACTGGGATCGGGGAGGCCCATTACGGAAGCCGCCTTGCGTCGAAGCCGTTGCAAGGTCGCGAGCAGCTCGGCGTCGGCGTCGAGCTCCGCTTTCGACTCGTAACCCGTCTTGCCGACAGCGCGAGCGGGCACCAACACGACGGGAATGGCGAAATCGACGCATGATACGGGGACGCCATCGATCCAATCGATGGCATTCCCCGTGGGCAATAGCTGGCCAGTACAGGCGCCAGCGGGATCGATGAAATCCAGCACGATGCCAGCACCGGTGCCGGGCACGCCGTCGATGCGGGCATCGCCTTCATACGTCACCCGTCTGTTTGGCGTCGGTAGTTGCGCGTCGACGAGCCTGCGCGTGTTCAGGTTGAACATGCGCACGCGCGTAATGCCGTCGACCGGCGTTACGAGACCGCGCTCGACGGCGAAGCACGCCACTGCAGCCAACATATTCCCGCAGTTCGGTGTGGTGTCGACTTCGCGTTGAACCACGGAAACCTGCGCAAACAAATAGTCGATATTGGCGTTGTCGCGCGCTGCTCGGCTCACGATCAGTACCTGGCTCGTAAGTGAGTCACCTCCACCGATGCCGTCGATCTGACGTATGTCCGGTGAGCCCATCACCGACAGCAGGAGCTGATCACGCGTGCGCGCGTCCGCCGGCAGATCGGTTGCGAGGAACAATGGACCTTTCGATGTGCCGCCGCGCATGACCATGCACGGTATCGCGAGATCGGTCATCACTTTAGACCAGGGCAATTAGTGCACCGATTGTGCGTCAGCCCGCTCGCCGGATGAATTGCGTTTTGTGCAACGATTGATGCACGCGGCCGTGCAGAGGGGATTGGTGTCATGTGCAGAACCGAGGTGGGCTACGGAGTACCGACACAGGGACGGAGCGTGAAATCGTGCGACAGCAAGATAAAAGGCCGCGGCACGCGCCGCTCGATAACGACTTGTCTGCACATGGTTTAGCGCGGCACGTCGGTCCAACGACGCGTGCTGCGGGTTATCGTGAAGCCGCATCAGCACGGCGATCGCCGCGTGCCGTTTCCGCTCCAACCCCACGCAGTTCGCCTAAGCACGCTCTCGGCTCGATGTTGAAAGCGCATCGAATTGGCATATCAAGTCGCAACTTGACCGTTCTTGCGCGTACACGACCGCACTAGCTACGCTGTGACAC
>VBCG01000114.1 GCA_005881895.1 Betaproteobacteria bacterium
GGAACGGATCAGGCTGATTCGCCCAGTCCAATCCGCCCGGACCCGGCGCGTAACGTTGGAGACGGTGCTTGCTGCGCTCGTGATAGTCGAATAATGCCGATGCCTGTCGTGATTCGTCGGGATCGCCGATCAAGCCGCTCGCTCCAGCTCGGGCGTCCATTTGCCCGCCCGCGCCAACGAATTCATTTTGACGCGCTGGTGAAATGCCTTTTGCGCCGCGGGAACATTTTCCGGCCGGCCGCCCCACGCACGCATCGCCGGATCCTGCAGCGCGCGCGCATACGAAAACGACAACACCCACGGCGCGCGCGGATAGAGCTTGTTCATGGCGTTCAAGTTCGCCGTCGCTTCTTCGGGACTCTGCCCGCCCGACAGAAAATTGATCGTCGGAACCGCGGCGGGAACGTTGCAGAGGAGCACTTCGACGGTTGCGGTGGCGATCTGCTCTGCAGTCGCCTTGGATGAATGTTCCTTCCCCGGCAGGACCATGCTGGGCTTCAGCACCATGCCTTCGAGCATGACCTTGTGCCGATGCAGCGCGGTGAAAACGGCGTGCAGCACGGCGTCACTCACCTCGCGACAGCGCGACATCGTGTGATCGCCGTCGATCAGCACCTCGGGCTCGACGATCGGAACGATGCCTTCCTGCTGGCAGACCGCGGCGTAGCGCGCAAGCACTTCGGCGTTCGCCTCGATGCCGAGCGCCGTCGGATTAGCATCGGTGATGCCGTATACCTCGCGCCATTTCGCGAAGCGCACACCGTACTTCTTGTACTCTTTGAGCCGCTCGCCCAAGCCGTCCAAACCTTGCGTGATCAAATCCCCGGGCGCATTGGGTAGCGGTGTCGTTCCCTTGTCCACCTTGATGCCGGGCAGGATCCCGGCGCGCGTCAATACTTCGGGCAACGGCGCGCCGTCGTCGGTGCGTTGCGACAACGTCTCCTCGAACAGGATCACGCCGCTCAAATATTCCTCGGCGCCGCGCGTCGTAAACAAGAGCTGCCGATAGTTGCGGCGCGTCTCCTCGGTCGACTCGATGCCGAGCGCCTTGAAGCGCTTGGTGATCGTCGGCTGGCTTTCGTCGGCGGCCAAAATGCCGCGGCCGGGCCGCGTGAGCTCGAGAATAGTCGCGTGTAGTGGGTTGTCGGTGGCCATAGCCTGATCCTTTCCGTGAGGCAACTCGCTTGAAGGTTGAATTATCGCGCAAAGCAGAAACTGTTCGCGCCGATGCCTTCAAAAGCAGGTTCCTCGAACGATAGTGCGCCATCCTCGGAATGACCCGCCGGCGCCTTACCGAACAAGGCGCAGCGTTATTCCAACTTTCATCGATGTTTTTCTAGCCGGAATATCGGCTGCGAGCGAGAGGTACTGCATCGCGGAAACCCTCCGATTCTACGAAGGAGTAAAGCGATGCGACATCGATTCGATCGACGCGATTTCCTGAAGATGGCTGGCGTGGGCGGCGTCGTGTTCGCCTCGAGCCTGCGCGGGGCGCAGGGCGCTACGGCGATGGCCGGCCAAAAGTACGACGATTTCTATTTCGTCCAATTATCGGATTCGCACTGGGGCTTCGAAGGCCCGCCGAATCCCGATGCGAAAGGCACGTTGAAAAAGGCCGTCGCAGCCGTCAACAGCCTGAATGAACCGCCGGATTTCATCGTGTTCACCGGCGATCTCACGCATACGACCGATGATCCGAAGGAACGGCGCAGGCGCTTGGCGCAGTTCAAGGAGATCGTCAGCGAGCTCAAGGTGAAGAATATCCACTTCATGCCGGGCGAGCATGACGCTTCGCTCGACAGCGGCGAGGCGTTCACGGAATTCTTCGGCAAGACGCGCTACACGTTCGATCACAAGGGCGTCCATTTCATCGCGCTCGACAACGTCTCCGATCCGCGTGCGTCGCTCGGTGACGAGCAGCTGCAATGGCTCGCCGCGGATCTCAAGCGGCAGCCGAAAGACGCGAACATCGTCGTCCTGACGCATCGGCCGCTATTCGATCTTTATCCGCAATGGGACTGGGCGACGCGCGACGGCGCCAAAGCGATCGATCTCCTGCTACCGATGGAGCATGTCACCGTCTTCTACGGCCATATACACCAAGAGCATCACAAGATGACGGGCCACATCGCGCATCACGCCGCGAAGGGGCTGATGTTTCCGCTGCCCGCGCCGGGCTCACAGCCGCAACGCAATCCGCTGCCATGGGACGCGACGCAGCCGTACAAGGGACTCGGCTTCCGTGACGTTGAAGCGGAGTTGAGCGATGCCGATTTCAAGCTGACCGAGCTTCCCGTACAGAAAGGATGAGAAATGCACGTGACGAGAAGACGAGTGACGCTGGCGCTCGGCGGTTTGCTGCTTGGTGCCGGGACGATCGGCCTGCGGGCGGCGGAGCCGAAAGAGCGCGTCATCAAGATCGTGGCGCGCCGATTCACGTACACGCCGGACAAGCTGACGCTGAAGAAGGGCGTTCCGGTCGTGCTCGAGCTCACCACCGCCGACGTGCTGATGGGCTTCAGCGCGCCGGATTTTCAGACGCGCGCCGACATTATCCCCGGCAAAGTTGCGCGTGTGCGACTCGTGCCCGACAAGATCGGAACGTTCATGTTCCTCTGCGATATTTTCTGCGGGTCGGGACACGAAAACATGAACGGAACTATTACCGTCACCGCATAAACGTTTCGGGCGGGCGCCTCTCTTGCCCGCCCGATCTCCAATCCTTTTACTGCGCCACACGCGCGACAAAATTCGACAATTCCGCGGCGTTCAAATCCGACACCGCGAGCCAGTCCATTCCCGAACCCGTGGCATGCGCCACATTGAAGCCGCGCACCGTGCGGAGTGCCGCCGGCGGCGCGTGCGTTGTCGGCGGCCGAACGAAGACATCGATCATGTGATCGCGGTAGCGATAGACGAGCGCGGCGACTGGCCGCCGGTCCAGATAATCGATGCGCCCGCCGACGAGCGCGAAACCCTCGCGCGCGAGATCGCGCACCGGCGGCGAATAATCGAGCCGCGCCGAAAGCCACGGCTTGACCGTATGCTGATCGGACGACGCGACCTCGACCCGATGATTGCCGAGCGTCGCGCGGACATGCGTCGTCACCGCTTCGACGGCAAGATCTTCATTCGTACGCCAATCGACGATCGCCGTGCCGATGACCCATGCAACGATGGTCGCTGCGCAACCGGCGAGCGCGCCGCCGGTCATCCAACGCCAGCGGTCGGCCGAACGCACGCGGTCCCCACGTGCAGGAGTCGCGTCCGCAAACGTCGCGAGCACGCGCTCCCGCAGCGCCGAGGGCGCCTTGAAATAAGGGATCTCCGCGCGGATTCGGGCGTGCAACGCGAGCAATTCCTGATGCTTCGCCGCGCAGCTGGGGCAGGTGCGCAAATGCTTGCGGATCGTATGGCTGCGCAGTCTGTCGACTTCGCCGTCGGCATACGCGGCAATCGTCGCCGCAGCTTCATTGCAGTTCATCGTTCGCTCCCCGACATGTTTCCCGCAACGGCATGCAGCAAAGGCGAGCGCTGCAGCAGCGCGCGTGCCCGCGCCAAGCGGGACATCACCGTTCCGATCGGAATGTCGGCGACGCGGGCGATCTCCTTGTACGAAAGCTCCTCGAGTTCGCGCAAAACCAGCACCTCGCGATATTGCAGCGGCAAAGCGGCGACGGCGTCGACGAGCGCCTGCGTCTGATCATTGCGCGACGCCGACTGTTCGGGATCGACCGCGGCATGATCGATCGCGGTGTCGAGGGCGGTGCCGTCGTCCTGGACGATCTCGCTGGGACGGTTGCGCCCGAGCCAATCGTAGAAGGCGTGTCGCACGATGGTCAGGAACCACGCGCGCGCTTCATTGCCATGCAGCGATCCGACGTATTTGAGCGCACGCACGCAAGCGTCCTGAACGACATCGTCGGCGTCGTTCGCGTCGCGCGCGAGCCAGCGCGCCAGGTTGTACGCGGCGTTCAGATGCGGCAAGACCAATTCCTCGAAGCGACGATCGTCGGACAAGCGAAATCCCGGGGTTCGTTAATGGACCTTACCGCTTGGGCGCCGAGCTTATTCCCGCGGAATAAAAACAACAAATGACCGGTACGAATCAGGGTCAGACTCGACTTTCGTCAACATTTCCCCCTCGCCCACCAATTCGAATGAAAGTCGACGAATGAAAGTCGAGTCTGACCCTGATTCGGTCCACGTTCTTCTCTCATTCCTGAACAAGGAGACTCAGATGCGCACGTTTCGATCGAAAGTTGTGCTTGGCTTATTGTTGGTGTTCGCGCTGCCCGCGAGTGCGGCGGGGCCCAAGGTCTACGTCGGCAACTTCAAGGACAATTCGGTCAGCGTGATCGACGCCGGTACAGCGATGGTCGTCGCGACCGTGCCCGTGTCCGCTGGTCCCCACGGCATGAGCGCGACACCCGACGGGCGCACTGTGTATGTGAGCGGCGATGGTTCATCGGAAGTCGTCGTAATCGACGCGGCGACCGATCGCGTGATACGCAAAATTGAAGTCGGCAAAACGCCGCACGGCCTCGCGATGACGCCGGATGGAAAGCTGTTGCTGGTCGGCGTTTACGGTGAGGACCGCGTTGCGCTCGTCGACACGTCGACCCAGGCGGTCATCGCAACGGTGCCCGTGCCCAAGCCCCATACGATCGCGATCCGTCCGGACGGAAAGGTGGCCTACGTCGCGTCGCAGGAGCCAGGGAAATTCGCACTGGTCGTCCTCGATCTTGCACGCCGCTCCGCGGTCCGCACGCTGCCGCTCGAAAAGACGCCGCGCGACCTCGAGTTCGGCCATGACAGCCGCGCGCTCTACGTCACGATGGCGGGCGTCAATGCGATCGCCGTTCTCGATCCGGCATCCGACAAGATCGTCGCGCAGATCCCCACCGGCGCGTCGCCGCACCTCGCGAATTTTTTCCGTGGCGCAAGCGCGGGAACGGCGGTCGTGCAGGGACCGGGCGAATTGCAGCTGTTCGATCCGGCGACCAACACGCCGCTCAAGGCCATCGCCGTCGGCAGGCAGCCGCACTGGATGGCCGCCACGAGCGACGGCAAGCGGATCTACGTGACGAACGAAGGATCGAACGATGTCACCGTCGTCGATCTCGCAGCCGGCACGACGTCGACGATCGCCGTCGGCAATGCACCGCGCAAAGTGGTTGTGCTCTCCGCCACAGCAACCACGCAATCATCGGGCGCCAAAGTTTCGATCGCCAACTTTGCCTTCGCTCCCGGCGAAATCACCGTTGCGCCCGGCTCGACGGTGACCTGGACCAACGACGACGGCGCCCCGCACGGTCTCGCCTACAACGACGGCGTAAAGGGGACCGACGTGCTGTTGCCCGGGGCGAGTTTCAGTCGGACGTACGACAAACCGGGGACATTCGATTATGTGTGCGCGGTGCACCCGTACATGACTGGCAAGGTGACCGTACGCGCGCCTTGAGCCAATCGGGCGTGAAGCGCTGATACGCCGTCCGCAGCGCGCCGATCGCCGAAACGAGCGCCGGCACGTCGGCACTGTCGGCAAGCTGTTTCCGCTGGTAAGCAAAGAGCAAGAGGGCGAGCAGCGTGCCTCCCGGAAGCAGGATTTCCAGTAACAAATAAGGCCCGAGCTTCTGGATGAAGCCGACCCAGACCCAGATCCTTCGAACGACCGCTGCTTGCACGTCCTGCTCCATTCGGTTGACCGCCCGGGCCCCTCGACGCTCGCGGGCTCTGGCACGACGACAGTGTCCAGTCGGGCGACTGACCAATCGCTTACAGATGGGCGCACCGAAAACCGCGGAGGGCCATCGCGAACGGAGGATCCGTTTCCTGACGCGAGCGCGGCGACGGTCCGCCGTGTCGTGTTGACGGCGACGGAGGCCCGGCGCACATTCGTGGTCAAGGTCCTCCGCTCGGGTGCTATCCGCACCGCGGAGCGACAACAAGGCGGCACCGATGTCCGCACTGCTTTTTCACATGATTCGCGGCGCGCCGGATCCGGTCGCGCCGTTCAGCCACGCGGTCGAGGCCGACGGATGGGTTTTCGTGACCGGTCAAATGCCGTTCACCGGTACGGGCAACGATTCACCGTATCCGGAATCGATCGAAGAGCAGACGCACCAGGTGATGAAAAACCTCGCCACTGTGCTCGAAGGTTGTCATCTCGGTCTCGAAAACGTGACCGCGGTGCGCGTGTATCTGCGGCACTTCGACGACGATTACACACGGATGAATGTTGTCTACGCGGGCTATTTCCCGCCGAGTCGTCTGCCGGCGCGGACATGCATCGGCGTCAGCGGCCTCGCTCGCGGCGCACGGATCGAAATCGATATGATCGCGCGGCGGGGTTGACGCGAGCCGTCCGCAAAAACGGCCGTTCACCGACTGCGCAGAAGCGATTTCTCCGACTTCTCCTTTGGCCCCTTCAGCAGCACCGACGGATCCTCTTTGATCTTGCCGGTGGTTTGACCGACGTCGGAAAGGATTTTCTTCGTCTGGTTCTCTAACGCAGCGAACCGTTCAACGACCTTCGGCAGTTCATCGATAACGGTGGTTAGACTGCTTTTTTCCGAGGGGATTTCCGGAATCTCGCCTTCGGACGTTGTCGCGAGCAGCGTCTTCGCGTTCGCGTCGCCGCCTTCGAGCTCGATATAGACGACGCCGGTGATCCCCTTGAGCTTGAGCGTCGCTTTGGTGTCGGTCTTGACCGGCGCGTCCTTGCGCAGCTTGACATCGACCTGCACGCGCCGCGCGTCGCCCGGATCGATCGCCATCGCCTCGACCGTGCCGATATCGACGCCGCTGAATTTCACGGCATCGCCTTTCGACAGCCCGCTAACCGATTCGGCGAAATGGATTCGATACAGCACGTCGTCGCGATGCCCGGTACCGGCCAGCCAGACGAAAAAGAAGGCCGCTGCCACCGCAAAGCCGATGATGAACAAGCCTTCGAGGAAATAGCGCCTATCGGTTTCCATGGCTCCACTTTCTCGCAGTCATCGCGCCCTGTGCCCGCGGCCCGTGCAGGAATTCGCGTATCCACGGATGCTGCGAATGCATCAGGTGATCGAGCGTATCGACGGTGATTTTTTTGTCGACCAGAACGGCAATTCGACTGCAAATGCCGAACAGCGTCGTCACGTCGTGCGTCACAATGACCACGGTAATTCCGAGACTTTGGTTCAGTTGTGTGATGAGCGCGTCGACGCCGCTCGCAATGAGCGGGTCGAGGTCCGAAGTCGGCTCGTCGAGAAACAGGATCCGCGGATCGAGCGCGAGCGCCCGCGCCAACGCGGCACGCTTCACCATGCCTCCGGAAAGTTGTGACGGAAACTTGAGGCCGCTTTCCGCCGCTAAACCGGCCAATTCGAGCTTCATCGCCGCGATTCGCGCCTGCTCGTTCGCGGGCAAATCGGTATGCTCGCGCAGCGGCAGCATGACGTTCTGCGCCACCGAAAGGGACGAAAAAAGCGCGCCTTGCTGGAACAGCACGCCGATGAGCGAAGCCCTTTCGGCATGGCCGATCGTCTCGATTTTCTTGCCGTTCAAAACCACTTCGCCGGCGTTCGGACGATGCAGGCCGGCAAGCGTCTTCAGCAGTACGGACTTGCCCGATCCCGAACCGCCGGCGATGCCGAGAATTTCCCCGGGCGACACGTCGAGGTTCAACTTGTTGTGCACGTCCTGCTTGCCGAACCGGTTGACGATGCCGCGCGCGGAAAGAATGGGCTCGTGCTTCGGTTTTGCTCGGGCGTTCATAGGCCGAGTTTGTCGAACAGGATGGAAAACAACGCATCCAGCACGATCACCAGGAAGATCGACTTGACCACGGCGCGCGTCGTCTGCTGCCCGACGCTTTCCGCCGAACCTCTCACTCTGAGCCCGTGCATGCAGCCGATGACGCCAATGATGAAGGCAAAGATCGGCGCCTTGATGAGACCGACGAACAGATCGCTATCATCGACCGCTTGGCGCACGCGTTCCAAATATTGCAATGGCGCCACATGCAAAAGCGATTCGGAGATCATCGCGCCGCCGAGCAAGCCCATGACGTCGGCGAAGAGCGTCAACAGCGGCAGCGTGATGACGAGAGCGATCAGCCGCGGAACGACCAGCAGCTCCATGGGCTCCATTCCCATGACGTTGAGCGCGTCGACTTCCTCGCGCGACTTCATCACGCCGATCTCCGCAGTAAAGGCGGAGCCCGAGCGGCCGGCGACCATGATGGCGGTGATCAGCACGCCCATTTCGCGCAACATCGACACGGCCACGAGATTGATCGTGAAATCCTCGCCGCCATAGGGACGAAGCTGCGCGACGCCTTGGTAACCGATGACGACACTGATCATGATCGCCATCAGTCCGACGATCGGGAGCGCGTGAATGCCGGTTTCATCGATATGGCGCGAAATCGACGGCAGCCGCAGCGAATGCAGGTGCGAGAATGCCTGACCGATGGCGCTGGCGGCGCGGCCCACGAACGTGATGATCTCGAGCGCGTCACGCCACGCGTTGTCCGCGCCTTTGCCAAGCTCGATGACGAGCTGACGTCCCCTCGAAACGGCGGGCTGCGGTGGAAGCGGCTTCCGCTCGAGGCCGCAGATCAAATCCAGCAGCGACTTGTGCTCATTGCGAATGCCGGTGAGCTCGATGCCATGCTGCTGCAAGTCGCACAACAGCAGCGCGCCCGGAGTATCGAGACTGCTCAGATTGCGAAGATCCAACGTGCGTGACTTCCGCTCTCTCTGCCATGCGTTGAGAGAATTCGCCGCCTCGCGGAGCGTGCGAATGTCTAGCGCGCCTTCGAGCGCGAACCGGCCGCCGTCATCTTTGATGGCGATCGTCGGCGAGTGGCGGCCAGGGTCCCGACGCCTTGAGGCGGACATGCCCTACAAGCGGCAATCTATGTGCCAAGCATAATCGCCGGAAAAACAAAGCATTAGCCGAGGCTCACCGCCCGCGTATGCAAAGATAGGACGAAGGCAGAGAAATTTTCACTACGCCCGCATCGTTCTTGCGTACTCTTGCGCACTACAACCCGCGAGACGCGTTCGTGCGCATTCACGTTCCGATGGCACGCGCTTTTAATAGCGCGCGTTTCCGGGCGTACGCGGGAATGGAATCACGTCGCGCACATTGCCGAGTCCCGTCGCGTAAGCAACCGTGCGCTCGAAACCCAAGCCGAAGCCGGCGTGCGGTACGGCGCCGTAACGGCGCAGGTCGCGATACCAACCGTAGTGTTCGTTGTCGAGCCCGGCTCCACTCATGCGCGCGTCCAGCACCTCGAGTCGTTCCTCGCGCTGGCTCCCGCCGATGATCTCGCCGATACCGGGCGCCAGCACATCCATCGCCGCCACCGTTCGGCCATCGTCGTTGACGCGCATGTAGAACGCCTTGATCTCCTTCGGGTAGTTGACGACGATCACCGGTTTTTTCGCGTATTGCTCGGTGATGTAGCGCTCGTGCTCCGATTGCAGATCCATGCCCCACTTCACTGGAAACTCGAACGTTTGCTTCGATTGTTCCAGCACGCGGACCGCTTCCGTGTAATCCATTCGCACGAATTCGGACTCGACGATTCCATTGAGCTTGGCAATCAGCCCTTTCTCGATGCGCTCTTCAAAAAATGCCATGTCGTCCGCGCGTTCATCGAGCACCGCTCGGAAAACATGCTTCAACAGCGCTTCGGCGAGCGTTGCATTGTCGGCGAGATTCGCGAACGCGATCTCCGGCTCGATCATCCAGAATTCCGCGAGATGGCGGCTCGTGTTCGAGTTTTCCGCGCGAAACGTGGGACCGAACGTGTAGACCTTCGACAACGCCATGCAATACGTCTCGACGTTTAATTGTCCCGACACGGTCAGGAACGTCTCGCGACCGAAGAAGTCCTGCGAAAAGTCGATCTTGTTGTCGGCTCGCGGCAGATTCAGCAAGTCGAGCGTCGACACGCGAAAGAGCTCGCCGGCGCCTTCGGCATCGGACGATGTGATGATCGGCGTGCTGATCCACAGAAATCCGTTGTCGTGAAAGAAGCGGTGGACGGCTTGCGCCAGCGTGTGACGGACACGCGTCACTGCGCCGATGACGTTCGTCCGGGGGCGCAAATGCGCGACTTCGCGCAGGAATTCCAGCGTGTGTGGCTTCGGCTGGATCGGATACGAATCCGGATCATCGACCCAGCCGACGACTCTGATCGCGTTCGCTTGCACCTCGAACGGCTGTCCCTTTGCCGGCGATGGCACGACGACACCCGTCGCTTCGACCGCACAGCCGGCCGTGAGGCGCAGCACTTCGTCCGTGTAATTGGCGAGCGTATTGGGCGCCACCACTTGCACCGGATGAAAACACGAGCCGTCCGACAGGTGGACGAACGAAATCCCGGCCTTCGAGTCGCGGCGCGTACGCACCCAGCCTTTGACCGTCACCGGCGTGTCTTGGGGTGCGCGTCCGGCGAGAATCGCCGCGCAAGTCAACGACGTCATGGGGGACTCCGTGGAAATTTAGCGTTCATCCGGTGAACTATCGCATAGGGCGCTGTGCTCAAACGTTCAAGCTGGAAAATGGAGCACGGTCATGCGCGCCGGAAGCGCCGCGAGCCCGACGGCGCAGCAATCGATCACAACGCGTTCGCGCGCCGTCACGCTATTCCTATGTGGCGATGTCATGACGGGCCGCGGTATCGATCAGATCCTGCCGCATGCCGGCGACCCGCGTCTTTTTGAGAGCTACGTGCATTCGGCGCACGACTATGTCGCATTGGCGGAGCGCGCGGCCGGTCCGATCCCACGGCCAGTCGATTTCGCGTACATCTGGGGCGACGCGCTGGCGGAGCTCGACCGCACAAGACCGGACGCACGGATCGTCAATCTCGAAACCGCCGTCACGGTAAGTAGGGATCCGTGGCCCGGCAAGGGCGTCCACTATCGAATGCACCCGGCGAATGTTGCGTGCCTGACGATCGCCGACCTCGATTGCTGTGTCCTCGCCAACAATCACGTATTGGATTGGGGTAGCGGCGGACTCGTCGAAACACTGCAGACGTTGCATCAAGCAGGACTCAGCACCGCGGGTGCGGGTCATGACGAACGCGAAGCGGCGACCCCGGCGATTATCGAGTTGGCGCAGCGCGGACGGATCCTCGTGTTTGCTTTCGGCGCCGAGAGTAGCGGCGTGCCGGTCGCATGGGCGGCAACGCACGATCGCCCAGGCGTCAACCTGCTGCCCGATCTTTCGTCGCGGACCGTCGCTCACATCGCAGAGCTCGTCGCTGCGCACAAGCAAAGCGAAGACCTCATCGTGATGTCGATCCACTGGGGCAGCAATTGGGGCCATTCGATCTCCGCAGCCCAACGAGACTTCGCGCGAAGCCTCATCGACACTGCGGGCGTCGACATCGTGCATGGTCACTCGGCACACCATGTCAGAGGCATCGAAGTCCATCGCGAGAAGCTGGTCTTGTACGGCTGCGGCGATTTCGTCACCGACTACGAGGGCATTCGCGGTTACGAATCCTACCGCCCCGATCTCGGGCTCATGTATTTCCCGAGGGTTGAATTGAAAACGGGACGGCTCGTGCATTTGCGGATGGTTCCCACTCGCGTGCATTGTTTGCGCGTCAATCGCGCGGGCGAAGACGATGCGAAATGGATAGCCAGAACTCTGATGCGCGAGGGCCGCGTGTCCGAAACGCGGATCGACGTTCTCCCGGACAACACGCTTGCAATCACCCCTTGATGCAGATCAGCGGTTCGAGCCGCGCGACCTTGCGCGCAAGCTGCGCGTTATGCGCGGCTTCAACGACCACCGCCACGTCCTTGTAGGCGCCAGGCGCTTCTTCGGCGACGCCGCGCATCGATGCGCTGCGGATTAGAATGCCACGCTGCGCTAGCTCGTCGACGACCGTGCGGCCTTGCCAATGACGCTTCGCCTCGTTACGGCTCATTTCGCGACCCGCGCCGTGACACGCTGAAGCGAACGCCTCGCTCGTGCCACGCTCCGTTCCGACCAGAACGTAAGACGCCGTACCCATCGTCCCACCGATTAATACCGGCTGACCGATTTCGGAGAACTCGGCGGGCAGATCCGGATGGTGCGGGCCGAAGGCGCGGGTCGCGCCCTTGCGATGCACGTAAAGCTCGGCTTCGCGACCATCGATCCGATGCTTCTCGACCTTGCAGGTGTTGTGCGAAACGTCATAGAGCAACGTAAGCCTTGCTCCAGGTAAAACGGTGTGAAACACGTCACGCGTGACGTGCGTCAGAATTTCGCGGTTCGCCAACGCGCAATTGATCGCCGCACGCATCGCACCGAGATAGCGCTGGCCCACCGGTGAATGCACGGGTGCGCAAGCGAGCTCGCGGTCGGCGACCGTCATTCCCGCTGCGTTTGCCGCAACGGTCATCTCGCGCAGAAATTCGGTACCGATCTGATGACCGAGACCGCGCGAGCCGCAATGCATGCTGACGACAATGCCTCCTTCGCGCAGCCCGAACCCGGTCGCCGCCGCATGATCGTAAGTAGCGACGACATGCTGGACCTCGAGATAGTGGTTGCCCGAACCCAACGTACCCATCGCGTCGCGCTGCCGGCGCTTCGCGGCTTCGGAAACAGTGGCGTGATCGGCGCCGGCCATAGTCCCGCCCTCCTCGATACGCGCGAGATCTTCGCGTTGGCCATAGCCGTTCTCGACGGCCCAGCGTGCGCCGCCGCGAAGCATCGCGTTCATCTCCTTCGGCGAGAGTTGCAACGCGCCCGTGCTCCCCACCCCCGCCGGAATGCGTTTGAACAGCGTATCGGCGAGCAAGCGCTTCACGGGCTCGATGTCGGAGCGCGTAAGGCCGGTGAGCAGCGTCCGCACGCCGCACGAGATGTCGAAGCCGACACCGCCGGCGGATACGACGCCGCCCTCGTCGGCATCGAATGCGGCAACGCCGCCGATGGGAAACCCGTAACCCCAGTGAGCGTCGGGCATGGCAAACGAGCCTTTGACGATGCCCGGCAGCATCGCGACATTGGCGACCTGCTCCAACACTTTTTCGTCCATCGCCCGGATCAATCCCTCATCGGCAAAAATGACGCCGGGCACGCGCATCGCGCCTGTTTTGGGAAGCTCCCAGCGGTGATCATCGATTCGTTTCAGGCAACTTGGGTCCATCGTTTGTGCTCCGACAACGGCGATCGCAAAAGACGCTTCACACGTCGACAACGCATTGCGCAACCCACGTGCCGTCTTCACGTTGCGCCATCGACAATTCTGTATACGTTACGGCTTTGACTTCGACCGAAGGTTGGTGGCGCTCGCGATCAAGTGACTGGCCCCAGACTTTCGCGTCGAGCACATGATCGTGCAGCGTCACGGCGAAACGGCCGAACAACAGGTCGCGCGTAGCCATCTCGTAGATCAGCGCGTTCAACCAGTCGACGAGCAGCATTTCGTCGTCTGGCGCTTCGCAGCGAATGTCTACGAGAACTTCGCCATGGACGTGCGACGGATCGGCAATGACGGCCGTCAACGCAAGCGCAGCTTGCTCGAAAGCCTCGGCGCGGGAAACGCCCGAGCCGCGAACCCCGACATCGGCACCGTGCCTAAAGTGTTCCCAGGGCATGCTTAATTTGACAGGCTCGAGGGCCGAAAATCCGCGCGACATTGAACGCCATGGCCGCAAGATCCGGGTTGGTTCCCATCGCCAGACGACTTCGGGACGACGTTTCGGCGCTCCGCTTCGAAGGCTTGGTTGCCCACGTTTACAACCCGCTTACGTACGCATGGGCGCCGCACCACGAGTATCTGGAGCGCTACGGACGCGGCCGGCGTGACGTGTTGATCGTCGGGATGAACGCCGGGTACTTCGGTATGGTGCAGACCGGCGTTCCGTTCGGCGACGTCGAGATGGTCCGCGATTGGCTCGTAATTCAGCAAGCGGTCAAGCGACCGAACGACGAACATCCGAGGCGGCCGATCGAAGGCTTTTCCTGCCGGCGCCACGAAGTCAGTGGGCAGCGCCTGTGGGGATGGGCACGCGATAGGTTTGAGACCCCTTTGCGCTTCTTCGCCCATTTTTTCGTTCTCAACTATTGTCCGCTCTGCTTTCTCGCCCAGGGTGGCGCGAATCTCGCCCTGGACAAGCTTCCGGTCGCGGCACGCCGACGTTTGTTTATCGCGTGCGACCGCGCGATCGACATGGCCGCCGACACACTGAATATTCGTTATGCAGTCGGGCTTGGACGCTTCGCTACGGAACGCGTCGCGGCGATACTAGGCGGGAAGGCGATCTGCGGCGGCGCACCGCATCCGAGTCCAGCGAATGCGCGGGTTGGACGGAACTGGGCGAACGAGATGGATCGTGCGCTCGCCGAGATGGGCATTCGCGTTCCAAACTAATCGCCGCGATCCGTCATCGGCCTAGAGCTTATTGGGGTCGAATCCCGTTTCGTCATAGATCGACTTCAGCAGGTCCTTGCCGACTTTCTCGCCCATTTCGGCGTGGACCTTCATGAGCATCCTCTTCCAGGCTCTTCGTTCGTCGGCCGACAGTGTCACGATCTCCGTCCTGCCGGCGCGGCGTATCCCCTCCAACGCGTCATCGTTCTCCTGCTTTGCGATTCGGTTGAAGTAATCGGTCGTTTCCTTCATCGCGCCTTCGAGCGTCGCGCGGACATTCGGAGGCAGGCCGTCCCAGAATTTCTTGTTGGCGATGACCGCGTAGCCGTGATAGCCGTGATCGGACATCGTCAGATATTTCTGCACCTCGTAGAGCTTCGACTGGAACACATTCGACGTCGGATTCTCCTGACCGTCGACAACCCCTGTCTGCAGCGCCTGGTACACCTCGCCGAAGCCCATCACCTGCGGGATTGCGCCAAGCGCGCGCATTTGTGCGTCGATCACTTTTGACGACTGGATGCGGATTTTCTGTCCCTTGAAATCCTCCGGCCTGCGTATCGGCTTGTTGGACGTCATCTCCTTAAAGCCGTTGTCCCAGAACGCCAGACCGACGATGCCTTTGCTCTCGAGCATCTTGAGCATTCGCTTGCCGATCGGTGCCTGCGTCACTTTGTGCTCTTCGTCGATGTTGTCGAAAAGGAACGGAAAGTCAAGCACCTCGAACTCGCGCACGCCCATCGGTCCGAATTTCCCGGGCGTTGGCGCAAGCATCTGGACGGAGCCGAGTTGCAGTGCCTCCACTTCTTCGCCGTCCTTGAACAACACGCTGTTGTGGTAGACCTCGACCTTGACCGCACCCTTGGTGCGCTCCTCGACCAATCGTTTGAAATATTCAGCCGCCTTGCCCTTCGGCGCATCGCTCGCCACGACGTGGCTGAACTTGATGACGATCGGTTGTTGGGCCAACGCCGAAGTACTCGCGATCGTGAAGACTAGCGCGACCAGGATGATCCAATTCACTCTCATTCTCATTGTCGTCTCCCGTCGAAACACGAGCTTGGCCGGTCGCTGAAAAAAGAAGTTCGAGCGGCACCCGCAGTTTAACCGTGGTCTTGTCGAGCGCCCGATTATCATTTGCGCACGACGCGATTCGAAGCCGCCACGGTCCGCACGGCAATCGGCTGGCCCAGCTTGCCAACACAGTGTTTGTGATCGTGATGACCATCATGGTCGTAGACGGCGGTTATTTCTTTTTTGGTGCTGTTTCACCAATCGCATCCCTAGCCGCATGTACCTAATTGGGAACGCCGCCGCATTTGCGCGTCAGCCCCGCGCCTACAGTTTTTTCAGGCTCCCTACGATTTCGACGTGCTGGACGTCATTGCATACTGGAGTGCGCAATATCATGCAATCGACTCATGGAGATTCCTGATGAATAAAGCCACGAGATGGTTGACCTGCGCATTGCTTGCTGCAAGCGTAACGGCCTGCGGCGGCATGACGACACGGGAGCGAGACACCGTAATCGGTGCAGGGGTTGGCGCTGCTGCCGGCGCTGCGATCACGAACGACGTGGGCGGTGCCGTCGGAGGTGGCGTGATCGGCGGTGTGATCGGCAATCAGGTCGGCCGCCACTGACGCAACGACAGTCTGTCTGAAATGCGCTACCAAAACAGGGCCGGAGCCGCGTGTCCGGTCGTGGCAGCGTGCGCCGGTCCCGCTCGGCGAAAACGGCGTGCAGCACCGCTCGACTTTACCGCGACCGGCCGTCGAAATGCGTGACCGGGATCGACGAAAACTCCAAGCCCTCCAGGCACCGGATGTTGATGGCCGCCATTCGCTTGCCCTTGGGATCGATGGCCTCGGCGAAGGGATGAATGCCGCACGTCGGACAAAAGCGGTGCCTGATGACATGCTTGTTGAACAGATAGGTACCGATGTCCTGGTCCGCCGTCAGCAGCCGCAGCTTTTCATGCGGCACGAACCACAGCAGTGAACCTCTGCGAGAACACATGGAGCAGTTGCACGCCATCGCTCCATCGATCTCTCCCTCGACTTCGAACGCCACTTTGCCGCAGTGACAGCTTCCTTTGTACATCACTTGTTCTTCGTTCGAATTTTGCGCTCGCGTGAACGCGCCTCGCGGCACACTTCACGCCGGTTGCTTAGGGGAAAAATAATTGTACGAGCACGATGAGCACAGGTAGCCAAACGAGCGACATGACGCCGATGTACGCCGGCCATGGCAACGATCGGCCTGTCGACAGCCGGGCGGCTGCGTAACGATGCTCAATCCCGTTTGCCATGCATCTCTCCTGGGAAATATGTCTTGGCAAAGGATGCCCAGCGTGCGCCCGCGCGACTATAGGGAAGGCATCCGAATCGCTGTAGGACAAACGTGGAAATTCGGCTACATGGTATTTTTGACGACGTACCGGCAACCGAACTGCGGGGAAGACCTGAAGTCAAGCGATTGCACGGCGCTCTTGCGGCTCATCATTTGCGGCGGCGTGGACGACGGCAAGAGCACGCTGCTTGCTCGGTTGCTGCACGAGTCGAAGATGACTGGACGTCGCAGATTTATCGCCGCCGACACGCCGGACCGTGAGCAACACACACGCGACATCGTCAGCGGGGCGTCCACTGCGGATCTGGCCATCTCTATTGGGAGGCAAAAGAACCAGGCGAAAAAAAGCGGACCAAACCCTATCACATCGCCCGGGAGACGCGAAAGTGGCAACGACCACTGACGTTCCACAAGTGTTTCGCGTCGTTGGGAAGGGCGGCTTCGGTCACAGGGTTGCACACGTGTGCACTTGCGCCTAGGATGCGCCCTGCACGCGTACGCAAAAGCAACCCGCGGGGCCGAAGAGCGTGAGCCAGCAATCGCTGCGTAGGTCATTCGTTACGGCGGCAGACGTCGCAAAACGCGCGGGCGTTTCCCGCTCGGCGGTTTCGCGCACGTTCACGCCGGGCGCGAGCGTTTCGAACGAGGTCCGCGAACGTATCGTGCGCGCTGCCGATCATCTCGGCTATCGCGTCAACCGGCTGGCGCAAAGTCTGATCAACGCCCGATCCAACGTCATCGGGCTGGTTGGCACCGATCTTCATCAGCCCTTTCATGCCGAGTTGCTCGCGACGCTTTCCGCGGCGCTCCTCGCGAACGGCTTTCAGTGCATGTTGTTGAATGCCGCGAATGCAGGACGCGACATGGGTGCGCTGATCACGCGCGTGCTCGAATACCGGGTTGGCGCGATTGTCGTGATGACCGGGACGCCGCCGTCGCGCATCGTCGAAGAGTGCCTGACCAACGGCGTGCGGGTGATTCTGGTGAACAAGCTGCTGCCCGGCCTGGCGGTCGATACCGTTGTCGCGGACCATGCGGCCGGTGGACGACTCGCCGCGGAGCATCTTCTGGCCGCGGGATGCCGCCGGCTCGCCGTCGTTTCGAGCGCTGCGCGCACCGCAAGCCTGATGGGCCGCCTGAATGCATTTCGCACGCGCGTGGCGGACGCGGGTCTACGTGTACGCGTATGGCAGGACGGTCCGACGGATTATCGCGCGGGATCGGAAGCCGCGCGGGCCATCCTCGTCGAAGAGCCATTCGACGGTGTCTTTTGCGTCACCGATCTGCTCGCGCTGGGGTTTCTCGATGCCGCGCGTTCGGAATTCGACCGCCGCGTACCGGAGGATCTTTCGGTGATCGGCTTCGACGACATTCCGCAAGCCGGTTGGAGTGCCTATCAGCTCACGACGTTTTGTCAGCCGGTCCATGATTTGGCCGACGAAGTGATGAAGGCGATACGGCACCGGGCGGAAGCGCCCGTCACATCGCGCACGCTTTCGACAGTACCGGTGCGGCTGGTCGCGCGCGCGACCGTCCGCGGACTCGCGCCTACGGAGACGTCGTCTTGAAGCGCCCGCAAGTCATCGCCCATCGCGGCAGCAGCGCGCGTCACCCCGACAACAGTTGGGCCGCGTTCGAGGCGGCCCTCGTCGACGGCGCGGATGCGATCGAGTGCGATGTCCAGGCGACTCGGGACGGGGTTTTGGTGATCGCTCACGATCTGGCGATCGACGGCCGTCTCGTCGCGGAATCGACCGCCGCAGAGATTGGAGCGGGCGCAAACGGCGTCGTGGTACTCGGCGATCTGCTCGATTGGGCGAAGGACGTCGGGATCGATTTGCTGGTCGAGGTCAAGGCCCCCGAAGCCACCACGGCGGTCGCGGCGATGGTCGCCGGAAGCGCGTGGCGCGACCGAATCGTCGTCGGGAGTTTCCACGGTCCGGCGCTCGCTGCGGCGAAAGCGGCGACGATCGACGTGCGCACGTCATTCATGATGGGCAGCGTGACGACGCCGGACGATCTTCTGCACCTTGCAACAGCCTACCGTGTGAACGACGTGCATTTGTGTTGGGAGTCCCGCGCCGCGCGGCCGCACCGTCTCATCGACGGGCCCGCGATCGACCGGTTGCGCCGCGCAGGATTGGCGATCACGCTCTGGCACGAGGAGCGCGAGGACGAGTTGCAATACTTGGTGGCGCTCGAGCCGGACGCCATCTGCACGAATACGCCTGCAGTTCTGCGGCGCATCGTCGATGCGCGCTGCGCGGAGCAAGACCCACGACAAGGAGGAGTGTCATGAACTGGAAATTTGCAATCGCCGCAGCATTCGCAGGTGCGCTTTTCGCGACCGCGCAACCGATATTCGCCGAGGATGTGGTGATAAAGGTGTGGGCGCGCGCGGACCGCTCGGGGCCGCTGCGCGCCGGCAACATCGTTGCTGCCGGCGACACGTTGAACAAGATGCTGGCGGCGATCAACAGCGACAAGCGCGTCAAGATCGAGTTGAACGAGACGAACGCCAAGGGCTACGACGACGACGCGCTCGACCTGCTGAAAGCGTTCGCCGTCGACAAGGGACCGGACATCTTCGTTCTCGCACACGAATGGACCGGCGCCTTCGCCGAGGCAGGCTACGCGCAGAACCTCGAAGATCACATCGCAAAAAATCCCGAGCTGTGGGGCGACATCATCGGGCCGCTGTGGCAATCGGTCACCTACAAGGGCGTGCGCTACGGCGTACCGCAGGATTCCGAAGTGCGGATGTTCTTCCTGAACAACGACAAGCTTCGCAAGCTCGGCATGAGCGACAAGGACATCGCGGCGCTGCCGGCCAAGGTGAACGCGGGCGAATTCACGATGAACGACCTGTGCGACCTCGCCGGTCAGGCGGTCCAGAAAGGCGTCGTGAAATACGGCATCCTGCATCGGCCCAATGCCGGCCCCGATTTCCAGATGCTGACCGACGCCTTCGGACTGGAACCGTACGACAAACAGTCGGCCAAGCTGCAGGCATCGAAGGCGGCGCTGCGCAACTTCTTCACGTGGGTCAAATATTGTGTCGACAAGAAGGCGCTCTCGGCGAACAACACGTCGATGTCGTGGGACGCGATCGAGCAGGCGTCGTTCGCCGGCGAGGAAGCGCTCGTGTTCTTCCACGGCGTTTGGCAGGTCACCGCTCAGATGAAGGCGTTCAAGCTCGCCGGCAAGGACGACTATTTCCACAAGTTCACCTGGATCAACGCACCCGCGGGCAAGAAGGGCGGCAAGCCGGCGAACTTGTCACACCCGATCGCTTATGCCGTGTCGGCGAAGTCGAAGAACAAGGATCTCGCGGCGTACATCGTCGCGTTGGCGAGTCAGCCGGTGCCCAACATGCGCCATGCGGTGTCGACTAATCACACGCCGATCAACTATGGCGAGCAGTCGATGCCCGAGGTCGTCGAGAAAGGTTGGGCGCTCGTCGCCGCCACGCCGATGCTGAAATACGCGAGCTTCATGCCGAATCACCCGAAGATCGGGCAGTACAACGCGATCATCTTCAAAGGCATCCAGGGTGTGGAAACGGGGCGATTGTCGGCGCAGGCCGCGACCGATTTCGTCATCGGCGAGCTCGAGAACGAGCTTGGCAAGGACGTGGTGATTCGGAACTGACACCACTCCACTTGTCATCCTGAGGGACGCGAAGGACCTGCTTTTCAACGGCAACTGCAGGTTCCTCGCGTTGCTCGGAATGAGAAATAGCACACCGTGACCGATTTCGCACAAGCGCAGCTTCGCCGTCAGCGCGCCAACTTCGCCTTGTTCCTCGGCCCGGCGCTCTTTCTGCTCGCCTGCTTCTTCGTGGCGCCGGTCATCGTCGATCTGTTCCTCGCGTTCACCAACATGGACCGCACGCTCGCGGTCACGGCTTTCACGCTGGAAAATTTCGAACGGATGTTCACGCGCGACTCACGGCTGGTCGCTTCGCTCGTCATCACTGCGATCTTCGTTCTCGCCACGCTCAGTATCTTCAACGTGACGTTTGCGCTGCTGCTGGCGCTCGTCACGACGGCGATTCCCAAAGGCTTCGGCGCGTTCTTCCAGGCCGCGTGGCTGTTGCCGCGAATGAGCCCGTCCGTGGTCTACGCGCTGTTGTGGCTGTGGGTGGTCGACCCCAATGAACGCGGTCTGCTCAACCAGATTCTGGTTCATGTGCTGGGCATGGCGCCGATCGACTTGCGCGGCAATCATCCGCTGTTCGTCATCATTCTCGCGAACGGCTTCATCGGCGCATCGCTCGGGATGATCATCTTCACCTCCGCGATTCGCTCGATCCCCGAGCACCTGTTCCACGCCGCGCGGGCCGACGGCGCCGGTGCGCTGGCGATCGTGCGCCACATCATCTTTCCAGCGATGCGCTGGCCGATCTCTTATATGACGATCCACCAGACGCTGTCGCTGCTCGTGAGCTTCGAATACATCTTGCTGATCACCGGCGGTGGTCCGTTCTATGACACGACAGTGTTTTCGCTGTACGCGTACCGCCGCGCGTTCGAGAGCGGCCAATACGCATACGGCGCTGCGCTTTCGCTGATCCTGATCGTCATCGGCGTCATTGCCGCGCTCGTCCTCTGGCGGCTCATGGATATGCGACGCCTGCTGCAGCCGCCACGGATCGAGGTGCATTGATGCTGGTCGACACGCTCGGCACACCAGGGCCCGCCGCCGCACGAACCGATTGGCATGCGCTCGCGCGAGGCGCG
>VBCG01000115.1 GCA_005881895.1 Betaproteobacteria bacterium
TTGGGTGGGTTCCACGAATCGGACCCTTCCTCCATCAATGGTGGCCACTGATACTCATTATTGTGGGTGTCTTAATGTTGGTCCAACGATCATAGCAAGCGCTTGTGTCGCCCCCGGCAGGGTCGGCCGGTTAACTTGGTCTTGTTAGGCGGCACTCGATCGGGGCTATCTGTGGCATTTAACGACATCGAGCGAAAGCGTATCGAGCGCGATCTCGCGAACTTTATGGAGCGGCGTCGTCCTCCGCCACACATTCGGCCAGAGCTTGATTTCGGCTATAGAATTTCCGGCCACAGCATTGAGATCTTCGAGATTCGGCCGGACTGGCAGAATCCGAAGGAGAAAATGGAGCACCCCGTCGCAAAAACGACTTTTGTTCGGACGCAAAATCTTTGGCGCGTGTTCTGGATGCGGCGCGATCTCAAGTGGCACGGATACGAGCCGGCCCCGGAAGTGCGCAGTTTGCACGCTTTCCTCGAAGTAGTCGGTCGCGATGAGTATTGCTGCTTTTTTGGGTAAGTTGCATGTGCCGCCTAACCACGCTTCTCACTCTCTAGCCAATGGCGTACCAGATCTTTGCGCGGTGAACACTTCGAACTCTCGAGCCCATGAACGGAAACGATAGAACGCGCCGCTCGGGCGCGCGCTACAGTGCTGTCGCCCAGGCCTTACATTGGGTCACCGCTGTGCTCGTTTTGGTTGCGTTCATCTATGGCCCGGGTGGGTCCGAGCAGCGCGTATACTCGCCCGCCCGCGACTTCGACCGGCAACTCCACGAGACATTGGGTTTGTCCGTACTCGCAATCGTCGCCATACGCTTAACGTGGCGGATGGTCGACACGCGACCAAACCCTCCGCAGGTGGCGCGCTGGATGGGTATCTCCGCCAAGGTCATACGAGTTGCGCTCTACCTGCTTCTCTTCTCGGTTCCGCTCACCGCCATTTCCGGCGCGTGGCTCGAGGGACATCCCGTCACGCTGCTTTTCGGCGTTGAGATTCCACCCATGGTAGTGCTCTCACACGACACAGGCGCGACGATCGCGCGTATCCACACATGGCTTGGCGATACGATCCTGTGGATTGCGGGACTCCACGCGCTCGCGGGCCTTTATCATCACTTTGTCTTGAAGGACGACGTGCTTTTGTCGATGCTTCCGCGCTGGCTTCCTTTCCGCAATCCGAAACGAGATTGAGGGTGTCTACTGACGGCGGATGCGCGCCAAGCCTCAGAGGAGATCTCATGTTCTTGTCTGCGCCTAAGCCCAGCGAAGCAAGTTCAGCCCACTACGCACGCGACATCACCGACGACGGATACGTGAGCAATCTCACGCGACTGTGGGCGTGGCGCCCGGATGTATTCGATGCATTCTTGAACGCGCGCGCGCTTCTGACCGAGAAAGCCGGACTTTCACTTCGCGAACGCGCGATTCTTGTCTGTGCCTCGGCGGCCAATTTGGGCGACTCCTATTGCGCGCTGGCCTGGGGGACAACGTTGGCCGCTGAAACAGATCCGACGACTGCCGCCGAGGTCCTTCAGCGCAAGGAAGCCTCGGCCCTAAGCGCCCGGGAGAGCGCGCTCGCGACATGGGCCGGGCAGGTCGTGCGCGCGCCCAATGCAGTCACCGCCGAGGATGTCGACCGGCTCCGTGGCGCTGGAATGACCTCAATGCCACAGTGTTTGTCGCGTTTCGCTTGGCCTTCTCCACTGTGAATGATGCACTGGGCGCTTGCCCGGACGGGCCACTTACTGCGGGCGCTCCAGCGAAAGTACGTGACGCCGTCAATTACGGCAGACGCCCATCCGACTCTTCTGCAAAATGATGCCCAACGACGCGTCAACCGGACACGCCGATACAGCCTTCGTACCCTCGTCGTGACCGCCATCGGCCTCACCATCACCTTCCGCCCCTTGTGCGAGGCCGATCTGCCGATGCTTCATGACTGGATTCACCGACCTCATGTCGCGCAGTGGTGGGGCGGAGGGGACGCGGGCGTAAACCTCGAGAACCCGACGAAGAAATACTTGCCGAGATCGCAAACAGCCTCCTCGATCAAACCGATCCAGATCCCACGAACGCGCAAGCGATTCGTTGCTACGAAAAGGCTGGTTTCCATGCAGTCAGTAACATCGTTACGCCAGACGGTCCGGCGCTGCTCATGGTCATCGACAGGCACGCAGATGAGGAGCCCAAAAGAGCAGACTAACGCACGGTCAGCCGAATGCGCCCTCGCCGTGCAGTGCCTTCGTGATCTACGCACCGTACCCGTCTGAACATCCGTGCCCGGCCCAGTCCAGTTCGACCGGTTCAGCACGACTGTTCCGGGCTCGACCCGCCTAACTGCCGTTTGCACCTTGCACCTGGCGGACAGCGACGGCGCGGTGACTCGTTAGTCGAAACATCTGGGCGGCGTGGTCTCTTGTGGCGCGCGTCGATGGTGAAGTTATCTTTACAATTGCCCGTGACCAAGCATTGCATGCCGATTTTTTGATCACCCTCACCAGGAGCAAATATGGGTCTGCGCTTTCTCAAGATCGCCGTTGTTTATCTCGTCATGGGCACACTGCTCGGCTTCACGATGGGCCTCACGCAGAAGTTTGTACTTGTGCCGGTCCACGCACACGTGCTGCTGCTTGGATGGGCGTCGCTCGCGCTCGCCGGACTCGTGTATCACTTCTATCCAGCCGCTTCGACCACGCGTCTTGCCGCTGTTCATGGTCGGGCTTGGATTCTTGCTTACTGGAACCGAATCGGTGTTCGTGTTAGTCCTCGTCTCGGCCGTTGCCGTGATCGTTGGCCTGGTGCTGTTCGCGGCGAACGTGCTACTCAATATCAAGTCGCCTTCGTCGGCGGCATAGTCGAGTGATCAGTGGACAGCCGTCCAATGCAAAGGTATCGCGGCAGTTGTCATTGTGGCGCGGTCGCTTTCGAGATCGAGACAGACTTCCCCGAGCTGACGACATGCGACTGTTCGATTTGTCGGCGCAAGAACGCATTGATGGTCAAGGTGCACGAAAGCCGGTTCCGCCTGCTTTCTGGCGAAGACTCGCTGACCGAGTATCGATTCCACACAATGACCGCGCGCCATTTCTTCTGCAAGACATGCGGCATCTATCCCTTTCACCGCAAGCGCGTGACGCCCGACTACTTCGGCGTCAATGTCTTCTGTCTTCACAACGTCGATCTATCGAGTATCCCTGTGCGACAGACCGCCGGCGTCACAATGGAATGAAGCAGGCAAAGGGAATTCCGGCGAGCATCGAGCAAGAGGAAGAACTGAGATTCACGGGAGCGGTATCTAACTAATCTTGCCAGATTCGCAATGAACGGAAAGATCATCCTCGTAAACGGTGCATCGAGCTCGGGGAAGTCCACTCTGTGCCGGGCTCTGCAAGCGAGCGCCGAAGAGCCCTTGTGGCATTTCTCAATCGATCATTTCCGCAATTCCGGCGTCCTGCCCACGCAGCGTATCGAAAATGGGGATTTTTCTTGGTCGGAGATGTCAGCCGCGTTCTTCGAAGGCTTCCACGGTTGCCTACCGGCGCTCGCGGCAGCCGGCAATAACCTCATCGTCGAACACATCATTGAGACCAACGCGTGGATGCGCCGCCTCGTGCGGCTTCTCGACTCCTTTGACGTATTCTTCGTTGGGCTTCACTGTGCCCTATCTGAGCTTGAGAGGCGCGAACTGCAACGCGGCGACCGGCGGCCGGGCGAGGCCCGCCAAGACTACAGCGTAGTCCACACTTTTTGCACTTATGACATCGAGATCGACACCATTCAAGCCCTTGAGGTCAACGTGAATGCCGTGATCAAAGCGTGGGGGTCGCGAACCCGCCCGAGCGCCTTCGACAGGATGATAACTGATGAACGTAGAGCCGTTCAAAGCGCGTACTAACCGCGCGCTCAACCGACGCGCCGGCTAACCAGATCCCGTTAGCCGCTCAAACCGCTACCATTGATCGAACGCCTGCTCGATGCGCGCGTATTTTCAATCCGGATGGGTCAAGACCGGTCTGGTGCTGCTCTTCGTCGGCGCCGGTCCACTCTTGTTCATCATCGTCGCCGCCGCCATCGGGTTGTGGCCGGATCCAAATCCCAATCCGATCGGTCCAGGTCTATTGTTCTTTTTTACGTTTTGGCCCGCGCTCATCTGCATCGTCATCGGCGTCGTTCGTGTCCGCCTTCGCGGGTGAATTACCAAGCGGCCCTCCTAAAATGACTTCGCGCCACACAGAGCACGGAGTTGAACTTCTCCCCGTCGAGGACGCCTCTGCGCGAGATGCTGCCCGAAGTTTGATCGCAGAGTACCTGCGCTGGATCGCCAGTTCCGCCGCGACAAGCTATGGGCTCTCCTTTGATGTCGATGCAATGGTCACGTCCGATCTCGAAGACCGAGTGAAGTTCTATCCTCCAGACGGCAGGTTCTACGTCATCCGCCACTCCAACACGTATATCGGAGTGGGCTGCCTAAAACGGCTTACACCAACGGTCGCAGAGGTCCAGCGGATGTACGTTCAGCCGCACGCGCGAGGCATCGGTGCAGGCCGGCGGCTCATCGGGCGGCTCCTGACCGACGCACGGGCCATCGGGTACGAAGCCGTAAGACTTGAAAGTCTGAAGTTGCTTTCTGTAGCCCATGCGCTGTACAGGTCCATCGGCTTCGTGGAGATCACGCCCTATGCGGAGAGCAGCATGAACGCGTACCAGCCTGCCGAGAAGATAGAAACCTATCGCTCAAGCGCAGTGTTCATGGAGTTGCGCTTCTAACTCATGGCGAAAGTGATCGCTGATCGATTGACCGCCCAAGTCGAAGGCGAGGTCGTCGTGTTCCTCATCGGCATGCGGATCAATCGCATTTGGAAGATCCACAAATGGCTTCCCGTCGCGCTCGCCATGCCACGCATGCTTCGTGAATTGAAGACCATTCCAGATTCTGGTTTTCTAGGCGCCGAGTCCTGGATCGGCAAGACCACCATTGCGTTGCAATATTGGCGCTCCTTCGAACATTTGGAGCGATATGCGAAAGATTCTGCGCGGCGCCACCGTCCTGCTTGGGCAGCCTTCAATCGTGCCATTGCAAGCAATGGCGACGTCGGAATTTGGCACGAAACCTACCGTGTCAGACCCGGCGACTTCGAGTGTATCTACAACAACATGCCGCCCTTTGGTCTCGCCAGGGCTACGACGGCGTTTTCTGCGAAAGGTCGTCTCGAAACGGCGCGTGCGCGTATGTCGTCGCGGTCATGATTCGTTCGTTCGGTATTGTCGCGTCGCTCGTCGCCTCTTCCGTACTTGCTTCGAATGAAGGGGCGGCTATCGGCGCAGCCTTTGCGGAAATCATGAACTACGCCGCGGTCTACGTTGTTTCGTTGCTTTTGGCGTTGACCTCGCTCCTGATAAGTCGACGAAGCAATCGCAAATGGTAATGTCGCCACTGTCGTCGGCGCCGCGGTTATCTATGTGTTATTACTCGTGATCATCATCTACTCGAATGATTTCCCACTCTACCAGTCGTTATCCAGTCTTTACTACGGCGCTATCGCTATCAATTGCTTGGCTCCGTCGATCTTCTATATCTGCGAGCTTCGAAGCCAGGCCTTGTTAGCCGTCACCGATAAGAAGGGGGCGCATGCTTGAGCTCAGACCGACTTGTGAGAATTGCAATAAGGCCTTGCCTCCCAACTCGCTTGAAGCGCGTATTTGCACCTACGAGTGCACATTTTGTGCGACGTGCGTCGAAAACGTCTTGGAGAACGTGTGCCCGAACTGCGGCGGGGGATTCGTTCCAAGGCCCATCCGACCGGCGAAGAACTGGAAAGGCGACAACTTCCTTGGCGAGGATCCCGCGAGCACCAAGGTCCGGCATAAGCCGGTTGACGCGGAAGTTCATGCTCGGTTCGCGGCCGCAATCAAAGCCATACCCCCTCACGAGCGCTAGGGCACGATTGAATCGGCGAGCGCAAGCAGTTGTCGCCGTCGCCGGATTGTGCGGAGCGCTGTTCGCATTCGCGTTCGTACCCGCGCCCAAGTCCTGTCAATGGGGGAATGACGCCTATTTCTGGTCTGGAATCGCATGTCCAATTATGCTGTTTGCCGCGCCGCTTGCCCTTCGTACCGGCGTGACGATTCTCGGCCGCGTCGCGCTGGGGCTTGGATTCGCGGCGTTCGGTTGCACGGTGGCTAGCGGGTACGTTCGCGGTGAATTTCCGCATCATCTGCACACTGTTTTGAGCGTGCATGCGTGCTCTACCGCGCTTCAATCGGCCCTGGTCTCGTTGAGCCGAGGACATACGATCCGGAGTTTGGACAGTCAAAATGATGCGGAGCGCGCGTGTCCAATCCGGATGGATCATTAGCTTGTTTTCGCTAGTCGCAAGAAGCCGCGCATTGTCGGTTAATCGGGCACGCCGCTTGCGAAGAAACTCAGCGTCAAAGAATCAAGCCGGGTGCTACTGGCTGGGGGCGCGAGAGATTTTCCTGCAGCTTCTGGAACCGCTGCCAAGCGCGGTTCAGTTCAAAGAGAGCGTTTCGTGGACCACCGACATCGTCCACGTCTTTGCCACCCAGAACGAAGACCTGAAGAAGCAAGTTACGAGTTTCCGCAAACAGTTGAGATCAAACGCGATGGTTTGGGTCTCCTGGCCAAAGAAAGCGGCCAAGGTCCTAACCGATATCACCGAAGACACTATTCGTCAGATGGCGCTGCCATTGGGCTTCGTTGACATCAAGGTTTGCGCGATCAGCGAGGTTTGGTCGGGACTCAAACTCGTCATTCGGAAGGAGCTTCGGTGAATATGCGGCTCCATATTTCCGAGACAGCCGCATTCAAGTGGCTCGCAGGCAGAACCGATTTGGTCTAGTGCCGCGCTGGATTAAATTTCTGATTGCTGGTGTCGCTCTCGCGTTGGCGGCGGTGCCCGCGACATTCATCGTCACCTTGCTCCTTTATCCGTTTTGGTCGTGGGTCGAAGCCACTTATCGCATCGAGTCCATCGGTCATTCCGGTCCCGCTGATTGGTGCTTCATCGTCGTCTACGGCGTCTTTCTCGTTCTCTTGTTGCTATTGCTGTGGTGTGGCTGGCGGCATCGCGTCATACGCAGTAAATTGCCGCGACGTGCGGCGAAGGGAATGCCGGCCGTGCCACGAAGGACTATTGCGATGAAACGAACCAGCATGGAGCAACGCATGGAATGGGAACAGCGCTTGGCGGATCTGTGGGCATCGATCGATCAGCTGAGCGAGCAAGCGTTCCTGAGCAAGATGGAATTCCTCGTCGCCGAGTTGCCCCCGGACAGTGCGGTGGCGGCATTCGAGCGGGCGGGCTCGTTCGACTCGACCGGTCACTCCGACCTTGCAGTGCCGCTGTATCGGAACCAGATGGCCAGCTCGTTCCATAACCTCGGCCAAGCCTCGGAGAGCGTCCCCTTGCTGATGGCCGAGCGCGAACGCCAGTCCGATGATTTGGACGACGCCGTCAGCGCCGCTCTCGCCCTTGCTCTCGTTGACGTGGGGCGAGAGCGGGAAGCGGTCTCGATCGCCGTAACGGCATTGTCTCGTCAGATGACGAGGTGCCGGCGGTCAATGGCCAACTATGCGCGTCTAATTTCCGACCGCCCTTCCAGCTGAGCCAATTCGAGATAAGCGGTGGCATCCACCCTTTTCAATCATGAAACCTGATGTCGGCCGCTTCGAGAACGGTGTGGGCAAGTTCTATGTGGAAGACGCCTTCAAGGGGAAGCCCATTCGCGTCCGCTACCTCTGGACAAAAACGTCAGGCATCCCCCACTGGGAGCAGGCGTTCTCGCCCGATGCGGGAACAAGTTGGGAGACCAACTGGATTATGGATTTCACGAAGGCAAAATAAACCAGAAGACGCGTGTGGGCTGCGATAAGGTTCAATAGAGTCCTCATCATTGCGTTACACCAACAACATGCTCAATGCAAGCGTCTCCCGACGAACACAATTGATCGGCGCAGTTGCGGCAGTCGCCATCGGATTGCTCGTGGCGTTCATGATCCGTCTGCATCCCGAGGGTCTTCGTGCTCCCGCCTGGGTCGCTTATGTGGCCGCGTCCGCGTTCGTCTTAGCCGGACTTTGCCTCTTCGCGGGTGCGGTTGAAATGAATTGGCTTCAGGGCTGGCTCGGCATTGCCGCTACGCTGTCTTTGTTTGTCGTCAGCCTATGGATCGCGCTCGGTCCGGGCGAGCGAGCGTGCTCAATGTCGATCCCCTTTGTCCAATCGATTGCACTGCGTTGTGTCGCGGAGCCTTCGGTATTGGAGCACTCCTCGTTGCATTATTCCTCGGCTTGCTCGTGCGCCGTGCCATAACGAGCGGTTCCTAGGTGGATACCGAGCTCGACGTCGATGCCTTCCTGGAGCAGCCGCTGGTCGCCCATCTCGCCACAGCATCCCCCGACGGTCCGCGTGAGTCGCCGGTTTGGTTCCTGTGGGAAGACCAAGCGATGTGGCTTGTCGGCAATGAGCGCGACAGCTTTCCCAAACGTCTTCAAATGGACCCGCGCTGCGCCATTGGCGTCGTCGACTTCGATCTTCAACGTGGCGTGCTGAAACATGTCGGTATTCGCGGTGTCGCGACCGTGCTCCCGTTGGATCGGTTCCGGCTTCATCGGTTGCTCCGCCGATATCTTGGCGAAAATGAAGCGATGTGGAATCCTCGGTTTCGCGTCAACGTGATCGACCGTCTCACGCTGATGGTGAGAATCGAACCGATTTCGTTCGTCGCGCGGGACCAATCGTACTTTGCGAGCACGTCTCCGTGAGATGCAAGTAAGCCACTCAACCGCAAAGGAGAAATGATGGCTAAAGGCTACTGGATCGTACGCGTCGACGTTGCGGATCAAGAACGATACAAGGCCTACGTCGCCGCCAATGCCGCGCCTTTAAGCAAATACGGCGCGCGCTTCCTGGTACGCGCCGGCCGGTTCGAGAACCCCGAGGGGGCAAGTCGCGGCCGCAATGCGGTAATTGAGTTTCCAAGTTATCAGGCGGCCCTCGATTGCTGGAAGTCGCCCGAATACCAGGAGGCGATCAAACTCCGCCAGCCGGTCTCGACCATCGATCTCATCGTCATCGAGGGATACGAAGGCCCACAGCCCGGCTAACGGTTTGCGCCAGGATCGCCTACGAGCGGGCCCATGAACATTCTCACCGCGAATCTGCTTTTCAGTACGCTCGCATTTTGGATCGCCGCCAAGCTATACCTGCTGCCGAGACTCGGCGAACTGAAGCCCGCGACGATGCTGCTGCCCATTCTTCTGTTGCATTCCTTCCGACACCTGGGGCTGATGTTCCTCGCGCCGGGCGCTACCTACGCCGGCATCCCTGCCGAGTTTGCGTATCCGGCGGCGTTCGGCGATCTGCTTGCGGCTCTTCTCGCAATCGCCGCGATCCCGGCGGTGGCGAGAAACATGCGTGGGGCGCGTCTTATGGTGTGGCTCTTCTCCGTCGAGGGGACGCTCGACCTCCTTGTAGCCATTGCGCTCGCGACCTATTACGCTGCGTCCACATTCATGGGGCCGGCGTATTGGATACCCGCGTTCTGGGTTCCTGCGCTGTTGGTGACGCATTACATCGCGTTTCTTGTTCTCCTCAAATACTGGAGATGAGACGTCAGGCCGCGTCGGAACCGCGTTCCGCCAAATCCAACGCAGCGCGCCGTGCACGTTTTTTTTCCGCCGGTCAACTTTGCCCAATGCCAAAGCACATAGGAATCGTCGGAGTCAGCGCAGAAGGTGCCGCCCTCTGCTATAGAGCCATCTGCGTCGAAGGTGCCGAGATTCTCGGTCGGCATGCGCATCCCGAAATCACGATGCATACTTATCCACTCGCCGCCTATATGCGTCACATCGAAACCGGCGATTGGGACGCAGTGGCCAAGCTGTTGCTCGCATCAGCCGCCAAACTTCAGGCGAGCAGCGCGGATTTGCTGGTCTGCCCGGACAACACCGTTCATCAAGCGATCGATCTCCTGCGAGACCAATCGCCGCTGCCGTGGCTGCACATCGCGACGGAGGTCGCGACCGTCGCTGTCGAACGGCGTTTCAAGCGCGTCCTCGTTCTCGGCACTCAGTATTTGATGGAGAGCCCTGTATACCCGTCGAAGCTTGGGCCAAGAGGAATCGACCACGAGATACCCGTTCTCGAGGATCGAAAGCGAATCAACGCGCTGACTTTCGATGAGCTGGTCTACGGTCAGTTCAACGAATCCACGCGGTCGTACTTCAGCGATGTGATCGCCGCCGGGAAGTGGCGGGGCTGCGACGCGGTCGTGTTGGGTTGTACAGAATTTCCGTTGCTGATCAGTGCCGCCGATTCGCCGCTTCCGGTCCTCGATTCGACGCGCATCTTGGCGCGGGCCGCGTTGCGCGAAGCAATCCACTGAGACGCAACGCCAGGAGCGATCCATGGAAATCATTCGCGGGGCCGACATCGCATCGTTCGCCAACGCTGGGGTCGTGTCGGAGCAACTGCTCTTTCCAGAAAATTCGACGTCGCAACGCGTAACGATAACGCGAGTCACGGTGTTGCCTGGCGCCACGAACCCGCCGCACGTCCATGCAACCTCTGAACAAGTCTGGATTGCTTTGCGCGGCAGTGCACTGCTTCTGCTGGGCGGCAACACAACTGCACCCTTCGTCGAGGGTGACGTTGTACGTTTCGCGGACGGCGAAGTACACGGCCTCTCGAATGGCGGTATTGTGGAGTTCGTGTACCTCTCGGTCACCTCGCCGCCGCTTAACTTCCGCGCTGCGTACGCTGCCGATTGGCAGCAGGCGAATCGCGATAACGCGGCTTAATGCGCAACAAAATTGGGATCCGGTACGAGCAATCCGACAATAGGGAGCCCTCCCATGAAACGCGCGTGGTTGCATCAAATAAGCGCAATGCTCGTTGCGGCGCTGATCCCCTGCTCTGCCGTTGCTGAGATTTACAAATGTGTGCAGGACGGCAGGACGGTGTATCAGGATCAGCCGTGCCGGGGCGCGGGTTCCGCGATAGTGGTCGTATCGCCCGAGACAAGCGCCGCGAGCCCGCCCGTGACCGGCAGCGAAGAGCGACTGACGCGGCTGAAAGCTTACGTCAACGAGATGGCGCGGGAGCGGCGGAAACGCGAGATCGCCTTCGAGATCGGCGGTCTCGAGCGCGAAATCAGCGGCTACGAACGAGCCGAAAAGATTGAGCTCGCGGCGCTAACCGATAAGAAGGGCTACAACTACCACAACCTGGACGCAGCGGGCTGGCAAAGAGAATGGGTGCTGAAAAGCATCGACATGGAAATGCGATCGGTGACGGAAAAATACACGGCCATGAAGCAAGCCGCGCGCGATCGCGTATCGCGCCTTCAAAAGGAAGTCGCTGATATCGATAAGCCTCGTTAGCATTCTTCCCCAACCGAAATGGAGCGCATCATGGCAGAAGCGCAAAGCTATCCCTATGCAACTTATCTCGATATTCGCTATCCGCCTTTGGCGCTGGTCGACGTTCCGGACCTGGTCGCGTCCTGCACGGACCGCTGGTACAACCAAACGCTTTGCCAGGTGAATGACTCGGTGGTTCGCCTGGGCGTGATGCAAGGCGAATATCACTGGCACAAACATGACAACAACGACGAATTCTTTTTCGTTCTCGAAGGCCGTTTCTTGATCGACTTGGAGGGCCATTCGGTTGAGCTTCACCCTAGGCAGGGCTTTGTGGTGCCGAAAGGTGTGCTCCACCGCACTCGGGCACCGGAACGTGCCGTCATTCTTATGGTGGAAAATGCCGGTATCGTGCCGACCGGGGACGCATAGTCACAAGAGTTGTCGCGTCGTTCGTTCGGCATTGGCGTGAAGGTCGCATTCGAGCGTCGATAGGAAACTTTCATGATCCGAGGTTTGTTCTCTGTCGCGATTGCCGTTCTCGCAGTTCCTGCCATCGGCTTCGCTGCGTCGCCCTATGTGACCGAGCAATCGCGCGGCATCAAGGCGTTATCTGACCAGGAAATGGCGGACTACGCGGCCGGCAAGGGCATGGGCTTCGCAAAGGCCGCGGAACTGAACGGGTATCCGGGACCGGCTCACGTGCTCGATCTCGCGGACGAGCTTATGCTCTCACCGCAGCAAAGAGAAAAAACTGCGACGCTATTTCACCGTATGCAAACGCGTGCGAGCGCCCTCGGAGCGCGTCTGGTTGACGAAGAACGCAAACTCGACGAGCGCTTTGCGTCAAAGGCAATTTCTCGCGACGTGCTGGCGAAGGCGCTGCGCTCCATCGCGTCGCTGCAAAGTGAAATCCGCGAAACGCATCTTCGGGCACACCTCGAACAAGCCGAGATCTTGAGTGAAGCGCAGGCAACGAAATATTGGCACCTTCGCGGTTATGCCGAGAACAGCTCGCCATCGCATCATAAACACTAGAACGCCGTTTGAAGGGACACCGATGCGTTTCCGCCTTAGCTAGACGTGAATAGCTTCGTTTTTGGCATCCTTGCGGGAGCGATTGGAGCGGGCTACTTCGTTTATGGCAAACGCCAGACGAAAGTTGTCCCCATGGCCGCGGGTGTGCTTCTGTGCGTTTATCCCTATTTCACGGATAGTGTGCTTTGGCTGTCGATCATCGGCGTCCTGCTCCTGGCCGCGCCGTTTCTAATCGATTTCTAGTCTCCGGCCTGATCCATCGAGGCAATGCTCATGTGCAGAAACATCAAGATGCTGTTCAATTTCGAACCGCCGGTCACGGAGGAGGAGATTCGTTCCGCTTCCCTGCAGTTCGTGCGAAAGGTGAGTGGCTTCAACAAACCATCGAAAGCAAACGAAGGCGCGTTCCTCGCCGCGGTTGAAGAGATAACGGCGGCTTCCAGCAAGCTTCTCAGATCGTTGGAAACCACCTCACCGCCGAGAAGCCGCGCCGAAGAAGCCGCCAAGGCTCATGCCCGCGCGGTTCTCCGGTTTTCGAGGTAAGCCACTTGCCATCGATCAACGGAGCCGATTTCAACCGGCGCAAGGAGTTTCTATCGTGGATCACGCGTTGACCACCACCGCATTCACGTTGGACGGCTACAAAGTCACGCGCACCCTTGGCGTCGTCCGCGGGATCATGGTCCGCTCGAGGTCGATCTTCGGCACCATTGGCGGCTCGCTGCAAACGCTCGTCGGCGGCAACATCTCGCTCTTCACGAGCCTCTGTGAAAAGACGCGCGGCGAGGCATTCGAATTGATGCTCGCACACGCGCAGCAGCTGGGTGCAAACGCGGTTGTCGGAATTCGCTATGATGCCACCGAGGTGATGAATGGCGTCACTGAAGTGTTGTGCTATGGCACAGCGGTCGTCGTGGACCGGAGCGCATGAACTCCGCCATCGTTCCCCTCGTCGAGCTTTCGTCCCGTCAGATCGCGATGCGGCCGTATCGCGACGAGGATGCGCCGTTGCTGTTCGTCGCAGCGAGCGAATCACTCGAAACGGTCGGCCGTTGGATGCCGTGGTGCCACGCGGAATACGCGGAAAATGACAGCGTTGTCTGGGTGAGGCGGTGCCAAGCGTCGTGGCACAGCGGCGAAGAATATAACTTCGGCTTGTTCGATTCTGCGGGGCAGTATGTAGGTGGCGCGGGACTGAATCATTTGAATCGCGACCACAGTATCGCCAACCTGGGATATTGGGTGCGCCAAGCCCGGCAGCGGGAAGGGTTTGCCGGCGCAGCCGTGCAGTGCCTCGCGCGATTTGGGTTCGAAACGCTACGGCTCACGCGCATCGAGATCGTCGCTGCCTCGGACAACATCGCCAGCCGCCGCGTGGCCGAGAAGTCGGGCGCCGAGTTTGAATGCCTCGCCCGCAATCGCCTCGTCATTCGCGGCGTTCCGGTCACTGCTGCCGTCTATTCGTTGATCCCAGCCGCGTCTGCTTGAACCATGCCGATGTCCGATTACATGCGGGATTTGCGAGCGAAGCTCGGCACCACGGTTGTCGAAATCCCGACGGTGAGCGTTTTGACCTTCGACGATCAGCGGCGCGTTCTTCTCGTGCGCCATGCTGAAGGTAATGATTGGACGACGCCCGGGGGAATGATCGAGCCCTACGAGACGCCGTCGAACGCAGCGGTGCGCGAGATGTGGGAAGAGACCGGCCTGCACGTCGCCCTCACGCATATCGTGGGCGTGTTTGGCGGGGACCTGTGCGCGAGCACCTATTCGAACGGCGACAAAGTCTCGTGGGTTTCAACCGTGTTTGCTGCAGACATCCTCGGCGGCACGTTGAAGCCCGACGGTGAAGAAACATTGGCCGTGCGTTATTTTGACCGAACCGAATTGGATGCTGTTCGGTGCAAACCGCACGTACGGCTTTTTCTCGATGCGGGCTATTCGCGGCAGCCGCGCGCCCATTTCCAGCAGACGACGTGGGCGCCGCCGTCTCTCCATACGAGTAACATCCAATGAACCTCCGCCCTCCCAATTGCGACATATTGTCGTCCCATGCCCACCGCTGAAACGCTGGAACGATTCATCGCGCGCGTCGAACAAAACGCGCACGTCGAGGCGATCCAGGAGTTCTATACGGAAGATGCGTCAATGCAGGAGAATCGGTCGCCGCCCCGCATCGGGCGAGACCTGCTGATGGCGCGCGAGCGCGCGGTCCTCGCGAAGGCTCGATCCGTGCAATCGGCGTGTGTCCGTCCCGTTTTCGTGAGCGGCGACTACGTCGTCGTCCGATGGATTTTTGATTTCGTTTGGCTGGACGGCACCCACACCCATATGGAAGAGCTTGCGTACCAGCGCTGGGACGGTGACCGCATCGCCGAGGAAACATTCTTCTATGATCCGTCGCAGCGGGCGCCCAAGTCCGCATAGAAACGGTGCGCGGCCCAGCCCATGTTGAATCGCGGAATGGATGAAATACGGATCCCCACGCTCTCTGCGATACAGCTCGAGGAGGTGGACCGCCGTCAGCAAGCACAACAGCAGGAATGGGCGTCGAATTCTCCGGCAGGACGCTCGGTGGAATTCTACGGCCGGAAGCTCGAGATTTTCGCCGGCGTGTTTCCGCCGAAGCAGGACACGCAATTGCTCGCGCGTGCTATGCAGATCACGCGCGGTAGCCACGTCGCTGACGTCGGGACGGGGACGGGTGCGCTGGCGATTCGCGCCGCCGACCAAGGAGCCCTGAGCGTTCTGGCGATCGACATCTGCGATGCGGCGGTGGCGAATGCGAGGGAAAACGTTCGTCGCACGAATCTGGAGGGCAAGGTAACGGTCCTGAAGGGCAATGTGTTCGACGCCGTTGCGGCCGGCGAAGTTTTCGACGTCGTCATTGCCAACTTGCCGGGCCGAAACAAGCTCGCTGCCAACGACATCGCCACAGCGCAGTGGGACACGGAATTCAAAGCCCACCAGCTACTCTTCCAGCAGATCGGCAGCCGTCTTTCTGGCCGCGGTCGGCTGTATATGGTCAAGGCAAACTACCCCGAGCTCAACGACGCCATTCATCTGGCGTGCGCGCATGGATTGAAGCCGCGAATCGCTGCGCGTCAGAAGGCGCCGGGTGACGATCCCAGAACCTATTATGTCTTGGAGTTCGTCCGGGGCGACGTGCCCGACGCATGACAAGGCGCATGACAAGGAGATCGATAGTCCGCATGAGGTTGTGATGAGCAAAAATCCGTTGACGGCATTCGCGCTGCTGATCTCGGCTTTTGTTGCCGCGATCGTCTCATCCGCCTCCGATATCGACGACAAGAAAATCGTTGGCGATCTCGACACGCAATATCAATTGGCGGTCAAGAACAACGACGCCAAAGCGATGGATCGCATTCTGGCAGACGACTTCGTGTTGGTGACGGGCCGCGGGCAGACGTTTACGAAAGCCGATTTGTTGAAGGAGACACGCGGCAACACCGTGTACGAGCATCAGGAGGACACGAATCAAGTTGTCCACGTTTGGGGCGATACCGCCGTCGTGAACGCGCTGCTGTGGGCGAAGGGCACGGAAGAGGGGCAAGGCGTTCGATTACAAGCTATGGTTCAGCGACACCTACGTCCGTACGCCGACCGGCTGGCGGTATGTGTTCGGACAGGCATCGCTACCGCTTCGCGCGCCTTAGACGACCATGCGCGCCGCTTGCCCGTTCGACAACGGCGAGCTGGCCGGCAACGAGGTGCTGGCGGAGTTGTTTTGACAGCGACCGCGGAGCTTGCGTCGGCCGCGCGGATTCCCGCGCTCGTCGAGCTCATGGCCGAGTTTTACGCCGCGTCCGGATATCCGCTCGACCGGCTTTGGGCGACGAACAGTTTTTCCGTCCTGCTGAACGACCCTTCTTGGGATCGGCTTGGCTGCTGCTCGATGACGGCGAGACCGCTGGCTATGCAGTTCTGACCGTGCGGTTTATCATGGAGCACGGTGGATGCGACGCTTTTGTCGATGACCTTTTCGTACGATCAAGACATCGACGTCGCGGCGTCGGCCGCGACGCAATGACTGCGCTGATCGGCGAATGCAAGCGGCGCGGCGTGCGTTGCACGTTGAAGTCGGACCCGATAATGCACCGGCCAACGCGCTTTACGGCCGCTTCGGCCTTGTGCCGCGCCGCGACCGTCGCAAGCTGCTGACCGTCAATTTCAAATAACGCCTCACGAACCCGCCGACTTCCGCTGGAGTGTCATACTTGTGGTTGTCTTTCCCAGCAACCACGGAAAAGGACCGTCAATTGGCCAAGCCCAACTATGCGTTCGCGAAACGCCAACGAGATCTCGCCAAGAAACAGAAGCAGGAAGAAAAGCGCAAGCGCAAAGAGGAATTGCGTACGCCGCCGGCGGGCGAAACGGTGACGCCGGCGCCGGACGCCGACAAGGCGCCGCTGTAACGTCGGATTCGGCGCCCGAGCGCCCCCGCGACCTGAAGCCTGCTAGTCGTCGTACCGTTCGTCCATGATTTGCGCGAAACGCGTCCAGTTGAGCTCGATCGGCGTCTTTCGATTGCGGCCGAACCAGGTGAGAGACCCTCGCCCGATGATCATCGTGCCGATCTTCTCTGCATCGGCGTAGATGTAGAAGTCGATCGACGTACCGGCCTTCGACAGCTGATGGATCTGGACGCTGGCGCGAACCGAATGTTTTCTCCGCGTACGCTTGGCTCGAGGCATGACGCATTCCTTCGCAGTCTCCGGCCGGATAACGCCGCGGCGCCACGTTTGCGTTCTCGGGAAGATGCCGCAATGCGGCGGCGGGCGTAAGCTTGCTGAATCGAGCCGCCCGGGACCGTCTTCACGGAACGATGTGGATGCGCACCTACTCGAACGAAAAAACATCGGCTGTAATGAGGTAGGGTGATAATTGCGCTGAGTCGAGATCGGAAACTTCTGCAGGCGGACATCAGGCGCCGCCGTTCCCGTCACGACGCCGCCAGCGATGGAATGAGCCGCAGAGATGAAACGAGCGACGTTGTACAGTAGTTCGGACCGATCGCGCCAGCCGCGCCGGCCGCAAACACCCGCACCCGCGCCGCAGGCGGACAAGGGATCAATCACAGAATCGTCGTCCCCGCAGCCGCCACCGCCCGCGTCCCGCTGGCGCCGGTTCGTCGGGCGCTATGGGCGACCGTTGCTGGTGGCCACGGGCGTGCTGTTCGCTCTCGGCCTGATGGCGGGCTATCAGTCGTGGAAGCCCGCACCGCACGTCTTCACGCAGGAGGATATCGACGCAGCTGTACTGCACACGCTGGAGACAAAGACGCTGCCGTCGCCCATGGCGAAAGCGTATGACGCGATCCGCGAGTCCGTGGTTCGGGTGCGCGCAATGGGTCCCGACGACGAGAAAGGCGGCGAGGAGGTCGAGCGCGGCGTCGGCAGCGGCGTTGTCATCGTCGACAAGGGCATCATCCTCACTAACTTGCACGTCGTCACGAGCGCCAAACGCGTAAGCGTCGTGTTTTCGAACGGCCTGGAATCCGAGGCGACGGTCATCGGCGTGCAACCGGAGAACGACCTCGCCGTGCTGCAGGCCAAGACGCTTCCGGATGATCTGCCGGCGGCAACGCTTCGCTCGACGCGCGATCTCTTGCCGGGCGACGAGGTCATTGCCGTGGGCTTTCCCTTTGGTATCGGACCGTCCGTGACTTCCGGCGTCATTTCCGGCCTCAAGCGCGAATACCGTTCACCGGAAGGCAAGCGCCTCTTGACCAATCTGATCCAGTTCGACGCCGCCGCCAATCCCGGCAGCTCCGGCGGACCGCTCGTCACGGCGGATGGTGAAGTCGTCGGCATCGTCACTGCGATTCTCAATCCGACGGAGCAGCACGTTTTCATTGGGATAGGATTCGCGGTACCGATCGAGAACGCCGCAGCGGCGGTCGGCTTGTCGCCGTTCTAGCGATTCATCTCGTCTTCACACTCAAGCGGAGCACCATGAACGACCAGGAGCAAGGCGACGTATCGTCGCAAATGCAGCGCATCCTTTACGAAGTCAAGAAGATCGTCGTCGGCCAGGATCATTTTCTCGAGCGCGTATTGGTCGCGATCCTGGCGCAAGGTCATCTGCTCGTCGAAGGCGTACCGGGACTCGCCAAGACGCTGACGGTCAAGACGCTCGCCCGCACGGTGCGGGGAACGTTTCGGCGCATCCAATTCACGCCGGATCTGGTGCCGGCCGATTTGGTCGGCACCCGCGTCTACAACCAGAAGACCGGCGAGTTCACGACGTCGCTCGGCCCCGTGTTCACGAATCTGCTGCTCGCTGATGAAATCAATCGCGCGCCGGCGAAAGTGCAAAGCGCGCTGCTCGAGGTGATGCAGGAGTATCAAGTGACGATCGCCGGCGAGACGTACCGCGTGCCGGAACCGTTCCTCGTGATGGCGACGCAGAACCCGATCGAAACCGAAGGAACTTATCCGCTGCCCGAAGCGCAAGTCGACCGCTTCATGATGAAGGTTCTCGTCGGCTACCCGAGCGAAGACGAGGAATTCGTGATCGTCGAAAGAGTCACCGGCGTGGCGCTCGGCGTCGCCACGGTAGCGACGACCGATCAACTCGCCGCGCTGCAACGGGAATGCCGGAAAGGCTACGTCGATCCGTCGCTTATCCAATACGCGGTGCGCCTCGTTACGGCGACGCGTTTTCCCGATCGTTTCGGTCTTGGAGCGCTGGCGCGTTACCTGTCCTATGGCGCGAGTCCGCGCGCGACGATTCATCTGATCGAAGGCGCGCGGGCGCTCGCCTACCTGCGCGGCCGCGATTACGTTCTTCCCGAGGACGTGACCGATCTCGCGCCCGACGTGCTGCGCCATCGCCTCGTGCTTTCCTACGAGGCGTTGGCCGATGCGCTCACCGCCGACGAACTGATCCTCAAGATCATGCAAAAGATTCCGGCGCCCGACAAGCCGCTGGAAGCCCATGTTACCGTCGGTGCAAACGCGAAATCCTGAGCGGCTGCTCGAGCGGCTCGACTGGACGGTCATTCGCCGCCTTGACGGCCTGCTTCAGGGCGACTACCGGACGCTGTTTCGCGGCTTCGGACTGGATCTCGCGGATCTCCGCGAATACCAGTATCACGACGACGTCCGCTATATCGACTGGAACGTCACCGCGCGTCTGTCGACGCCGTACGTGCGCGAATACCACGAAGATCGCGAAGTGACGGCGTGGTTTCTGCTCGATCTGAGTCCGTCGGTGGATTTTGGGTCCGAGCAAGTGAAGAAGCAATCGGTGTCGATCGATTTCGTCACCGTCATCGCCCGGTTATTGACGCGCCACGGCAATCGTGTCGGTGCGATGTTCTACGGCGAGCGACTCGATACCGTGATTCCGGCGCGCAGCGGCCGCCGTCACGTGTTGCACATACTGAATCGGATGCTGACGCGCCCGCCATTGCCGCAAGCCTCGGCGACGAATCTGCAGGAATTCCTTCGGGCCGCCGCCGATGTCCTGAAGCGCCGCTCGCTCATCTTTATTGTGTCCGATTTCATCAGCGCGCCCGGCTGGGCGAAGCCGCTCGCGCAACTCGCGCGACGCCACGAAATCGTCGCCGTGCGTTTGTACGACCCGCTGGAAATGGAGCTGCCGGATCTCGGTCTCTTCGTCATTCAGGATGCCGAGACCGGCGAGCAGGTTTTCGTCGACTCGCACGATCGCGGCTTTCGCAAGCGTTTTGCCGCGGCCGCCGAACGCCGGGAGAAGGAATTGCGTGGCGCGTTCCGCCAAGCCGGGGTCGATGCACTCGAGCTTTGCACCGATGACGACCTGGTCGATTCGATCCTCCGCTTTGCCGACCTGCGCAAACGGCGGAGCCAGCTTGCGGCGGGCGCAACGTTCCCCGCGCATTTGGCCGGTTAGCGAACGTGAAATCTCTGACGTTTCTGTGGCCCGAGATGCTGTGGCTGCTGTCGGCGGTGCCACTGCTGGTCGCCGCATACGTCGTCGTCTTGCGGCGGAAGAAGAAGCTTGCGCTCCGCTATGCGAGCTTGAGCATGGTCAAGGAAGCGCAAGGCAAGGGCCGCCGTTTTCGGCGCCATGTGCCGCCGCTGCTGTTTCTGGTCGCTCTCGCGTTGATGATCGTCGCGGTCGCGCGCCCCGCGGCCGTCGTGACACTTCCGTCGCAACACGAGACGGTGATTCTCGCGATGGACGTCTCCGGCAGTATGCGCGCCGCCGACGTGCAGCCGAGCCGGATCGCCGCGGCGCAGACCGCCGCGCGCAGCTTCATCGCCGAACAGCCACGGAGCACGCGGATCGGCATCGTCACGTTCGCGGCGACGGCATCCGTCGTGCAACCGCCGACACAGAATCGCGAGGACCTGCTGGCCGCGATCGATCGGTTCCAGCTTCAGCGCGGAACGGCCGTCGGCAGCGGCATTCTCGTTGCATTGAAGATGATATTCCCCGACGTCGAATTCGATCTGCGCGCGACAAACCCGCGCGGCGATTCCGCCCGCGATTCCAAGCGGGGCGTCTCGCTCGATCAATCGCGTGCGGCCGACAAGGCGGCCGACAAGCCGGCGCAACCGGGCTCCTTCACTTCAGCGGTGATCATCCTGCTGAGCGACGGACAGACGACGACGGGGCCCGATCCGATCGAGTCGGCGCGGATGGCGGCGGACCGCGGCGTGCGCGTCTTCACCGTCGGCATCGGCACGCCGAACGGCGAGATCCTCGGCTCCGAAGGCTGGTCGATGCGCGTGCGGCTCGACGAGGAAGCGCTGAAGACGATCGCCAACGTCACGCGTGGCGAATATTTTTACGCCGGCACTGCAACCGATCTCAAGAAGATTTACGACGGCATGAATTCGCGCATGGTGCTGGAAACGAAGGAGATGGAGGTCAGCGCGTTGTTCTCCGCCGTCGCCGCTGCGCTCGCCCTTGTCGCCGCAATGCTGTCGATGTTCTGGTACAACCGGATCCTTTAGTTCAGTTAGTCCCTCACCCGCTCCCGCTTGCGGGAGAGGGCCGGGGTGAGGGTGGAGCGCGATGTTGCCGATCCGGCACGACGTCGTTATCCTTTCTCTTGTATGTCGCATCCCTACGTACTGCTGACCACGCTTGCGCTGACCGCGCCCTTGGTCGCGTCTCTGGCCCGGGTCTTTTTCGGCACGTGGCCACATTTCGCCTACGACGCGGGATTGCGGCCGGTGCCGGAACGCCTGCGGTGGCAGGAAATCAAGTCGCAGTTATCGACCCATCTCTCGTCGGTGTTATCGACGCTGCTGTTCGATCTACTCGGTTTCTTCGTCGCCTACGCCGCCATCGTCGGCACCGCTTATCACACGATCCTCTGGGTGCTCGCGTTCTTCGCACGCGACAGCTAGCCTCCTAGCCTCGACCCCGGCGGCCCGCGCCGCGTGGCTTGACGATCTCTTTCGCCCCCCGGAATGGTGGCGCCGATAACGCGACGGCGATAAACTTAGTCATCTAAGTATCCGGCCCGCGCGAGCGCGGAGGCGCCGCCATGATGACCGCCGAGGAAAATGATTTGTTGTGCCGCGTCGAGGGCGATGCTCCGATGGGGAAAATGATGCGCCGGTACTGGATGCCGGCGTGTCTATCGGAGGAAGTGGAAGAGCCCGACGGCCCGCCGTTACGCGTACGCCTGCTGGGCGAGGATTTGGTTGTCTTCCGGGACACGTCCGGACGGCTCGGCGTGCTGGACGAACATTGTCCGCATCGGCGCGCATCGCTGTCCTACGGCCGCAACGAAGAGAACGGTTTGCGCTGCCTGTATCACGGCTGGAAGCTCGACATCGAAGGTAATGTCGTCGAGATGCCTTCGGAGCCGGCCGAAAGCGGTTTTTGCGCGAAGGTTAAGCACCGGGCGTATCCCTGCCAGGAAGCCGGTGGCTTCGTCTGGGTATGGATGGGCGATTGCGACAAGGCTGCGACGTTCGAGCGTCCCGCTTTTGCGCCCACCGACAGCACCCAAGTCAGTGTCGTCAAATTCGTCGTCCCGTGCAATTGGGCGCAGATCCTCGAAGGCGCGATCGATTCGGCGCACAGCTCTACGCTCCATTCGTCCGACATGCGGCCGGCACGCGTTGGCGGCGCCAAGGCCACCGACAAGAACTGGCTTCGACCGTCGACCGACAAAGCGCCGAAGCTGCACGTGCAACGGACCCCGTTCGGCTTTCGCTACGCCGCGATTCGCCGGCCGATCTTCAACGCCGCGACGCACCAGTACGTTCGCACGACGTTGTTCGTGGCGCCGATCACTGTGCTGATTCCGCCCAACGACGTCTACAACGTCGCGAACATCAACGTGCCGATCGACGATACGCATACGATGTTCCATTTCATCGCGTGGAACGAATCCGGCGAAGGTCACGATACCGAGACGTGGCGCAAATTCTGTGGCGCACAGCCGGGCATCGATCTGGACGAGAATTGGGAGCCGCGGCGCACGCTCGCCAATCATCATCTGCAGGATCGCCAAGCGATGAAGCTCGGCGATTTCACCGGCATCCGCGGCATTCCGATGCAGGACATGGCGATGTGGGCGTCGATGGGACCGATCACCGACCGTACTCGCGACCGGCTCGGCGCGAGCGATCTGGCGATCGTCGAATTCCGTCGAATCATGGTCGATGCCGCGCGCCGATTCGTCGCCGACGGCACCGCGCTGGGCGCTGAAGTACGCAAGGCGGATGCGGCGCTTTGCGCGTTCGAGGGCGTGATCCCGAAGTCCGACGATTGGCGTACGCTCGGCCGCATCGCGGGCACGGCGACGCGCTGAAGTCCCCGATGTCGACGCCCGCGCCGCCGGAGCCGATGTGGTTACGCGTGGCGAGCATCGACGAAATCGCCACGGGCATCTTCCGCTACGACCTGCGTCGTCCGGATGGCGGTGGGTTGCCGCCATTCACAGCCGGCGCGCACGTCACAGTCTGGCTGCCGAACGGCGGGACGCGTTGCTTCTCACTCGCCAACAATCCGCTCGAGCGCGATCGTTACGAAATCGCCGTCAAGCGCGAGGACCCGGGCCGCGGCGGCTCGAAGAGCCTGGTTGATGGCGTCCGTCGAGGCGACGCGCTGCCGGTCTCGGCGCCGGACAACTGGTTCGCGCTCGCGCCCGATGTTTCTGAATTTCTGTTCGTTGCCGGCGGCATCGGCATCACGCCGATCATGGCGATGATGCGGCATCTCAATTCGACGAGCGCTGCGCGATACAAGCTCTATTACTTGACCCGCTCGCCGTCGCTTACGCCGTTCATCGCCGAATTGCAGGCGCCCGAGTTCGAGGGCAAGGTCCTCCTGCACCACGATCACGGTGATCTCGACCGAGCTTTCGATCTCTGGCCGCTGTTCGAGCGACCGACGGCGACGCACGTGTACTGCTGCGGTCCGCAGAGCCTGATGGACGCTGTGCGCGACATGACCGGCCATTGGCCGACGTCGGCGATCCATTTCGAAAGCTTCACCAACGCGCTCGCGGCGCCGCGCGTCGACGACACGCCATTCGCCGTGCGACTCGCGAAGTCCGGCGATGTAGTGACCGTGCCCGCTGGCACATCGATTATCGAAGCGTTGCGCGCGCATGGTTGTCGCGTTCCGTCGTCGTGCGAGAGCGGAACTTGTGGCACGTGCCGCACGGGCTTGCTCGCCGGCGAAGCCGACCACCGCGATCTGGTGCTGACCGATGAGGAGCGCGCCCACAACATCATGGTGTGCGTGTCGCGTGCGAGGTCGGCGGAGCTTGTGCTGGATTTATGATGGAAAAGCAGGTCCCTCGTTTTCACTCGGGATGACAACCATTCGTAAGATCCGTCTCGGTGTCGTCGGCCTCGGCCGCGCGTTCACGTTGATGCTGCCGACCTTCGTCGCCGACGAACGCATCGAGCTGGCGGGCGCTGCGGACCCGCGTCCCGAAGCGCGCCGTCAATTCGAGTCGGATTTCGGCGCTCGCGCATACGACTCTATCGAGCCGCTGTGCGACGATCACTCGATCGAAGCGATCTACGTCGCGAGCCCGCATCAATTCCATGCCGAGCACGTACGGATCGCCGCGACTGCCGGTAAGCACGTGCTTGTCGAGAAGCCGATGGCCTTGTCGATCGACGAGTGTCAATCGATGATCGGCGCGGCACGACGTGCGCGCGTGCAGTTGATCGTCGGACACAGCCATAGCTTCGATGCGCCGATCCGGAGCACGCGGAAGCTGATCGCGTCGGGCATGGTCGGCTCGCTACGAATGGTGACCGCGCTCAACTTCACCGATTTCATCTACCGACCGCGGCGACCGGAGGAACTGTCGACGCGTGAGGGCGGCGGCGTCGTCTTCAGCCAGGCCGCGCATCAGATCGACATCGCGCGTCTTCTCGCCGGCGGTTTGGCCCGAACCGTGTGCGCCTTTACCGGCGCATGGGATGCATCGCGGCCAACCGAGGGCGCTTATTCAGCGCTATTGCATTTCGACGACGGCGTGTTCGCGTCGCTCACGTACAGCGGTTATGCGCATTTCGATTCCGATGAGCTTTGCGGCGACATCGGTGAAATGGGAGAACCGCGTGACCCGTCGCGCCATGGTGCCGCACGCCGCGCGCTCTCGAACGTCAATTCGGCCGCGGAGGAATCGCAGCTCAAGGCCGCACGCGGTTATGGGGGCGCACAATGCTCGCCGTCAACTACCCATGCGCCGCATCATCAGCACTTCGGTTTCGTCTTGGCGAGTTGCGAGCGCGGCGATCTGCGGCCGATGCCGGACCGTGTGCTGATCTACGGCGACTCGGAAGTTCGGACCGAATCGTTGCCGACGCCGGCGATCCCTCGGCGCGAAGTGATCGATGAGCTGTACGACGCGGTCGTTGATGGCCGCGCTCCGCTTCACGGCGGCGAATGGGCGCTTGCGACGACCGAAGTCTGTCTTGCTCTGTTGCAATCCGCCAACGAGCGGCGCGAGCTCGCGCTGCAACATCAAATCGCCTGCCCGTGAAGCATTCCCAAACGGAGCGAATCGTCCGGCATTGGCACGAAGCTGTGCCGAACGATCGGCTCGCGCATCTCGTCAAGGATGCGAGCCGTGCGTTCGTGCGGGCGCTGCAGTCTCGGCTCGCCCGTCATCGCGTTCCATTTGGCCAGTGGACGTTTCTGCGGATCCTATGGGAATCCGACGGCTTGACGCAGCGCGAGCTTTCCGCGGAAGCGGGCGTCATGGAACCGACGACGCACGTCGCGCTCAACGCGATGGAGCAGTTAGGCTATATTCGACGGCAGCGATTGGCGGCAGACCGCCGCAATGTCTACGTGCACCTGACGGCCAAGGGCCGCGAGTTGAAGGCCAAGCTCGTGCCGCTCGCCGAAGAAGTCAATGAGGTGGGTATCGATGGCATCGACGTTGCGGACGTTGCGACGACGCGTCGCGTGCTGATCGCGATCATTGACAATCTGGCGAAAAGCGACGTCACAGCAGGCACCGAGGCGCCGAGGCATTGAAACGGCGTTCGCGCGCCAATGCGCCGAAACGTGAGAGAGGAACTCGAACGATGTCAAAGCTGCGCTTGAGCCTTGCGTGTTGGAACTACGACCGCACGCGTGCGCTCCGTGACGGTACGGCGCAAGCCGACGGCATCGATCTCAACTATCTGAACATGCCGGTCGAGGAAACGTTTTTCCGGATGCTCCGTCATCGCGAATTCGATGTTGCGGAGATGTCGCTGTCGTCGTACGCCGTTTCGCTGTCGAAGCCCGAGCGACCGTTCATCGCGATCCCGGTTTTTCCTTCACGATTCTTCCGCCACTCGTGCATCTATGTCAATTCGGCAAGCGGCATTCGCGAACCGAAGGACCTGATCGGCAAACGCGTGGGCAATCCCGAATACCAAATGACGGCGCCGGTGTGGATTCGCGGGATCCTCGCCGACGAATATAGCGTGCCGATCGACGCAGTGACGTATTGCACAGGCGGCGAGGAAGAGCCCGGTCGTCCCGAAAAGCTGAATCTCGCTCTGCCGGCGAACATCAGGATCGAGCGGATTGGCCCGGCGGATACCCTTTCTGCGATGTTGCGGGATGGCACGATCGATGCGCTGTATACGGCACGCATGCCTTCGTCGTTTCAGGGCGACGGCCGCGTACGACGGCTGTTCGACGATTACGTGAAGGTCGAGCGCGACTATTATCGGCGCACGCACATCTTTCCGATCATGCATACCGTCGCCATCCGGCGCGACATCTATGAGCGTGATCGCTGGATCGCGCAATCGCTGTACAAGGCATTCTGCGCGGCGCAGCGCATGACCTATGCGGATTTGAACGACACGGCGGCGCTCAAGGTGATGCTGCCGTGGACGACTGCGCATGTCGAAGACGCTCGCCGCGAGATGGGCGATGATTTCTGGCCGTACGGCTTCGACCGGAACCGCGACGCGCTATCGACATTCCTGCGCTATCACCACGAGCAGGGTCTCTCGGGCCGGCAACTCGAGCCCGAGGAACTGTTCGCGCCGGAAACCCTCGAAGCCTTCAGAATTTGAGCGCGTGAAAAGACAAGGAATATCATGGCCGCATATTTGGTAGCCAACATCGAAGTCAGCGATCCCGCGGCGTTTGAAGAATATCGCAAGCGCGTGCCGGCAACGATCGCCGCGCACGGCGGCCGCTACCTGTGTCGCGGTGGCGTGGTTGAAGTGTTCGAAGGTGAATTCGATGCGAAGCGTGTCGTCATCCTCGAATTTCCGAGCGCGGCAGTGGTTCGCGCCTGGTATGCATCGCCCGAATATCAGGAGCTGCTGCCGTTGCGGGCGAGAGCAGCGAAGACGATGCTGATGATGGTCGAAGGTTTGTGACCGATGGATAAATCCCGCTATCGTATCGGTCATGCCATGAGCCGCCGAGACGCGCTATCGCTCATCGGCGCGGCTGCATGCTCTCTCGTTCCGTTCGACGCCGTTCGCGCCGCCGACACGAATCCGCGGCTGTCGTGCGTCGCAACGCCGTCGCAGACCGAAGGCCCGTATTTCGTCGACGAGCGCTTGAACCGCGCCGACATCCGCTCCGACCCAACGAGCGGCATCGTCAAGGACGGTGTGCCGCTCAAGTTGCGCCTGTTCGCGCACACGATCTCTGACGGCGCATGCACGCCTCTCACCGGTGCGGTCGTCGACATCTGGCATTGCGACGCGACGGGCATTTACTCCGACGTCGACGACCAGGCCCGCAACACACTGCGCCAGAAATTCCTCCGCGGCTACCAGGTCACGGGCAACGACGGCGGCGTCGAATTTGTCACGGTCTATCCGGGCTGGTACCAGGGGCGGACGGCGCACATCCATTTCAAGATTCGCGGTCAGCCCGCCGGCGCTCGCGGCTACGCGTTCACGTCGCAGCTCTATTTCGACGAAGCGATATCCGATCGTGTCTATGCGCGAGCCCCTTACGCCGGCAGCACGCGGCGAACCCGTAACGACGCCGATTTCATCTACCGGAGCGGCGGCAGGGAGTTGACGCTCGCGCTCGTCCCAGACGGTCCCGGGTATGCGGCGCGTTTCGACGTCGGATTGCGGATCGCGTAGCGCGCATCGCGTTACGTCGATTCTTGGAATATTTCTTCGTCCTCGGCGTCGGCTTGATCGCCGGCACGGTCGGCGGCATCGTCGGCTTCGGCTCGTCGATCATGCTGATGCCGGTGCTCGTCGTCGCATTCGGGCCGCGCCAGGCAGTGCCGATCATGGCGGTCGCCGCGATCATGACGAACCTTTCGCGCATCGTCGTCTGGTGGCGCGACGTCGATTGGCGCGCATGCGCCGCCTATTCGATCACCGGCGCTCCCGCTGCCGTATTCGGCGCGCGGACGCTACTCGTGTTACCGCCCGGAATCGTCGAGGTGGCGCTCGGCGCATTCTTCATCGCAATGGTGCCGCTGCGTCGTTTGCTCGCCGCGCACGATCTCCGTCTCGGCCTATGGCATCTCGCCGTGATCGGCCTGGTCGTCGGATTCATTACCGGGATTGTCGCGACGACCGGGCCGCTCACCGTGCCGGTGTTCTTAGCCTACGGCCTGGTGAAGGGCGCTTTTCTTGCAACCGAAGCCGCAGGTTCGCTTGCGATCTACGTCACCAAGTAGATCACGTTTCGCACACTCGGCGCGCTGCCGTTCGACGCATTAATGCGCGGACTGATCACCGGGTCGTCACCGATGGCGGGGACGATTCTCGCGAAACGCGTTGTCGTGAAGTTGCCCGTGGAGCGATTTCGCGTGTTGATGGACGGATTGCTGCTCGTATCCGGCGCGGCGATGCTGTGGGCGGCAGCAACGCAGTAATTAACGGGTTGCTCTCCGCGCACGGCTCGCGCGACAATCGCTTATCGCGTCGGACCCGGAGACAACCGATGATCGTACTTTACGGAACGCAAGGCTCCGGCGCGGCCGCGGTCGAAGCAGCGCTGGAGATCGCCGGCGTGCCCTATCGCGGCGTCGATGCGGCGTCCTGGAAGCCCGGGCCGGGACTCGACGAGCTCCGCGGCGTCAATCCACTGGCGCAGATTCCGACGGTCGTGCTGCCGGATGGCGGCATCTTGACGGAGAGCGCAGCGATCCTGATCCTGCTGGGCCAGCGCTATCCAGAATCGGGCCTGCTTCCGCAGGCCGTCGAGAAACGCGCGCAGGTCATCCGCGGCCTCGTGTACATCGCCGCAAATTGCTATTCGGCGATCGGCATCATCGACTTCCCGGAACGTTATTGTACGACACCGACGAGCCGTTGCGCGAACGCATTCGCGCAGGCACGCGAGCGCGCCTGCACGAGATGTGGGACACGTTTGCCGATGTCTTCGCTGCCACGCCGTTTTTGAGCGGGGATCGCCTCGGGTCGCTCGACCTGCTCGCGTGCGTCGTGTCGAAATGGTCAGGTGCGCGCAAACACTTGGCGCAATCACGGCCCGCGTTTCATGGGCTCCTGACCAAAATTGAGGCGGATCCGGTCGTCGCACGCGTCTTTGCGCGCCATTGGCCGGCGCCATCATGATCGATATCCCGGCAGCGATGCGCGTATGCTGCGAAAGTCGTAACGAAGGAAGATGCCATGCTTCTCTGCCCAATCGCAATCGCCGTCGGCTGCAACAA
>VBCG01000181.1:0-6543 GCA_005881895.1 Betaproteobacteria bacterium
GCAGGTGAGCCTGCTTTCGCGCGACATGACGCTGTGTCCAGGCGATGTCATCGCATGCGGGACGTCGCTCGGCGTCGGCTCGATCAAGGACAGCGCCACCGTCGAGATCGAAATCGACGGCATCGGCGTATTGTCGAACCGGCTCGCGGCAAACGCGGTAATGGAGGCGATCTCCCGCTGACCGGTACCATCACAGTAGGTCTAGGACGCCACTTCAAACGCCTCGTGCGAATCGGTATCGAAGCTCAGGCCCTTGGGCAGCGGGACGATGGCCGATTGGACGGATCCACCCGCGACATGAATCCTGTTTCCCAAAGCGGCCATGATGCACTCGTGTCGAGGCAAGAGCATCGAGGGTAACTCCCACCAGGTGTCGCTTGCCGGATCGTAGGCTTCGAACGCACGAAACGCCGCCAGGAAATTGTCGCTCTGCACCTCGCCGCCGGCCGCGTAGATGATGCCGTTCAAATTTGCGGTGTTGAGGCCGCTGCGCGCCGTCGGCATCGGCGCCTTGGTGGCCCACGAGTCGGCTGCCGGATCGTAGACCTGAACCAGGTTGATGTTTCCAGGGAAGCCGATGATGAACGCTCCGCTCAGGCGTCCACCGATCACGTAGATCTTTCCGTTCACGGCCTCGCCGCCCATGTGGTTGCACGGCGTGGGCATCGGCGCACGCGCGCGCCACCTGTTTGTGGCTGGGTCGTATTCCTCCACCGTGCCCAGCGACCGTTGCGGTTGGCGCGGACGGATCACCGGAGCACTCGCATCCGGCGTCGGTCCAGCTCCGCCAATAACAAACAGCTTCCCACCAACAACCGCGGCCACGCCACCACCGCGCGCGGTCGGCATCGGAGCCAACGTGCGCCAGCCATCCGTCGCTGGATCATATTCCCAGGCATCGTTGACCGGATTCCAGCCTGGCGGTCCCGACGACGGAAGATCGAAGCCGCCGAACAAATACATTTTCCCGTTCAGTGCCGTGACTGCCGCATGGTGAACGGGATGCGGCATCGATTTCTTCTGAGTCCATACGTCGCTCGCAGGATCGTATTCGTAGACAAGGCCGGCTGGCTTGAAGCCGGGTAGAAGGCCTTGAGCAGCGTACAGCTTGCCGTTGATTGCAACGCCCAGCAATTCGCCGGTGGCTTGGGGGAATGGCGCAAGCTTGACCCACTTTCCCTGCGGTGCGTTGCGTGTGGTGGGCTGAGTGACTGCCGGTTGCGCAAGGACGCTATCTCCCCTGAAGGTCCAGACGACGGCTTGCCCAGCGGCCGCCGCGATCATGCCAAGGCCGGAAGCCACGAAGTTTCTTCTACGCATGCCGTTTGCTCCTTAGACACTTACCCAATCGCGGCCCGGATCCGCTCGCCCGTCAACGGCAATTCCCGCATGCGAATGCCGAGCGCATCGAACACCGCATTCGCGATCGCCGCCGCCGTCGGACCCTGCGCCGCTTCGCCGACGCCCACTGCAGGACAATCCGGACGCGACACGATGTCAACATCGACTACCGGCGCCCCCGAGCAGCGCAGGATCGGATACGCCTGCCAACTATCGCTCGTCACGCGCTCACGATCGAAGCGTACGGCTTCCTTGAGCGTCCAACTTGTCGCCTGGATCGCGCTGCCCTCGATTTGATTCGCAACACCGTCGGGATTGATGACCAGACCGGCATCGATCGCGATCACCAGTCGGCGCACCCGGATCTCCGCTTCCGCTTCGATCTCGGCGAGCACAGCACAATACGCGCCGCCGCCCTTGTATCTCGCGAAGCCGACGCCATGGCCGATGCCATCGCTTTTTTGTCGACTACTCCATCCGAATTTCGCTGTCGCGCGTTCGACGACGGCACGCGCGCGCGGATCGTCGAGATAGCGTAGTCGGTACGCCACTGGGTCCACGCCGGCCGTCGTCGCGACCTCATCGATGAACGATTCGATTGCGAACACATTCGCGTAAGCGCCGAGCGAGCGCAACGCGGACGCGCGCAACGGCATCGCCAAGACCCAATGATTGACGATCTGCCACGCGGGAAACGTGTAAAGCGGGATCGCGTTGCGCTCGGCCCCTCCTCCGTGCGCAACCGGCGGATTGATTGCCGGCAAACGCTCGAAGGCGTTGTCGAGGTGCCAAGCGCCGAGCAGTGCCGGCGTCTTGCTGCGCCCGGGACGCGAGGTATGGCCGTTGCTCCAGATCGTGTGTCGCCAAGCGACGATGTCGCCTGCGTCGTCCAGATCGGCTTCCACATCGACCACCATCGCCGGGCCGAAAGGGGACCACGCGAGCTCATCCGCGCGCGACCACTGCACGCGCACCGGGCGGCCATCGACAGCGAGCGCGAGCCGAGCTGCGTCGAACGCGACGTCGTCGGCTCCGTTGTGACCGTAGCAGCCGGCGCCTTGCACATGCTCGACGACAATCTGATTTGCGGCGAGTCCCAGCGCGGGCGCCAGATCCTTGCGCAGATTGAAGATGCCTTGGCTGTGCGTCCAGACGTGTAGGCTGGATTCCTGCAACTGGGCAAGCGCACACGATGGGCCGATTGAACCGTGCGCAAGATAGGGCCGCGAATAGCGAGCGTTCATTGTTCGCGCGACCGGTCGACGCGTCGTCGCAGCTTTGCTGTCGACGACGCTGGTCTCGGCCTCCTGCGCAACGAGCCACGTTGCGAGCGCCGCTTCGTCGGGCAGGCTTGCCCGTTGACGCCATGTCGCACCCGCCGCGAGTGCCTTTAACGCAGCATCGGCGCCCGCTTCGTTTTCAGCCAGTACGCCAATGAACGAACCATCGCGAACGACGGTGACGACACTCGCCTGCGCGCGAACCTTGGCGTCGTCGAGCTCGAGCAGCGTGGCATCGGGCGACGGCGGCCGCAGAACACGGCCGTGCAGCATTCGCGGCAACTCGAGATCGTGAATGAAACACGGCCGGCCGAAAATCTTGTCCGACAGATCCCGACGCGCGACCGACGTACCGACGATGTGATGCTGGGTCGACGACTTGGGCGCGACCTGTCCCGTTGCCTCTCGGTCGAGCAACGTGTCATCGGCAAGCTCCCAATAGCTCGTCTGCGCGCCGCTCGAACTGACGATGCGGCCGTTGTCGACGCGGAGTGTTTCGATCGGCACACCGAGCCGCGCCGCGGCGGCGTGCAAGTAAATCGCGCGCGCCTCAGCACACGCATGGCACAGCGCCGTGCCCGACTCCTGCACCGACAGGCTTCCCGAAGTAACCGCTTCGTCGGGACTCACCAATGTAGACGCCGGCACCATTCGCACTTGATCGAGCGCAAGGTCGAGCTCTTCTGCCGCGATCTGCGCTAATGCGGTCACGATGCCTTGGCCGATCTCGACTTTTCCCGAGAACACTTCGACATAGCCATCGACGTGGAATTTGAGCCACTGCGCGAGACGCCGATTCACGCGGAGGCTGCCGGGCAATGGCAAGGAGGTGCCGCGCGCTGAAGTGACGGCGAGATTCACGACGACTCTGTGGACTCGGCCGCACGCAGCACCGCGCGCACCATCCGGTTGTAGCTGCCACAGCGGCATAGATTGCGGTCGAGCGCGATTCTCACGTCAGCTTCGCTGGGCTTTGGCGTGCGATTGAGCAATGCGGCGGCGCTGATCAGCATGCCCGACGTGCAATAGCCGCATTGCGCAGCCTGCTCATTGATGAACGCCTGCTGCAATGGATGAGGCGATTCCGGCCGACCCAGGCCTTCGACCGTCGTGACCGCTTTGCCGCCGACCGACCACAGCGGCGTCGTGCACGATGCGACCGCGTGACCGTCGACCAGCACGAAGCAGGCGCCGCACTCTTCGTTGCCGCAGCCGAAGCGCGTGCCCTTGAGTCCCAGCGTGTTGCGCAGCACATCGAGTAACGGCGTCTTGCCATCGGCCTCGAGCGTTCGCTGCGCGCCGTTGACGAGGAACGTGAAGCGCTCCGCTTTCGCGCTGCTCACCGCTTGACCCTCGCCGGGCGCTTGGCTGCCGCGCTCGTCTTCGGCACACCATTGCGACGGCTGTCCACGGGCATCCTGAACGTGCCCGCTTGAATGAGGCGCGCCATCTCGCCGCGGACGATATGCTCTATTTCGTCGATCGCCGCCGAATGCGCTTCCGCGACCGGACGCGCGAGGATCAGGATGCGGTGCAAATTGGCTTCTTCGATTGGATACGCAATCAATTGCCCTGCACGGATCTCATCGTGAAAAGCAGACACCGGCATGATCGTCATGCCGACGCCGGCGATGAGGAGCCGCCGGATCGCTTCGACGGAATCGACCACCGCCTCGACACGCAACCCGCCACCGAAGCCCGCGAGCTGTTGCTCGACCAACGTCCGAATGCCATCGGTCATGATGAATGGCGTACCGCAGAGCTCCGCCAGCGAAAACGCATTACGCGTACCTCTGGTTCCGGGCGGTGAAAGCACAACCAACGGCTCGGAGCACAGCGGTGTCAACGTAAGCGCAGTCGTGCGCGGCGGATTGGTCATCAGCGCAAGGTCGAGTCGCCCCGTCAACAGCGAGTCCAATAAGTGAGGACTGAAACCCTCCACCACTTTCAACGTCACCGTCGGACACTGCTGCCGCGCTCGCGCGACGCAGCCCGGCAGCAGCAGCGGCGCAAGCGTCGGAGATGTGCCCATCACCACCCTTCCATGCGGCGCCTGCGCTTTACCGCGCACGTGCTCACTGGCACGTGATACTTCGAGTGTGATTGCGCGCGCATGGTCGAGAAAGTCGCGCCCCGAGGTCGTCAGCCGAACGCCTCGCGGCAAGCGCGTCAGAAGCTCGGTACCCAACTCCGCCTCGAGTTGCTTGATGTGTCGGGTCAGCGCAGGCTGGGCAATTCCAATTTTATTCGCGGTGCGGGTGATGCTTCCTTCATCCGCGACCTGCATGAAATATTGGATGCTGCGCAGTTCCATGGGCTCGAACCTTTCCAGCTCGCTTTTGCGCAACGATAACAAAACGGCATGTGTGCCCAAAACCTGTCTCGCTACCTTCCGCTGAGCGATCCGTTTAGCGAATAGATCAACGCATGCCGATATCGTATGTCTAGCATAGCAAATCGCGATTGGTGCCGCGCATTTCGCGGTGGTCTAATGAGAGGCTTCTGGCAGCCGTTGCGCGAGCGACAGGCGATGGATAAGAGGAGACTCGGGAAATGAAACGCATTGGTGTCGGCATCATCGGCACGGGCTGGTGCGGCGGCATCCGCGCAGAAACCTGTGCCGCGAATCCTTTGGTGTCCAGCCTGCACGTTGCGGAGATACGGCCCGAGCGCCTCGACGAAATCGCGAAGGCGACGGGTGCCAGCACCGCAGTAATCGATTATCGTCAGCTGCTCGCCATCGCCGACGTCGAAGCGATCTATATCTCGACTACGCCGGAGACGACGCACTATCCGATGGCGCGCGATTGCCTCCTTGCCGACAAGCATGTATTTCTGGAGAAGCCCATTGCCCTGTCGCTCGTCGAAGCCGACGAGCTCATCGCCCTGGCGCGCGAGCGCAAGCTCAAGTTCACCATCGGCTACTCGCAGCGGTTCAATCCGAAGTTCGCTTACGTTAGAAAGTCGATTCGCGATGGGTCCATCGGCCGGCCCGTGAGCGCGCTCGTGAGCCGTCACATCACCCGCAATCTCGGCAAGAAAATCAGCGGCCGCATCAAGTTGTCGCCGGCTGCAATGGAAGCAACCCACGATCTCGACTTCGTGCTGTGGTGTCTGGAGCCGGCCAAGCCTGTACGCGTCTATTCGCAGATCAATTTCGGCACGATGCGTGAGACGACCGGCGCGCAGATTCCCGACACGCAGTGGATCACGGTGACAATGGACAGCGGTGTATCGTTCGTGATCGGCGCGGGCTGGACGTTGCCGCCGGGATATCCGAATTTCTCGACGACCTGGATTGAATTTGTCGGCACCGAGGGCGCGGTGATGGTCGACGACAGTCATCGCGATGTAGTCCTGAACACGATGAGCAAAGGCATGGTCCTGCCCATGTCGACGATGCCCGGCGAAGCGGTGGACCACACGTACGCCGGCCCCATGGCCGCCGAAACGATCCATTTCCTGGAAGCCGTCGCGTTTGACAAGCCAGTGTTAGTGACGCCCGAACACGCGCGGATGGTGATGGAGGTTTACATCGCGGCCGACCTCTCGGCAGAGAGCAATCAGCCGATGTCGTTGCCGCTCGCCGACGCCAAGAAAGTGCGCGCGGTCGCTTAAGCCGTGTGAAGTCCGTGAAAAAGAATCCGAAGCGCATCGGTGTTGCGATCATCGGCGCGGGCCGCGTTGGATTATTTCGCGGAGAAGTCGCAGCGCGGCATCCCCAGGTCGACTTCATCGGACTCGCGGAGATCAAGCCGGATCGCGCCCAATTCGTTGCGGGGAAGATCGGCGCCGATTTCGCGACCGCCGATTATCGCGAGTTGCTCGCGCGACCAGAAGTGACCGCGGCGATCATCGCGACGGACGAGCATCTGCATGTCGGTCCCATTCTTGCCGCAGTCGAGCGCGGCTTGTCGCTATT
>VBCG01000181.1:6553-7289 GCA_005881895.1 Betaproteobacteria bacterium
CGAGTCGGAGCGCGTCCTCGCGGCGATTGCGAAATCCGGCGTCGATGCGGTCGTCGGGTATACGCAGCGCTTTCGCAGGCGCTGGCTGACGGCGAAGGAGAAAGTTCGGACCGGCCAGCTCGGCGACGTAACGATGGTGACGTCACGCGCGTTCATGAACCGCCTCGTCGCGCTGGACAACTATCAGCGCACCAATGATCCGAAAACGATCTCGCCCATGGTGATCTCGGGCACCCATGCGCTGGATATCGTCATGTGGATGATGGAAGCGAAACGTCCGGTGGAGATCTACGCACGCTCGATCGACAAGGCACTCGGGCCGATCTGCAACGGCATCGATGCCACGGCGGGGATGATCACGTTCGAGGACGGAAGCCTCTACCACGCGTCGATATCGTGGGCGCTGCCCGTGGTCTGGCCCGGCGCCGTGTATAGCCTCGACGTCGGCATCGTCGGCACGGAGGGCGTGCTCACGATCGACGACACACACCGCGACATCGTGCTTGCAACGAACCTGGCGCAGGGCGAAGGCTACGCACCCGATGCGAGCCGGCGAGTCGATTTTCTCGGCAGCTATCCTCCTGGCGACATTGCGCTCGGCGAATTGCGCGGACCGATGCGCGAGGAAACGGAGCAGTGGTTCAATCGCCTGGCGATGAGCTTGCCGACGCAACACGCGACCGCAGCGGAAGCTCACAATCGGTTGATGCTGACGAAGGCCTTCGATCTCTCGGCG